>NZ_JAMQQG010000092.1 GCF_023716925.1 Frankia sp. R82
GGACCCGCCCACGCCCCGGTCTGCTGGCCCGCCGGCTGCGGGCGCTCGGCGCGGACGCGGTGGAGACGGTCGTCGCCCGGCCCGCCCCCGCCAGCAATGCTGCGGCGTCCCTGCTGACCGTCCTGGACGGCGCAACCGCGATTCTGCTCGCCCACCCCGACGAGGTCGCCGCGCTGGTCAGCCTGCTGCGGGCGGCCGGCACCGACGTCCGGGCCCTGGCCGGCCAGACCCTCGTCGCGGCCAGCTCGCAGGTCCGCGACGCCCTGGACGCCCTGGGCCTTTCCTCCATCCCCCGGGACGGACTGCGTAATCTGCCCGCCTCGGTGCTTGCGGTGGCCTCCGCCGAGCCGGGTCCGGACGAACAGGACTGGTCGGTACGGCGGATGACCCTGCTCGCCGACGTCAACGCCGAGCCCGACCCGCGCATCGCCGAGGAACTGCGCCACGGCGATTTCGACGTCGCCGCCTTCGCCTCGTCGACCGCCGTGCGCAGCACCGCACAGCTCTACGGCCCGCTGCCGCCCGACCTGCTGGTCGCCGCGATGGGCCGCCGCAGCGCCGAGGCCTGCGAGGCCGCGGGAATCCGCGTTGACATCGTCCCGGCCGAACCCGGTGTCCACCCACTCGCCGCCGCCGTCGCCGACTTCGTGGCCATCAGTCGCGGCCGGCCGGACTGACCCCGGCGGCGTGGACAAGGCCACTGAGGGTGTCCTCCAACCGGGCTCGGACGGCCGCAACGACGCAGGCGTGCAGGCCCAGCGGCTCGGACAGCACCCAGCGGGTCGCCGGATGGCGCTCGCGCGCCACGTCCAGCGCCGCGGGGATGTCGCGATGGGTGTGGTTGCCGTCGAACAGGAAGAACGGATAGGCGATGATCTCGGTGCAGCCGGCCGCGGCCAGCGCATCGTAACCCTCGGCGATGTCGGGGTGGCTCACCTCCAGGAACGCGGCCTCCACCGGTCCCCAGCGCCGGGCCCCGTGCTGTTCTTCGCCCTGTTCGTCGGCCAGCCGGCGGGCCAGCTCACGGACGGTGGCATTTGCCTCCCCCCGCCGGGAGCCGTGGCCGATCACCAGAAGTCCGCGCATGACCCTAGTCTGCGCCGTCGTCAGAACTATGGCCTGGGAAGACCTTCGCGCCCGGGTCGACGACAGGGGCGGCGTTGTTGACGGCGGTCGCCACCTCGCCGAACCCGGTGGCGATCAGACGGACCTTGCCGGGATAGTCGACGACATCGCCGGCGGCGAACACCCGCGCCACCCCGGTCGCCATCGCCTGGTCGACGATGATCCGCCGCCGCACCACGGTGAGCCCCCAGCGCGTCAGCGGTCCGAGATCGGTGGCGAAACCGAGCGCCGCGACGATGGCCTGCGCGGGCCGCAGCTGCCGGGCGCCGTCGCGGGCATCGACCAGTTCCACCTTCTCGACCCAGTCGTCCCCGTGCACCGCGGCGATGTCGGTGAGCGTGCGCACCTCCACCTCGGACGCCTCGAGCCGGGCCAGCGCCGCCGGGTGCGCCCGCAACTGCTCGCGCTTGTGCACCAGGGTCACCGACCGGGCGACCGGCGCGAGCGCCAGGGCCCAGTCGACCGCGCTGTCACTGCCACCGGCGACGATGACATCGCGCCCGGCATGTTCCTCCGGCCGCGGCACGAAGTACGAAAGCCCCCGCCCGAGCCGCCCGGCCATTCCGGCCAGCGGCTTCGGCGCGAACGCCCCGATCCCGCCGGTCACCACGACGGCCCGCGCCCGCACCCGCCCACCGGAGGCGTCGGTCACCACGACCGCCTCCGTCTCGGCCGCAAGCTCCATCGCCTGCCGGCCGAGCAGGTAGGTCGGCGCGAACGGCGAGGCCTGGGCGACGAGCGCCTCGACCAGCTCCCGCCCGCGCACCGCGGGAAACCCGGCCACATCGTAGATCATCTTTTCTGGGTACATCGCGGTGATCTGCCCACCGACCGTCGGCAACGCGTCCATCACCGCCACCGACATCCCACGGAACCCCGCGTAGTACGCCCCGAACAGCCCCACCGGCCCCGCCCCGATGATCAGCATGTCCAGATCGGGCATCACGGTCCTCCTTCGACACGGCTGGGCCAGTCCCATCCTGCCGGACATGCCGGCCCGGCCCCACCGGTCGGATGACGGACAGATGTCGGCGCGGCGCGGCCCGAGGGGGCTAGCGTGGAAGCGTGGATCGATCGACGGACCGGCGCCGGTCCGCGAGTGTGACCAGGGGCGACCTGCTGGGCCCCGATGACCCGACCGTCATCGGCGCCTACCGCATCGTGCGCCGCCTGGGCGAGGGCGGGATGGGAACCGTCTACCTCGCCCGCTCGCCCGGCGGGGCCGACGTCGCCCTGAAGATCATCCGTTCGAGTCTGGCGGCCGACCCCGAGTTCCGGGCCCGCTTCCGCGACGAGGTCGACGCGGCCCGCCGGGTCGCCCCGTTCTGCACCGCCCAGGTACTCGACGCCGACCCCGACGCGCGCAGCCCCTACCTGGTCACCGAGTACATCGACGGTGTCCGTCTCGACGAGGAGATCGAGGCCTCCGGCCCGCTGTCGCTGTCGACGCTGCAGGGTGTCGCGATCGGCGTGGCCAGTGCGCTGACCGCGATCCACCGGGCCGGCATCGTGCACCGCGACCTCAAACCGAGCAACGTGATGCTCTCCTTCTCCGGCCCCCGTGTGATCGACTTCGGCATCGCCCGGGCGCTGGACGCGGCACAGGGCCGAACCCAGACCGGCTTCGTGCTCGGCTCGGTCGGCTGGATGGCCCCCGAACAGATGGACGGCGCCCTGCCCCTCGGCCCGGCCGTGGACGTCTTCGCCTGGGGTCTGGTCGTCGGCTACGCCGCGATCGGTGGCCACCCCTACGGCGAGGGCACCTACCAGCAGATGGCCGAGAAGATCCTGCACGGCCGGCCCGACCTGCAAGACATCCCCACCGATCTCGCTCCCGTGGTGCGTGCCGCGCTGGCCCGCGACCCGCGGGCCCGGCCCTCCAGCGAGCGCCTGCTGTTCATGCTGCTCGGCAACGACCTCCCTGCCGGCGGTGAGGCGCGGGCCACCACCACCACCGCCGCCGCCACCGCCCTGAACGGCACCTGGCCAAGCGGCCGTGGCGCCGCTGCCGCTGCCGCTGCCGCGAACAGGCGGCCGGAGCCGACCCGGATCGCCCGCACCAGCGAGCAGCGCAACTGGTGGGAGGACCCCGCCACGCCGTCGCCGCCCAGAGGCGCCGACGACTTCGCCGCGCCGAACCGCCGCCGCCGTCGCGGCGGCTTCGTCGAATACGAGGACCAGCAGCCACCACCCCGTCCGACCCCCCGCGTCCCGGCTGCCCCGCCCCCACCCGCTCCGGCGCCACCCGCCCGCCCCGCCGCCGACCGCAGGCCTGCTCCGGCCCCCTATCCGGCCAGACCGGCCCAGCCCTATCAGCCGGCCCAGCCTCATCAGCCGGCCCAGCCCTATCGCCCGGCCCAACCTGAACCTCGCCGTCGGCGTCGCCTGCGGTTGCGGATCCCGTTCAAGCGGACGATCATCTTCGTCCTGCTCGTTCTTCTGCTGCTCTCCGCTGCGGACCAGATCGCCTCGATGGTCGACGCGCAGCGCACCCGGTTGTGGGACAAGGCGACCACCTCGGTCCAAAACGGTTTCAACGATGACGTGGACAAGTGGTGGAACCAGGCGAAGGACACCTTCACCGGCTCCTCGGCCGGTTAGTGCCGTTGCCCGCAGGATGCATCCCGGCAGGCGTAAACCTGCCGTCGGACAGGTACACCGACATCATGGCGAGCATTACAACCAAGATCAACGATTTTCTGCACAGCCCGAAGACCAAGGAGATGGTCGACAAGGCCAAGGCGGCGGCGACCAAGCCCGAAAACCGCCAGAAGATCAAGCAAATGCAGCAGAAGGTCACCAGTCGCACCCGTAGCCATGGTCAGCACAGCCCCGCCTCGGGCGGCCCGCCGCCGGCGGGCCAGAACCCGCCCGCGATGCCGACCAACGGCTATGAGACGGACGTGACTCCCGGTGCCGGAAGCGCTGGCCCGGAGACACGTCCGGGTACCTGAGCCCCGGACACACCTCGATTCACCTCAAGCGGGCATACGTCACCTTGCGTATGCCCGCTTTTCAGGGGTCGTCGTGAAGGGTGAGGGCGTCGAGGTTGGTGATGGTGGGGGCGGGTGGGCTGGTCGGGGGGGTGCTGTGCAGGCTCTGTCCGTCGGGGGCGCGGACGGTGATGGTGCCGTCGTGGTGGCGGTGGACGGCGAGGCCATGGTCGTGGATGGCGCGATGGTGGGTGCCGCAGATGAGCAGGAGAGATTCGATGTTGGTTTCGCCGTTGTCGGTGTGCCACTCGTTGCAGTGATGGATGTGCAGCCATCGTGTGTGGTCGCAGGAGGGGAACTGGCAGATTCCCTGGTCGCGGATGTAGACGGCGTCGCGTAGGCGGCGGGTGGGCAGGCGGCGGCGTCGGCCGAGGTGTAGTGGGTTGCCGTGGAGGTCGCTGACCAGCGTGCGGATCATGGCGTCGCAGCCGAGGCGGCTGACCATGGCGGGGGGTAGTCCGATGCCCCAGCCGAGGACGGAGGCGGTTGCGGCGGGAAACCGGCTGCGCGGGCTGTTCTGCCTCTGTTGCTGTGCCTCATCGGCATCGGGTGCCGTGCGGGGCTCCTCCTGTTGGGACTGTGGGGCGTCGTGGCCGGGGGCGGTGAAGTGGATCGTGAGGGTGTGCGGGGAGTCCTGCAGGGCGGGGGCGTTGTGATGGAGGAACGCCTCGGCGAGGGCGATGAGGGCATCGGCGTCGCGGGCTCGCACGCGGGGCGCGTGGACGAGTTCCCCGTCGGCGAGTTCCCCGTCGGCGAGTTCGTGGTCGCCGGTGGGGCTGTCGTCACCGTCGAGGCTGCATAGGGCTGCGTCGAGGGCGGCGACAAGGGTGGCGGCGTCGTCGGGGGAGAGGGTGGCCTTCAGTCGGATGGTGCCGTCAGGGTTGGTGTGCAGGGCGAGGCTGCGGGCGTTGCGGAGCTTGGTGGGGTCGGCGTTCTGCTGACGGTGGCGGGAGACGAGGCGCTCGAGGCGGCTGGCGGTGTTGGCGAGGGCGCGCTGCAGCCAGGTGATCTCGTTGGCAGGGGTGGCGACGCGGGTGAGGGCGCGCAGCTTGGAGTAGGACAGCTGGCCGGCGGCGGCTGCGGCGTTGATGGCAGGCAGGCGGATCAGAGCGTGGGCGGTGGCGAGGTGTTCGCGAGCGGTGCGAAGGTCCAGACCGCAGTGCAGGGCCAGCCAGTGGGCGCAGGACCGGATGCCGAGGCCGGTCCAGCCTTTGCGACGGTCGAAGGCGGCGAGGGTGCAAAGCCAGGTGTGGCTGTCGGCGGCCATGCGGGTCGACCAGCGGCGCAGGGCCCGCGCGATCTCGTCGAGTGGGGCGTGTTCGGCGTCGAAGTCGGCGGAGGGACAGGGCGTGGCTGTCATCGTCGTCACCGGTTCAGGGGTGAGCAGCGGGTGTTGCTGACAGCTCTAGTGTCTCACGCGCGGTCTCGGTTTTCGACCTTCTGAGCGAAGTTTTTCGAACAGGTTTTCGACTGGTTGCAGCTGTCGGCGATCCGGGTGGAACGCGGTTCCGCGGAACCGTCCGGCGTTTGTGGCTGCGGAGCGCGTCGCAGGAAATCGTCGCTTGCGGTGACAGAACGGGCGGGAGGTGGCAGGGCGGGCGGTAGGTGACAGAGTGGGCGGGATGGGTAAGGGAAACCGGTTCCGCGGAACCGTCCGCGGTGGCCGTCCGTTACGCTTGCGGGTGCGGGTGTGATCGGGTCCGTCGGCGGTAGGGCAGGTCGTAGGATCCTGGAGTGAGTGTTGTGGATGGCGACGGCGGGATTCCGGTAGGTCGGGACGGCGGTGGCGGGGGGAGTGCGACCCGCGAGATCCGCGAGATCCTTGATCGGGCGGCCGATGGCGGGCGGATCTCGCCCGAAGAGGCTCTGCTGATCTACACACGTGCACCGCTGCATGCGCTTGGTAAGGCGGCGGACACGGTGCGGCGGCGGCGCTATCCCGACGGGATCGCCACGTACATCATCGACCGGAACATCAACTATACGAACGTCTGCGTGACGGCCTGCCGGTTCTGTGCGTTCTTCCGGCCGCCGAAGCATGCGGAGGGCTGGGTCCGCGAGGTCGACGACCTGGTCGTCAAGTGCGGTGAGGCGGTCGAGCTCGGGGCGACCCAGATCATGCTGCAGGGCGGGCACCATCCAGAGTTCGGCATCGAGTGGTACGAGCAGGCCTTCTCGTCGATCAAGGCGGCGTACCCGCAGCTCACACTGCACTCGCTGGGCGCCAGCGAGGTCATGCACATCTCCCGCACCTCGGGCATCACGGTCGAGCAGGCCATCATCCGGCTGCGGGACGCGGGGCTGGACAGCTTCGCCGGCGCGGGTGCGGAGATCCTCACCGAGCGTCCCCGGCGGGCGATCGCCCCGCTCAAGGAGCCCGGCCATGTGTGGCTGTCGGTGATGGAGACGGCGCACACCCTGGGTGTCGAATCGACGGTCACGTTCATGATGGGCACCGGAGAGACGAATGCCGAGCGGATCGAGCATCTGCGGATGATCCGCGAGGTGCAGGACCGGACCGGGGGCTTCCGGTCGTTCATCCCGTGGACGTACCAGCCGGAGAACAACCACCTGGGCGGGCGCACCCAGGCGACGACGCTGGAGTACCTGCGGATGGTCGCCGTCGCCCGGTTGTTCTTCGACAACATCGCGCACCTGCAGGGCTCCTGGCTGACCACCGGCAAGGAGGTCGGCCAGCTGACCCTGCACATGGGAGCGGACGATCTCGGGTCGGTGATGTTGGAGGAGAACGTCGTGTCCGCGGCCGGGGCACGCCACCGGACGAACCGGTCGGAGCTGATCTCGCTGATCCGCACCGCCGGGCGCATTCCGGCGCAGCGCGACACGCTCTACCGGCATCTGGTCGTCCATCGTGACCCGGCGGATGACCCGGTCGACGATCGGGTCGCCTCGCACTTCTCCTCGACGGCGCTGCCGCTGGTCAGCACCACGTGACGGTGGCCCCCGCGGCCACCGGGCCGAAGATCGAGCTGCACGTCCACCTGGAAGGCACGGTGGGGCCGGCGACCCTGCTGGCGATGGCCCGGCGCAACAACGAGGCGCTGCCGGTGCGCACGGTGGCGGAGCTCGCGGAGCTCTACCGGTTCCGCGACTTCGACCATTTCATCCAGGTCTGGATCATGACGACGAACGTGATGCGGACCGAGACCGACTTCCGGCAGGTGGTCGTCGAGTACGCCGCGCAGGCGGCGGCGGCCGGCGCCTGCTACGTGGAGGGCATCTTCTCGCCCTGGTACCGGGTGCACCGTGGGGTGCGGGTCGAGGAAATCTTCCACGGCTACCTTGACGGGGCGATCGAGGCCCGGCAGCGCTACGGCGTCGAGGTGCGGCTGACGCCGGACATTGACCGGGTTCTGCCGGTGGACGCGGCGATGGAGGTGGCCGACTGGTCGGCGCGGTTCGCCGAGCGTGATCCGCAGCGGCTCATCGTCGGGCTCGGGCTCGGCGGGCCGGAGGCGGGGTATCCGCCGGAGCCGTTCGCACCGGTCTTCGCGCGGGCGTGGGACGCGGGGCTGGCCGCCGTTCCACATGCGGGGGAGACGGCGGGGGCCGAGTCGGTGCGGGGAGCGCTGGACGCGCTCGGGGCCCGGCGGATCCGCCATGGGATTCGGGCGATCGAGGATCCGGCGCTCGTGCGGCGCCTTGCGGACGAGGCGGTGGTGCTGGACGTGTGTCCGGTGTCGAATCTGCGTACCCGGTCGGTGGCGACGCTGGCCGAACATCCGCTGACGGTGCTGCGGGCTGCGGGGGTGGCCTGCTCGCTGGGCACCGACGATCCGGCGATGTTCGGCACCGACCTGGAGACCGAGCATGCCGTCGCCGCCGGCCTGGGGATACGCGCCCGCGAGCTGTACGCGGCGGGAGTCGCCGGGGCACTGTGCGATGAGACGACCCGGGCGATGCTGCGGCAGGTGGGCGAGGCCACCGACTGGGACGAGGCCGAGCGGGCGGCTCGGGCTGCCGCGCCGACCGCGCTCGCCGGGCTCGAGCCGGTGGCGCGGTGAGCCGCCCCGGGCTGGACAAACAGCCGCACGAGGTCGCGGCGATGTTCGACGGGGTCGCCGGGCGCTATGACCTGACCAACGCCGTGCTCAGCGGCGGCCTCGACCGGATCTGGCGGGGGGCCGCGGCGACCGCGCTGGAGCTGCGGCCCGGGCAGCGGGTGTTGGATCTGGCGGCCGGTACCGCGACGTCGTCGCGGGCCTTCGCCGAGGCAGGGGCCGACGTGGTGGCCTGCGACTTTTCGCTCGGCATGCTGCGCGAGGGGCAGCGGCGGCTGGCCGGGCGACCGCTTGACGCACCGGCGGGACGGGTGCTGCTGTCGGCGGGGGACGGGCTGGCGCTGCCCTTTGCCGACGCGACCTTCGACCGGGTGACGATCTCCTTCGGGCTGCGCAACGTGGCCGACACCCGGCGTTGCCTCACGGAGCTGCGTCGGGTGACCAGGCCGGGGGGCGTCCTCGTCGTGTGCGAGTTCTCCCGGCCGGTGTGGGCGCCGTGGCGCACCGTCTATCTGGAGTACCTGATGCGGGCGCTGCCGCGGGTGGCTCGGGCGGTCAGCAGCAGCCCCGATTCGTATGTCTACCTGGCGGAGTCGATTCGGGCCTGGCCGGCGCAGGCCGACCTTGCGGACCTGTTGCGCGAGGCCGGTTGGACCCGGGTGAGCTGGCGCAACCTCACGGGCGGCGTCGTCGCCCTACACCGCGGCCACGCGGACTAGCTCGGCCGAGCGGGCGCAGATTATACAGCTCGCAGGAGGACGGTCAGGGTCGTGAAACCTGCCCCCTGGTGATCGTTGTTGCTGGCCGTGGTCATCCGGTGTTCGTATTCGACTCGTCCTGCCATCTCCGCGTCCTGGTTGGTGCGATTGGCCTGCGTAGGGCCTACACTCGCCGGGGGTGCTCGTGAAGAATTTCACGAGCGGGTAGCGACCAGGATCCCGACCAGGATCCGGAGTGCGGGTGGCGATGGCGACGGCAGGCACCGATGGCGGCGGCGGCAGCGGGACGGTCGATGCCGACGTCATCGTGGTCGGTGCCGGTCCGGGCGGTTCCTCGGCCGCCTACCATCTGGCCAGCACCGGGCTGGACGTCCTGTTGCTGGAGAAGACTGCCTTCCCGCGGGAGAAGGTCTGCGGTGACGGGCTGACCCCGCGCGCGGTGCGCAGTCTGGTCGAGATGGGCATCGACACGTCCGAATCCGCCGGGTGGGCGCGTAACCGGGGGCTGCGCATCGTCGGCGGCAACGTCCGTCTTGAACTGCCCTGGCCGGAGCTGGCCAACTGGCCGGGCTACGGGTTGGTCCGGCCCCGGCTCGACTTCGACGAACTGCTCGCCCGGCACGCGGAGAAGGCGGGGGCGCGGCTGTCGCAGAGCACCTCCGTCACCGGTCCGCTGGTGGACGAGCGCAGCGGCCGGGTGGTCGGCGTGCGGGCCCGCACGGGTCCCGACCGTGAGCCGGTGACCTACCGGGCGCCGCTTGTCGTCGCGGCCGATGGCAACAGCGCGCGGATCGCCCTGGCGATGGGCATCCGCCGCAGGGAGGACCGGCCGCTCGGCGTCGCGGTGCGCCGTTACTACCGCAGCACCCGCACTCACGACGATCACCTCGAGTCCCATCTGGAACTGTGGGAGGGCCGGCCGCGGGAGAGCCGGCTGCTGCCCGGCTATGGGTGGATCTTCGGCGTGGGTGACGGCACCAGCAACGTGGGCCTGGGTCTGCTCAACACGACCAGCGCCTTCCAGAACACCAACTACCAGGATCTGCTGCGTCGCTGGCTGGCGGCGCTGCCGCCCGAATGGGGTTTCCTCGAGGAGAACGCGACCGGGCCGGTGCGCGGTAGTGCGCTGCCGATGGGTTTCAGTCGCACCCCGCACTACCGGGACGGGGTCCTGCTGGTCGGCGATTCCGGCGGCATGGTCAATCCGTTCAACGGCGAGGGCATCGCCTATGCGCTGGAATCGGGCCGGTATGCCGCCGAGGTCGCTGTCCAGGCGTTGGCTCGCGCGCAGGGCCCGGCCCGGGAGCGCGCCCTGTCGCACTATCCGGAACTGATGCGCGCCCGATACGGGGGTTACTATACCCTCGGGCGTTACTTTGTGCAGCTTATCGGGAATCCCACGGTGATGGCACTCGGGGCGAAGTACGGTTTGCCGCGACCGCTGCTCATGCGGTTCCTGTTGAAGATCATGGCAAATCTCACCGACCCTCGGGGAGGGGATGCGATGGACCGGTTGATCAATGCAATGACCCGCCTCGCTCCCGCGGCCTGACGTGTTATCCGGGTCGGTCCGGCAGTGTGCCACACGGCCTGGATCGACGTGTTGTGCCAGCGGGGAGACCGGGCGGCGGGCGCCGCCCGGGCCGAAAAGCACGTGCCGAGGGCGCGCGGTGAGTCATGCCGTCAGCCTCGTCCTTTGCCGGGAAACCGAAGCCCAGAAAACATCCGGTAACACTCTTCTGAAGGGGAGGAGTTCGGCATGCTTTCGAACTACGTGCCGATCCTCGTACTGATGGCGATCGCGACGCTGTTCGCGGTCGGTTCTGTTGCGGCCGGCGCGCTGACCGGCCCGCGAAGGTTCAACCGGGCCAAGATCGACGCCTACGAGTGCGGTATCGAGCCCGCTCCGGCGCCGGCCGGCCCACAGCGGTTCCCGGTGAAGTACTACAACACCGCGATGCTCTTCATCATCTTCGACATCGAGATCATCTTCCTGTTCCCGTGGGCGATCGCGTTCGACAGTCTTGCGGTGTTCGGTCTCGGTGCGATGGCGCTGTTCATGGCGACCATCTTCGTCGCATACGCCTACGAATGGCGCCGGGGAGGTCTGGAATGGGACTAGAGGAGAAGCTGCCTGGCGGCATCCTGCTGGCCAGCGTCGAGAAGCTCGCGAACTGGTCCCGCCGGTCCTCGCTGTGGCCGGCGACATTCGGACTGGCCTGCTGCGCGATCGAGATGATGTCGACCGGAGCCGGCCGCTACGACCTGTCCCGGTTCGGTATGGAGGTCTTCCGGGCCAGCCCCCGGCAGGCCGACCTGATGATCGTTGCCGGCCGGGTGAGCCAGAAGATGGCGCCGGTGCTGCGTCAGATCTACGACCAGATGCCGAACCCGAAGTGGGTGCTGTCGATGGGCGTGTGCGCGTCCAGCGGTGGCATGTTCAACAACTACGCGATCGTGCAGGGTGTCGATCACATCGTTCCGGTCGACATGTACCTGCCAGGCTGCCCGCCGCGGCCGGAGATGCTGATGGACGCGATCCTCAAGCTGCACGAGAAGATCCTCGCCGGGCCGGTCAACGGGCAGACGGCGTGGACCGAACCGGGTGACTCGCCGTACCCGAAGCCGATCGACGTCGCCACCGCCCGGGCCGGGCTGCCCGCGGGCGCCCTCGACACGAACACCCTGTCCGTCAACGACCGCAAGCGGTTCCAGATCCCGGCCGGCGCGCCGGCCACCACCGGCCGAGGTGGGGTCGATCCGGACTTCGACGCCCGGCGACCCGCGGCGATCACGCCTGCCTCGGTGTTCGGTCGCGACAAGCGGGTGCCGATCGATCCCTCGCCCACCGACGAGTCACGGTCATGAGCGGCGAGCGCGGCCAGGCCCAGGACGCGGCCGGTGAGCTGGTCGCGGCGGGTGGGCCGGCGCGGGGACCGGGACAGCGCCAGGACGCGTTCGGTGCCGGTGGAACGGGCGACACCTCCGGGTTCGGGGGGCTTGTGGCGCCGGTTCCGGTGCTCACGAGCAGCGAGCGGCCCTTTGCCGACGCGGATGCGAACACCGTCTACGACGCCCTCGAGCGGGTGTTTCCGCGGCTCGGTGAAGCTGTCGAGCGGGCCGTGGTCGACCGGGGAGAGCTGACGCTGCACGTGCGGCGCGAGGCGCTGCTGGCGCTCGGGCAGACCCTGCGTGACGATCCGGGGCTGCGTTTTGAGCTGCTGTCGTCGCTGTCCGGGGTGGACTATCCGGACGATCTCACCGGTCGGCGGCTGCACTCGGTGGTGCACCTGACGTCGATGACCCACCGCCGCCGGCTACGGGTGGAGGTCAGCGTCGGCGACGACGACCCGACCGTGCCGAGCCTGACGTCGGTCTGGCCGACCGCGGACTGGCACGAGCGGGAGGCCTACGACCTGTTCGGCATCGTTTACACCGGCCATCCCGGCCTGACCAGGATCATGATGCCCGACGACTGGATCGGGCATCCGCAGCGCAAGGACTACCCGCTGGGCGGCATCCCGGTCGACTACAAGGGCGCCACGGTTCCCCCGCCGGACGAGCGCCGGAGCTACTCGTGATCCGAGGTGCGCGATGACGACGACGTCCCAGCCCTATGAGGCTGGCTATGCCGAGTCCGGGAGTGGTCGGGTCTACACGGTCACCGGTGGTGACTGGGAGGATGTGCTTGGGCACGGCGAGCAGGATGCCGAGCGGATCGTCGTCAACATGGGCCCGCAGCACCCGTCGACCCACGGGGTGCTGCGGCTCGTGCTGGAGATCGAGGGCGAGACGGTCACCGAGACCAGGCTGGTCATCGGTTATCTGCACACCGGGATCGAGAAGAGCTGCGAGTACCGGACCTGGACCCAGGCGGTCACCTTCCTGACCCGGGCCGACTACCTGTCGCCGCTGTACAACGAGACCGCCTACTGCCTGTCGGTCGAGCGGCTGCTCGGCATCACCGACGAGATCCCCGAGCGGGCGACGGTGATCCGGGTACTGGTGATGGAGCTGCAGCGGATCGCGTCCCATCTGGTGTGGCTCGCGACCGGTGGCATGGAGCTCGGCGCCACCACCGCGATGATCTTCGGGTTCCGGGAGCGGGAGAAGGTCCTGGACCTGCTCGAGCTCATCACCGGGCTGCGGATGAACCACGCGTTCGTCCGGCCCGGCGGGCTCGCCCAGGATCTTCCGGACGGGGTCGAACGGGCTATCCGCGAATTCCTCGTCGACATGCCCAAGCGCATCCAGGAGTACCACCGGTTGCTCACCGGGCAGCCGATCTGGAAGGCCCGGATGGTGGACGTCAACATCCTGGACGCCGCCGGCTGTATCGCGCTCGGCGTCACCGGGCCGGTGCTGCGGGCTGCGGGGCTGCCCTGGGACCTGCGCAAGACGATGCCCTACTGCGGCTACGAGACCTACGAGTTCGACGTGCCGACCGAGCTCGAAGGCGACTCGTTCGCCCGGTACCTGGTGCGACTCAACGAGATGGGCGAGTCGCTGAAGATCGTCGAGCAGTGCCTGGACCGGCTGCGGCCGGGACCGGTCATGGTCGCCGACAAGAAGATCGCCTGGCCGGCGCAGCTGTCGATCGGCTCGGACGGGATGGGTAACTCCCTCGAGCACATCCGCAAGATCATGGGCACCTCGATGGAGGCCCTCATCCATCACTTCAAGCTGGTCACGGAGGGGTTCCGGGTGCCGGCCGGGCAGGTGTACACGCAGCTCGAGTCGCCTCGCGGGGAGCTTGGCTACCACGTGGTGTCCGACGGTGGCACTCGGCCGTTCCGCGTGCACGTGCGCGACCCAAGCTTCGTCAACCTGCAGGCCGTCCCCGCGCTGACCGAAGGCGGCCAGGTGGCGGACGTGATCGTCGGGGTGGCCTCGGTCGACCCGGTGCTCGGGGGAGTGGACCGCTGATGAGCCTTTCACCGCAGACCCACGCCGCGGCAGCGGAGATCATCGCTCGCTATCCGGCCGGGCGGTCCCGCTCGGCGCTGCTGCCGCTGCTGCACCTGGTGCAGGCCGAGCAGAACTGCGTGACCACCGAGGGCATCGAGTTCTGCGCCGAGCAGCTCGGCCTCACCGCCGCCGAGGTCGGCGCGGTCGCGACCTTCTACACGATGTACAAGCGCCATCCGGTCGGCGAGTACCTCGTCTCGGTCTGCACGAACCTGTCCTGCGCGCTGCTCGGGGGGGACGACGTCTACGACCGGCTGAAGAAGCACCTGGGCATCGGGCACAACGAGACGACGCCGGACGGCCAGATCACCCTCGAGCACGCCGAGTGCCTCGCCGCCTGCGACTACGCCCCGGTGCTGACGGTGAACTACGAGTTCTACGACCAGGTCGACCCGGACGACGCGCAGGCCGTCGTCGAGGGTCTGCAGGCCGGGCAGCGGCCGGCGCCGACGCGGGGTGGGCCGCTGGGTTCGTTCGCGGAGGTCTCGCGGCAGCTCGCCGGGTACGCCGATCCGCGTCCGGAGGGGGTGGCCGGCCCCGGAGTGGGAGAGCCGTCGGTGGCGGGTCTGCTGGTGGCGGAGGCCGCCGGATGGACCGCCGAGCAGGCGCCGGCGCCGCTGGTGTCCGCGGCACCGCCCGCGGGCGACGAGTCGAAGGGGAGCTGAGGATGCCCGTCACCCCGGTCCTCACCCGGCGCTGGAACGCGCCGGAGTCGTGGACGATCGACACCTACCGCCGGCTCGACGGCTACGAGGCGCTGCGCACCGCGCTCGCCGGCGACCCGGACAGCCTGATCAAGCTGGTCAAGGACTCCGGGCTGCGCGGGCGCGGCGGCGCGGGGTTCCCGACCGGGATGAAGTGGGGTTTCATCCCGCAGGGCGACGGCAAGCCGCACTACCTGGTCATCAACGCGGACGAGGGCGAGCCGGGAACCTGCAAGGACGCGCCGCTGATGAAGGCCGATCCGCACTCGCTGATCGAGGGCATCGTGATCGCCGCGTACGCGGTGCGGGCCAACCGGGCGTACGTCTACCTGCGCGGTGAGCTGGTGCATGCGGGGCGGCGGATGCGAGCGGCCGTCGCCGAGGCGTATGCGGCGGGGTTCCTGGGGCGGGACATCCTCGGCAGCGGGTTCGATCTCGACCTGGTGGTGCACTCCGGGGCCGGGGCGTACATCTGCGGCGAGGAGACGGCGCTGCTCGACTCGCTGGAGGGGCGGCGCGGGCAGCCGCGGCTGCGTCCGCCGTTCCCGGCCACCCATGGGCTTTACGCGTCGCCGACGGTGGTGAACAACGTCGAGACGATCGCGAGCGTGCCGTTCATCGTCAACTACGGCGCGGACTGGTTCAGGTCGATGGGCCGGGAGAAGTCACCGGGGCCGAAGATCTACAGCCTGTCCGGGCACGTGACCCGGCCGGGTCAGTACGAGGCGCCGATGGGCACGACGCTGCGGGAGCTGCTGGAGCTGGCCGGCGGGGTGCGTGGGGGGCGCAGGCTGAAGGCCTGGACGCCGGGTGGTTCGTCCACACCGATGCTCACTGCCGACCATCTCGACGCGCCGCTGGACTTCGAGGGCATGCAGGAAGCCGGCTCGCTGCTCGGCACCGCCGCACTGATGATCATGGATGAGACCACGGACATGCTGCGGGTGGTGCGCCGGCTCACCGAGTTCTACGCGCACGAGTCGTGCGGCAAGTGCACGCCGTGCCGCGAGGGCACCAGCTGGATGGTGAAGATCCTCAGGCGGATCGAGGCCGGCGGGGGCGACGCGCAGGACGTGGACACCCTCGTCGACGCCTGCGACAACATCTTCGGCCGGGCGTTCTGCGCCCTCGCCGACGGGGCCACCTCGCCGATCGTGTCGGGGATCAAGTTCTTCCGGGACGAGTTCATCCCGGTGAGCGCGGTGACCACGAAACCGGACACCAGCCCCGACGGGGCCTACGCGGGAGCGCACTGACAACCATGACCGTCGCGCCAACCACCCCGGCGGCCCCCGCCGCACCGGAGCTCGTCGCCCTCACCGTCGACGGGCTGCCGGTCAGCGTGCCCAAGGGGACACTGATCATCCGTGCGGCCGAGCTGCTCGGCATCGAGATCCCGCGGTTCTGCGACCATCCGCTGCTCGACCCGGTCGGCGCCTGCCGGCAGTGCATCGTCGAGGTGGAGGGGCAGCGCAAGCCGGTGACCGCCTGCACCACGACGGTCGCCGCCGACATGGTGGTCCGCACCCAGCTGACCTCGCCGGTGGCGAAGAAGGCCCAGGCCGGCACGATCGAGTTCCTGCTGCTCAACCATCCGCTGGACTGCCCGATCTGCGACAAGGGCGGCGAGTGCCCGCTGCAGAACCAGTCGATGGCCAACGGCGGTGCCTCCTCGCGGTTCAGGGAGACCAAGCGGGCCTACCCGAAGCCGTTGGCGATCTCCACCGAGATCCTGCTCGACCGGGAACGCTGCGTGCTGTGCGCACGGTGCACCCGGTTCTCCGCGCAGATCGCCGGGGACCCGTTCATCGAGCTGTTCGAACGCGGCGCCGACGAGCAGGTCGCGGTCAGTGACGGGCAGCCGTTCTCGTCCTACTTCTCCGGCAACACCGTGCAGATCTGCCCGGTGGGCGCGCTGACCAGCGCCGCCTACCGGTTCCGGGCCCGCCCGTTCGACCTGGTCTCCACCCCGACCGCCTGCGAGCACTGCGCGTCCGGCTGCAGTCTGCGCACCGACCACCGGCGCGGCCGGGTCACCCGTCGCCTCGCCGGCGACGATCCGGCGGTCAACGAGGAGTGGAACTGCGACAAGGGTCGCTTCGCGTTCACCTACGCCCGCGCCGACGACCGGCTGAACACCCCGCTGATCCGCGATGACGAGACCGGGCAGCTGGTCGAGGCCAGCTGGAGCGAGGCACTGGAGTACGCGGCCCGGGGGCTGGCCGAATGCCGTGGCCGCCACGGCGTCGGGGTGCTGACCGGAGGGCGGCTCACCCGCGAGGACGCCTACGCCTACGCCAAGTTCGCCCGGGTGGCGTTGGGGACCAACGACGTCGACTTCCGGGCCCGGCCGCATTCGGCCGAGGAGGAGCAGTTCCTCGGCCATGCGGTCGCCGGGACCGGGATCGGGGTGACCTACGCCGATCTGGAGGCGGCACCGGCGGTGCTGCTCGTCGCGTTCGAGCCGGAGGAGGAGTCGCCGATCGTCTTCCTGCGGCTGCGCAAGGCCGCGGACAAGGCCGCGACCGCGGTGCACGCGCTGGCACCGCTGGTCAGCCGCGGGCTGGCGAAGGTGCGCGGGACGCTGGTGCGGGCCGAACCGGGCGCCGAACCCGCGATCTGCGACGCGCTGGCCGCGGCCGGGGCGGGTGGCTCCGAGACCGACCCCCTGGCCGCCACGGCGCGGGCGGTACGCGAACCCGGCGCGGTCATCCTGGTCGGGGAGCGAGCCGCGCAGGTCCCCGGACTGCTGTCCGCCGTGCTGCGGCTGGCCGATGCCAGCGGCGCGGCGCTCGCCTG
>NZ_JAMQQG010000093.1 GCF_023716925.1 Frankia sp. R82
GGGGGGCGGGGGGGGGGGGGCCGCGGCGTGGCCGGCGACGGTGTAGATCTGGCGGGCAGAGCGTCTTGGACATCCGGCTACGTGGCGAGCCTGGGTTGCGGGGTGGTCGGGGGACGGCGCGCGGTGGCACAAGAGCGTCCGTGCAGGGTCGCCGGCGCGTTTCTGAGGGAGCATCGTGACCGTGGCTGGCGAAGGGCCGTACCCTGCTGAACGTGCCGAAGGTGGATGCCCAGGAGCTGGCCAGGACGGCGCTGGACCTTCTGCGGCGCAACCTGTATGGGTTTCTCACTACGGTCGCCGGCGGTGTGCCGCATACCCGCCTCGTCCAGCATCTTGCGGTAGAAGACGACGCCACGGTGTGGATCGGGACCAGCCCACGGTCTCGTAAGGCGGCCGAGGCCGCCGACCATGCTCAGGTGTGCTTCGCGGTGGAGGACCGTGCCGCCTTCGCCTATGTCGCCGTTCAGGCGACCAGCTGCCTGGTCCACGAGGAACAGGAGCGGGTGGCGAGGTGGCAGGAGGGGCTGGACGCGTTTTTCCCGGACGGGCCTCGCGGCGACGACTTCGTGTTGCTGCGCCTCGCGCCGGTTCGGCTGGAGCTTATGAGCTTCGCTCATGGCATCCATCCTGACCCCTACGGACTACTGCCCGCGGTCTTGGGACGAAGCGATGACGGGTGGACCGTCCTGCCTGCCCACAGGGAGTGACTGGCCACGCTGGCCCGGTGACGACTGTTGAACGGGTGCGATCGGGAGCGCGGTCACGCCTCCTGCCGCCAGAGCGGTGTGACCTCAACGCGGGTGAGCCGCCAGCCGTCTTGGGTGCGGAGCGCCTGGAACGCGAAACGCAGGCCGACGAGCCTCGAGAGCGAGGGAAAGACCGTCCTCGACGGGAAGTACGCGACAAGCTCGTTCGCCGTCATGGTGGCACGGTCCCCGTCAAGCTCGACGAGCACGTCGGTGATCAGATGCTGAGAGTTTTCGTTGTCGTCGCTGGTGCGCCGCGAATAGTCGAGTATGTCGTCGATCCCCGTGGCGCCGCCGCGAGCGCTGTGGATGATGGCGTCCTCGTGGAAGATCGCGCGCCCCTCCTTGTCGTCGCCGGTGTCCAGCCAGCGCCCAAGCTGACCGACCAGGGCGGCAAGTTCTGCTCGGTCGGTGATGTCCCTCAGATGAGGCACGGTGCTCCTTCATGCTCCTGCGCCGAACGGCCGTCGTTGATGAGGTGGGGCCGATAAGACCGCTTGGCCCTGCGACGGTCAGGCTAAGAGTTCAAGTCGGCTTGAGGTCAACTCCTTCGTCGGCCTGCTACCAGCATCTCCCGGCGCTTCCCGCAGACTGGCCAACCATCACGGCGAGTGGCCATCTGTCCGCGATCCCTCCAGCCCGTCCGCGTACCCGACTCACCGTCGACGTCCTCACGACCGTCACCGACCTCGAGACGACCCGCACCGGCCTGCACCGCGTCGTGCAGGCCCGCGAGGTCAGCGAGCACCCACTCCCCCACCGGTGGCACCATCCTGATCAACTGGTGGGCCGCCCGCCACATCCGCGCGACCCTCACCAGCACCCCCCAACCGCAGTAGCGGCGCGACGCCGGCAGGGACCAGGACGGACTTTCTACCGGGCGTAGAATCTCGGGGGTGCGACGACAGGTGCAGTTCCGGGCCGGCAGCCGTCACCGCGAGCGGGCGCGGACGCCGATCGGGCGGCTGGTGACCTCTCTGCTCGTGGCGCTGCCGGCGCTGGTGGTCGGCCTGGCCGCGCCGGCCTCGGCCCACTCCCGGCTGGTGGCGACCTCCCCGGCCGCGGACGCCACCGTGGCGGCCCCGCCGACCGAGATCACCCTTACCTTCAGCGAGTCGATCTCGTCCCGCTACATCCGGGTGGCCGTCACCGGGCCCGACGGTGCCCCCCACACCGACGGGGCACCACGGGTGCAGGGCGGCACCGTCCACCAGCCGCTGACGGCGACGAGTAACGGCGTGTATACCGTTGCCTATCAGGCGGTGTCTGCCGACGGCCATCCCGTCGGGGGTACCTTCACCTTCACCGTCACGCAGGCCTCCGCACCGACCTCCACCACCCCACCAGCCACTACCTCGCCGGGCGCCTCCTCCGCCACTGCCTCGCCGACGGCTGCGGCAACCGATGTGTCCGCCACCGCCGTGCCGACCTCGGAGGCCACCGCTGCCGGTGACGGTGGCGCTGGCGGTGGCGGTGGCGGCCTCGGGGGATGGGCCATCGCCGGTCTGAGCGCTCTCGCGGTCGTGGTGGTTGGTGGTGCCCTGTACCTCGTCCGACGTCGAAGCCGCCCGGGAGAACACTGATCATGGACCTCCCCCCCGCTCCGGGCACTCCCCCGGGCGCGGCCGGCAGCAACCCGCTCCCGTCCGAACCCGCGCCCACCCAGCCGGACGCCTCGCAGCCCGACGCCACCCAGCCAGCCGGATCGCAGTCAGGCGCATCGGCGCCCGACGGTCCCCGTCGACGGTGGCTGGCCGCGCGGGTGCTGCCGATCGCGGTGGCCGCGGGGGTCGGCGTCCTCGCGCTGGTGGTCGGGACCGGGCCGGGGCCGCTGCGGCTACCAGGGCTGCCGTCGTCGGGGACGGGGACGTACTGGGCGCTGCCGATGGCCCAGCTGGTCGGGCGGATCGCCGCCGTGGCCACCCTCGGCTGGTTGCTGACCGCCGCCGTCCTACTGCCTGCGGCCCGGTCCGCGGCGCCGAAGGCTCTGGGCGCGACCGCCCACCGCTGTGGGCGCCACGCGGCCGATGCGGCGGTGGTCTGGCTCGTGGCCACCCTTGCCGAGCTGGTCCTCACCCTCTCCGAGGTCTCCGCCCGCCCGGCCGGTGACGTCCTGGACCGGCATGCGCTGCGCCTGTTCGTCACGTCCACCGGGCAGGGACGGGCCCTGCTGATCGTGGCGGTCCTCGCGGCGGCCATCGCGATCATCGCTCGAACGGTCACCACCACCACCGCCGCCGGCGCGCTGCTGGTCGTCGCCGGGGCGGCGCTGCTGCCCCCGATCCTGACCGGGCACGCCGCGAGCTCCGGCGATCATGCCGTGGCGGTCGTGGCGCTGGCCGTCCATGTGCTCGCCGCGACGACCTGGGTCGGCGGTCTGCTCGGGCTGCTGTCCGCCGTGCGGCTGCCGGTCACGTCCTTCGGCCCGGCGCTGCGGCGGTACAGCCGGCTCGCCGCGCTCGCCGCCGCCTCGACCGCGGTCACCGGTATCGGCAGTGCGGCCCTGCGTCTCGGCGGTGTCGCACCGCTGTGGCAGACCCGTTACGGCGTGCTCGTCCTACTCAAGGCCGTCGGCCTGATCGCGGCGGTGGCCCTCGGAGCCGTGCTGCGGCGCCGGGTCGTCGACCACCTCGACCCGCCGGCCGCGTCCACCCTGCCTGCGTCCGCCCCGGTTGCGTCCGCCCCGGTCGCGTCCACGACCGGCAGCTCCCCCGGCCTCGCGGCCAACGGCCTCGCCGCATCATCCGACGGGGCGGAGCCATCCGACGACGCGGTCCCGGCGGCTGCTCCCGGCTCCGGCCGGACGTCGCTGATCGGGCGGTATGTGCAGCTGGCGGGCGTGGAGCTCACCATGCTCGTCGCGACCTTCGGGCTCGCGGTGGGCCTGGCCCGCACCGCTCCCCCGGTCAACGACGCGTACGTGCCGAACGACCCGACCCGGGCACTGCTGGGCTATCCGATGCCGCCGCCGGTCACAGCCTGGCGCCTCGCGCTGGACTGGCGCCTTGACTGGGTGTTCCTCGCCGGATGCGTACTCGGCGCCGGGGCGTACCTGGCGGCCGTGCTACGGCTGCGGGCCCGCGGCGACCGCTGGCCGATCGGACGCACGATCGCCTGGTTCGTCGGCCTGTTCGTCGTCGTGGCCGCGACCTGCAGCGGACTTGGCCGCTATGGACCGGTCCTGCTCAGCGTGCACATGACCCAGCACATGCTGCTGAACATGGTGGCGCCGATCCCGCTCGTCCTCGGTGCGCCGGTGACCCTGGCACTGCGCGCGCTGCGCCCGGCCAGGGCCCCGCATCGCAGTGGGCCGCGGGAATGGCTGGTCGCCGGGCTGCACTCGTGGCCGGTGCGGTTCCTGACGCATCCGGTGGTGGTCAGCATCAACTTCGTCGGCGGTCTGTACGTGCTGTACCTGACGTCGCTGCTGTCCACGCTCATGAGCAACCACCTCGGTCACCTCTACATGAACGTGCACTTCCTGGCGGTCGGCCTGCTGTTCTTCGAGCTGATCATCGGCATCGACCCGCTGCCGCGCCGGCTGCCGCATCCGGGCCGGATCCTCATGCTGATCGCCATCGTGCCGTTCCACACCTTCCTCGGTCTGACCATCATGGGGACGTCCAACCTGCTGGGCTCCGGCTGGTACGACCGGCTGGTCCGGCCGTGGGGGTCCAGCCCGCTCAGCGACCAGCACACCGCCGGCGGCATCGCCTGGTCGTTCGGGGAGC
This sequence comes from Frankia sp. R82, assembly GCF_023716925.1. GTDB lineage: Bacteria > Actinomycetota > Actinomycetes > Frankiales > Frankiaceae > Frankia. The sequence goes on from NZ_JAMQQG010000093.1 coordinate 4,478, forward strand.
TGCCGACCTTCACCGTCCTGCTGGTCCTCGTCGCCCAGTGGGCCCGCACCGACGACCGACGCAACCGCAACCGCGAGCGGCGTATCGCCGCCGCCGGCGACGTCGACGCCGAGCTCGACGCCTACAACGCCTACCTCGCCCGGCTCTCCGCCCGTCCCGGCGGTGGCCAGCTACCCCCCACCGGCATGACGACCGTGCCCGGCCCGATCCGCCCACCCCGCCCCCGCGAGGCCGCCGACAACCAGGAGCCACCTGCCCGCGGCACCCTCCCCTCCTAGGCCACTGCGCCTGGGGCTTCGTTCATCCTCGCCAGCGCGCCGTCCATGAACGTTTCCGGTTGTGGTCGGGTGCCGTCCCCGAACATTCGTGGGGCATCAGGTCGCGGCACCAACCTCGAGACCTTCGTGTTGCTGCCCGCACAGCCGCTGTCACAGCGTCGACTGCCGCTCCCGGGTACGGGTACGGGGATGTCCGATCAGGTCCGTAGGCGCGAGACCGCCGGATCGTCGACCGCAGACGTCGAGCCGTGGACCGTCAGCGCATCGTCGTCGCCGACAGACACCGGCGAGGTGAGCGGCTGTTCGGCGGACTCGGTACCGGCGGCCACCTTGGCCTCCGGTGCGGTTACCTCCGCGGACGGCGTCGCGGTGAGGGTGCCGGAGCCCGCGGTGGGTGCGGCGGTCTCGACGGGTGTGGGGGTCTCGACGGGCGTGGGGGTGGGGGGCAGGGTGCGGACGTGGCTGCGCTGGATGTGGGGGCGGCGGGCGGCGGCGATGTCCGCGCGGGCGTTGGCGGCGGCGTCGCGGCGACGGATGACCAGCCAGGACAGCTCGAGCAGGACGCCTGCGCCCACGGCGATACCCAGGCCGCTGAGCGGGCCGGTGGTGCCGACCAGGGAGAGCTGGAAGAAGTCCTGGGCGAACGGGATGACCAGGACCAGGACGAACGCGGCGGCCATGGTCAGCACCAGGGCGATCCGCCACCAGGTGTAGGGGCGGGCCACGATCGCCAGCGCCCACAGGGCGATGAGGAACAGGGTGAGGGTGGCCATCGACGTCTCGGCGTCGAGGTCGTTGTAGATCGAGCGGGACAGCAGGTAGGAGGCCATGGTGGCGCTGCCGGCGATCACGCCCGCGGGGATCGCGAAGCGCAGGACGCGACCGACGAAGTCCGGGCGGGCCCGTTCGCTGTTGGGCGCCAGCGCCAGGAAGAACGCGGGGATGCCGATCGTCAGCGACCCGAGCAGGGTCAGGTGGCGGGGCAGGAACGGGTAGGGCACGCCGGTGATGACGACGAGGACAGCCAGCAGCACCGAGTAGACGGTCTTGGTCAGGAAGAGGTTCGCGACGCGTTCGATGTTGCCGATGACGCGGCGCCCCTCGGCCACGACCGAGGGCAGGGTCGCGAAGCTGTTGTCGAGCAGCACGATCTGGGCGACCCCGCGGGCGGCCTGGCTGCCGGAGCCCATGGCCACGCCGATGTCGGCGTCCTTGAGCGCCAGCACGTCGTTGACCCCGTCGCCGGTCATCGCGACCGTGTGTCTGCGCGACTGCAGCGCGCCGACCATCTCGCGCTTTTGCTGCGGGGTGACCCGGCCGAACACCGAGTGGCGTTCGAGCAGGTCGGCCAGGGCGTCCCGGCTGGTGGGCAGGGTGCGGGCGTCCACCGGGTGCTCGGCGCCGGGCAGTCCGAGGCTGCGGGCGACCGCGCCGACCGACAGGGCGTTGTCCCCGGACATGACCTTCGCCGCCACGTTCTGCTCGGCGAAGTAGCGCAGGGTGTCACTCGCGTCGGCCCGCAACCGCTGGGCGAGGACAACCAGCGCCGCCGGGGTGACCGTCCCGGTGACGGTGCCCGGTTCGGCGAGCGCCGCGTCCAGAGACAGCGTGGTCTCGCCGAGCAGCAGCACCCGCAGTCCCCGCGCGCCGAACGTGTCGGCCTCGGCCAGGACGGGGTGCCCGGCGGGCAGCAGCACGTCCGGAGCCCCGAGCAGCCAGGTGGTCACCGCGCCGGTGGCGTCGGCGAGAGCTGCGCCGCTCCACTTGCGGGCCGAGGAGAACGGGGCGTTCCCACGCACCGACCAGCCGTCGGGGGCCGGGTACGCGTCGATGATCGCCTGCAGGCTGGGGTTGGGCCGCTCGTCGGCGGCGCCGAGCGCGCCGAGCACCGCCCGCACCCGGACGCCCACCTCATCACCGTCACCACCGTCGGTACCGGCCGCAGTCGCGGTGGCGGCAGGGACGAGACGCAGGTCGGTGACGTCCATGGCGGACTCGGTGAGGGTGCCGGTCTTGTCCAGGCAGACGACGTCGATCCGGGCGAGCCCCTCGATCGCCGGCAGCTCCTGCACCAGACACTGGCGCCGGCCCAGGCGCACCACACCGACGGCGAAGGCGACCGAGGTGAGCAGCACCAGGCCCTCGGGCACCATCGGCACCAGGCCCGCGACCATGCGGCGGATCGCCTCGGGCAGGTCGTTGTCGTTGACGACCAGCTGGCTGATGATGAGCGCGATCCCGGTCGGGATGATCATCCAGGTGACCACCCGCAGGATCGTGCTGATCCCGGTGCGCAGCTCCGAGCGGACCAGGGTGAACCGGCTCGCCTCCTCGGCGAGCTGCGCGGCGTACGCCGCCCGGCCGACCCGGGTGGCGCGATACGCCCCGGTGCCGGCGACGACGAAGCTGCCGGACATGGTGGTGTCCCCGGGCTGCTTGTGCACCGGGTCGGCCTCACCGGTGAGCAGTGACTCGTCGACCTCGAGCTGGTCGGCCGTCATGATCTCACCGTCGACCGGGATCCGGTCGCCGGAGCCGAGCTCGATGATGTCGTCCAGGACGATCTCGGCGGCGGGCATCGGCGTGGCGACACCGTCGCGGCGCACGACCGGGCGGGCCTCCCCGACCAGGGCGAGGCGATCCAGGGTGCGCTTGGCACGCAGCTCCTGGAACATTCCGACCAGCGTGTTCGCGATGATCACACCGCCGAACAGACCGTCCTGGACCGGCCCGACGATCATCACCAGGATGAACAGGGCGCCGATCAGCGCGTTGATCCGGGTCAGGACGTTCGCCCGGACGATCTCGCCGACCGACCGGCTCGAGCGCACCGGCACGTCGTTGACCCGACCGTCAGCGACCCGTTCGGCCACCTCGGCCGCGGTGAGTCCCGTCAGCACCGCCGCGCCACCGCCCTCGACGGGGCGGACGTGCACGGGCTGGTCCTGCTCGGCCGGTGGCCGATCCATTGTCTCCTCCAGCCCGTCGCGTGCCACGTCCCGCCTCGGCCAGGGTTCCGAGCATCCCGCCGACCGCGTCGGTCCGCGCGCCGCGGAAGCCGCGCAACCACCGTAGTCGACGCGGCAGATCCACTGCGCGCCCGCCCCGCAGGCTCAGTTCTGCGGGGCGCCGGCCCGCGCGTCAAGAACACCGGCGGCGAGCAGGCTGAGCAGCAGCGCCCCCAGGCCCACCCGGTAGCCGACGAACGGCGCGAAACTGCGCGACGAGACGTAGCGCAGGAACCAGGCGATGGCCGCGTAGCCGGTGGTGAACGCCACACCGGTAGCCAACAGCGTGGGCCCCCAGGACAGTTCCGCGTCACCGGCCACCGACGACGCCACCGACGAGGCCGTCCCCGAACTCGAGCCCGCCGCTGCCGCCGGGGAGGCTGGGGAAGCTGGATCGTCGCCGTCGTCCGCACCACCCGATCCGACCAGATGGCGCAGTTCGAACAGGCCCGAGGCGAGGACGGCGGGCATCGCGAGCAGGAACGAGTAACGGGCCGCGGCCTCCCGGGTGTAGCCGAGCAGCAGTCCGCCGCCGATCGTCGCCCCGGACCGCGACACCCCCGGAATCAGGGCCGCGGCCTGTGCGAACCCGAACAGCACCCCGTCGCGTACCGACAGGTCGGTCAGCGTCCGCCGTGGCTTCGGCAGACGGTGCCGGCCCCGGCCGCCGGCGGCACAGCGGTCGGCGGCGCCGAGCACCAGGCCGAACGCGATGAGGCTCGTCGCGGTCAGCCGCAGGTCCCGAAACGGCCCCTCGATGGCGTCCTGCAAAGTCAGGCCGCACACCCCGATCGGGATCGTGCCGAGCAGCACGAGCCAGCCGATCCGGGCGTCAGGATCACCGCGCATCTCCCGTTCCCGGATCGAACGCGCCGACGCCTGCAGGATCCGGGCGATGTCCTGGCGGAAGTAGAGCAGCACGGCCGCTTCCGTACCGATCTGGGTGACGGCGGTGAACGCGGCGCCCGGGTCGTCCCAGCCGGCCGCCACCGCGGTGATTCGCAGATGAGCACTGGAGGAGACCGGCAGGAACTCGGTCAGCCCCTGGACGAGGCCGAGAATCGCGGCCTGCGGATAGTTCACCGCGTCACCCGCTGTCGAGTTCCCGTCGGCCCGCTGCACCCAGCGCTGTACCCACCCCATGTCCGCACGGCGCTCACGCTAACGTCCGTGCACGGCGGAATCGGCGCGGCCCCGGACCACCCGGTCCGGGGCGATCGACCAGATCGCCTGTCGTGGATTTCCGCTCGCCCTCGCTGACGCTGCCGGCCAGTTCGGCGGCGCCAGGAGCGGCAGGATTCCGCCGCCGCGAAGCTCCACCCACCGGCCCACCGGCCCACCGGCCCGTTCACTTTCCGGCGCCAAAACGTATCTCACCCACACCGACAGCAACGCCGTCGCCACCGCATCACGCCTCGCAACCAGCCCCGAAGCGAGATCCACCCACACGGGTCGGGTGGTCGGCAAAACGGCCACGACCACGACGGCCCCGGCGCATCCCGCACGCCCGCACGCCCGCACGCCCCGACTGCAGCGTCGCAGGAAGCGACCATGGTCGATGGACTGCGCCGCGTCGCGGGGACCGGCCGATAGGGTCCTCGCTACCCGCAAAACGTAATCGGAGGATGACTCCAGGCGCAGATCGCGGGTCCACCACTGCCGTGTCCAGCGGCACCCCAGAACCGTGGTCGCTGGGCACGGTCCTGGCCGTGCTGAGCGACCACGGTTCGGACCCCGAGCGGGTCAGCCAGCTGATCCACGAAAACCGGCTAGGGTCGTCCGGACGGCTTCGTGCCGCTCGGTGCCCGGCGCTTCGCGCTCGGCGCGGGCTGCCCTGGATGCGGTGCTCGGCCCTTCGAGCTCGACGCACGGTCCTGCGCGCCGGGCGTAGCGCGGGCCCGGTCGGTGAGATGACTCGCTGCCGCCACGGCCAACGCGACCGGCCACTCGACAAGCTCGACCGCGACCAGCGCGCCCAACCCCAGGTAGTAGGCGATCCGTCCCGGAGTCGGCAGGCCGACCGGCCCGACCCGCAGCCGGGCCGGCGGCTGCGGAAGGGCCAGTTCCACCTGGGCCGTCACGAAAGGCAATCGCACGGTGGCGTGATGTCGACGGACCAGCAGCTGGGCGTCCCCGTCGTTCCGGCGCAACCGACCCGACGTGGTGGACGTCGCGCCGGTGATGGTGCCAGCGGACGTCGCGCCGGTGGTCGTGCCTGTGGTCGTGCCTGTGGTCGTGCCGGGCCGCCGAGCCACGCCACCGCCGGGTGCGACCCGGCCGGTGCCAGCCCGTCGCGTGGTGGAGGTCAGCGGCACCGACGCGTCCTGCACCGCCCCGGGGCGTGCCGGTGCCGACCGCCCTGTCGTCGGCCGGGCGGTCGCAGACCGGGCCGATGCGGGTCGGGCGGTCGCAGACCTGGCCGACCCGGACCTGGATGATGCAGAGCGAGTCGACGGTGACCGCGATGGTGCCGGGCGGGGCGGGGCCGGGCGGGGCGGGGCCGGGCGGGATGGCGCAGGCCGTGCGGACGCAGGTCTGGCCGACGACGCCGCCGATTCCGATCGGGGCGACGCCACCGGTCCCGACCGGGATGGCGATGCCGGCTCAGGCTGGGATGTCGGCGCCGACATCTGCGGCGCCGACATCTGCGGCGGTGGCGGCGCCGGCCGGGACGACGCGGATCCGTCCCCGTCCGGGGACACGAACAGCGGGCTGGTGGAAACGCCGGTGACCGGGCCGCCGCGCAGGACGACATCACCCGGGCCGACGCCGTTGTGCGAGCTCATGCCTGCCATGGAGCCGTACCTCCCCCGTCGGACGATCTCACCCCGGCAGCAGCCGACGTCACGGATCGCATCGATGGGAGCACAGCCTGACAGCAGCCCGGCCAACGTGCCACCGCACGAAAGTCAGAGCCCGGCGAAGCCGCTGGCCAGCAGTCGGAGTGCCTCGTCGAGGATGGCCACCAGGTCGGTGTCGTCACCGCGCAGCCACTGCTCATAGGCGGTTACCGCGACGCCGAGATGGGCGGCGGCCACCGCCTGCGGGATCAGGGCGCTCGCCGGCTGGCCGACCCGGCCGGCGACGAACTCCGCGACCACGTCCCGCCAGCTGGTGAACCGCAGTGTCGAGTGGGCCTGCAGGGTGGGGGTACGCAGGATCAGCGCCATCCGCCGACGCAGCCAGACACCCTCGGCCGGTGGATAGGTGTTGAACTCGAGGATCGCGCGACGCAGCACGTCCAGCGCGGCCTCGTCGGGTGCCGCGTCGGCCAGCGCCGTGCGCATGATCTCCAGGTGCGCATCGAAGTTACCCCATGCAAGATCGTTCTTGGAGGCGAAGTAGCGGAAGAACGTTCGTCGGCCGATACCGGCCTCGCGGGCGATGTCGTCCACCGTCGTCTCGTCGAAGCCCCGCTCGGTGAACAGGTGCAGGGCGAGCCGTTCGAGGTCCGCGGCGTTCGTCGCCGGACGTCGGCCGGTGCGTCGGCCCTCACCACGCGGCGGCGCTACCGGGACGACCACGGCTGACCACCTCCCGCTCCTGCTGGCCACCTCACCGGATGCGGTCGGCGGCCGCTGCTCACGCCCTGTTCGTCACGATCCTGTCCGTCATCGTCCCACGCCAGCGCGCATGTGCCGCGACAACCCGCGCGGGCCGTCGTCGTCGGCCCGACACCACAGTGGACGGGCCGGGCGGCCGTTGGTCCGCTAGCATCGACTCATTCAGAATTTGGGAAAACTGTCTCATATTTCGAGATACACAGAGATGCATAGAGATACACAGAGATACGTCGAGCCGAGGAACGTCGCATGGACGCCCTGACCACCGTGGGCACTGTGCCCGCCGAAAGCCCGGTGACCACGGTCGCCGCGCCCGTCACGCTGGCCGCGCGGGCCAGCCGGCTGCGCACTTCGCCGGTGCGTGACCTGCTCGCGCTCACCGCCGACCCGGAGCTGATCTCGTTTGCCGGGGGCCTGCCCGCCGCCGAGCTGTTCGACGCCACGGGGCTGCGCCGAGCCTACGACGAGGTGCTCACCGAACGGCCCCGGGAGGTCCTGCAGTACTCCACGAGTGAGGGCGATCCGCGGTTGCGGGCGGCACTCGCGGCCCGGCTGCGGCGGCGGGGCCTGGCGACCGAGGCGGACGACCTGGTGGTCACCTCCGGCTCGCAGCAGGCGCTTGCGCTGCTCACGGCCGCCCTGCTCGATCCCGGTGACACGGTGGTCGTGGAGGAACCGACCTACCTGGCCGCGCTGCAGGCCTTCGATCTGGCCGGAGCCCGGGTCGTGGCGGTTCCCACCGACGACGACGGTGTCCGGCCCGACCGCCTGGAGGAGATCGTCGGACGGCACCGGCCACGCCTGCTCTACCTTGTGCCGACCTTCCAGAACCCCACCGGACGCACGATGTCCGCCGCGCGGCGTCACGCCGTCGCCGAGCTCGCCGCCCGGCGCGGGCTGTGGATCATCGAGGACGATCCGTACGGCGAGCTGCGACTGTCCGGTGCGGCGCAGCCGTGGATCGCGAGCCTGCCCGCCGCGGCCGACCGCACGGTGCTGCTCGGCAGCCTGTCCAAGACGATGGCGCCCGGGATGCGGCTGGGCTGGCTGCGGGCACCGGTCTCGCTGCGACGCGCCTGTGTGATCGCCAAGCAGGCCACCGACCTGCACACCTCCACCGTCGATCAGGCGGCCGCCGCCCGCTATCTGGAGGCAGCCGATCCCGATGCACGGATCGCGCTCATGTGCGACGCCTACCGGTCCCGACGGGACGCGCTGCTCGCCGGGCTGCCGGCGGCGCTGCCCGCGGGCAGCCGCTGGAACGAACCGGCGGGCGGGATGTTCGTCTGGGTGCGCCTGCCCGCAGGGCTCGATGCCACCGCGCTGCTGCCGGCGGCGCTCGCCCAGCGGGTCGCCTACGTGCCGGGGGCGGCCTTCTATCCCGGCGTGCCCGATCCGCGCACGCTGCGGCTGTCGTTCACCACCCATTCCCCCGAGCGCATCGGCGAGGGCCTGGCCCGGTTGGGTGACGCCCTGCGCGACGCCTCCGGGTGACACCCACCCGGCCCGACAGCACCGCCCAGCCGGGTCCGGCCCATCGGTAACGGCTTGCCGGAGGCCGCCCACAGCGGGGCCGTCCGCCGAAAACCGCGCGCGAGGCACCCCCCGCAGGGGGCTGACCGGAAGGGCCGACTTTCCTGACCTCCACGGGACGGGGAACCTTTACCGATACGGGCCGTTTGACGGGGTCCGCACCGGGGATATCCCTCCACGATCAGCCCGGCGAACATGGAAAGCGGCGCACCTGGCCGCCGCCGGACCCGTATGCGACAACGGAGGTCCCCGTGCTCTGGTTCATCGTCAGCTTCATTATTCTCGGCCTGATTGCCGGCGCCGTCGCCCGTCTTCTCGTCCCCGGCCGCGACCCGATGGGAATTCCGGCGACCATCGGCCTCGGAATTGTCGGCTCGTTCATCGGGGGCCTGCTGGGCTACGTTCTTTTCGGCCATGACCTGAGCGAGGGTGCGTTCCAGCCGTCGGGCTTCATCGGCTCCGTGATCGGCGCGATCGTCGCCCTGCTGGTCTACCGGGCCGTCTCGGGTCGTCGTCACGCGGTGCGCCACTGACCGACCGGCCTGCGGCGCCGCGGCCGGCTGGCCGGGCCGTGTTCGGTCTGGCGCCGCCGGGCGCCCGACGCCTCGCCGTACGGGGCCACCCGTGCCACCCTGTCACCGAGATGCCATCCGCCCACCAGGCGTGATGGTCGGCGACGGGTGGTACGGGTGGTGCACACGACACAGAACAGCACGACACAGAACAGCACGGCACACAGCAGCACGACGCAGCGCAGCGCAGCGCGGGACGGCACGGCTGGGGACGGGGGTCGCCGGTGACGGAGCAGAGCGCGACCCGGCCCGGCGACCCGTTCGAGCCGACCGAGCCCGCTCGGGCCAGGTTCACCGGATCCCCCCGTCCCGGCGACGACGGTGACAGCGAGCTGAGCCTGATCACCAGCCAGCCACCCGACGCCGACGGTCCGCACGCCGCCGGCAGCCCAGACGGTCCGGTCGGCACCGGTGGCTCGGCAGACACCGGCGGCCCAGGTCGGACGGGCAGCCCAGGTCGGATAGGCAGCCCAGGTCGGACAGGCAGCCCAGGTCGGACGGGCGATCCAGGTCGCGCCGAGGGCGCGGATGGCCCGGCGGTTCCCGCCCCCCGCACGAGAAGCACGCCACGCGGCTGGCCAGCCCGGGGCACTCCCCGCGACCCGCTGCGACTGCCCCGGCGGATCACGCCACGGACCGGCGCCGAACCGGCCCTGCTCACGGCGCCCAGTGTGCCGCCCGCCCTGCGGGAATGCGCCGGCTGCGCCACACCCGTCGCCCAACCGGACGAGTCGGGCGCCGCGTCCCTGGACGGGACCTGCGGGGAATGCGGGCACCGTTATTCGTTCACCGTGAAACTTCACCCCGGTGAGCGAGTGGGCCGTTACACGGTGCACGGCGTCATCGCCCATGGCGGACTCGGCTGGGTCTATGCCGCCACCGACGACAATCTCGGCGGCGACGGCGTCCAGGCCTGGGTCGTCCTCAAGGGCCTGTTGGACGCGGCGAACCCGGAGGCACGACGTGTCGCCGAAGGTGAGCGACGCATTCTCACCACCGTTTCCCATCCCAGCATCGTGAAAATCCTCGACTACGTCACACACGCCGGCGAGGACTACATCGTCATGGAGTACGTTCCCGGCGTCTCCCTGGCGGCGATGGCGGACACGGCGCATGCCGAACAGGTCGGCGCCGGCGTCGGCGCCGCTGCAGTGCCGGGGCGGCCGGTGGTGGCCGACGTCCTGCGCTATCTGCTGCGAGTGCTGCCCGCGCTGGGCCATCTGCACCGGATGGGGCTCGTCTACTGCGACTTCAAGCCGGACAACGTGATGATCACCCCGTCCGGAGTGAAGCTGATCGACCTGGGCGGTGCCCGCCGGCTCGACGACCGGGTCTCGGGCTATCTGTCCACCCCCGGGTACCGGGCACCGGAACTCGACGACGACGGGGAGCGTCCCGCCGGCATCGTCCGCTGCGCCCCCACGATCACCACCGACATCTTCGCGGTCGCGCGCACCCTCGCCCGCCTCGTCCTCGGACGCTTCGCCGGTTTCGTCGACGCCTACCGCCATGGTCTGCCCCCGCGACGGGCCCACCTGCCGCTGCGGCAGTTCGAGTCTCTGGACCGGCTGTTGCGCCGGGCCACCGCGACCGATCCCGATCGGCGCTTCCAGAGCGTCACCGAACTGGCGGACGAGCTGGTCGGGGTACTCTACGAGGTCGTCGCCCGCACCGAGGGACCCGTCCCGCCGCTGGCCAGCCGATGGTTCGACGCGGCCGGCCATCCCACCGGCGAGGCGGGACCCGGCGCGGCTCCCGCCGCCTGGGAAGTGCTGCCGGACCTGCGGGTCGATCCGAACGACCCGCATGCACCCGCACTGGCCGCCGGCCCCGACGAGGAGCCGGCGGCGTTCGCCACCCGGCTGGCAGCGATCGTTCCGCGGACCATCGAGGTGCGTCTGTCCCTGATCCGCGCCACGATCCGTGCCGGGGCGCTGGACGAGGCCGCCCGGGTGCTGGACGAGGCCGCCGGCGCCGCCCCGTTGGAGTGGCGGGTCGACTGGTATCGGGGCGTCGCCGCCCTGGTCGGTGGCCAGCCGGGCCTGGCCGTGGCGGCCTTCGACCGGGTCTTCTCCCAGGTGCCCGGGGAACTCGCGCCCCGCCTCGCCCTCGCCATGGCCCAGGCCGAGGTCGCGGGACGAGAGGACCTTGCGGGACGCGAGGACCTTGCGGGACGCGAGGACCTTGCGGGACGCGAGGACCTTGCGGGACGAGACGAGGCCGACTCCCCACGCGCCGCGGCCCGACTGCGCGCCGCCGACCTGTTCGACATCGTGTGCACCATCGACCCGGGCGTCACCAGCGCCGCGTTCGGGCTGGCCCGTTGCCGCACCGACCCGGACGGCCGGCTGGACGCCTACCAGCGGGTGCCGCGCTCGTCCTCGGCCTACACCGCCTCCCGGGCGCGGATGATCGAGGTTCTGGTCGCCCGGGCCACCGCGGACGACACCCCGGGCGCCGGTCAGGCCGCGCTGCTCCGGGCTGCGGCCCTGCTCACCGACCCGCTGCTGGATCTCGGGGAACGACGCCGCGCCGAGCTGTGCCGGGACATCTACGCCGGGGCGCTGGACCTGCTCGCCGCCGGTCTGACCGGCCTCGACGACCCCGACGGCTCCGACGACCCCGACGACCCCGACGGTGTCGAAGCCGAGAACGGCACCGGCGACGCCGGCCAGGACCATCCGGGCGGGCCGGGCGACCGGTATGAGCCGGGCGGCGGCCGGGCAGGCACGCAGGACGCGCGCGGGCCGAGGGCTCGGCTTCCGCTGCTGCTGGGCCGTCCGATGACGGAGCGGGAGCTGCGGTTCGGACTGGAGCGGACCTACCGGGACATGGCCCGACTCACCTCCGACCGGGCCGGCCGGGTCCGGCTGGTGAACCAGGCCAACCGGGCCCGGCCCCGCACGCTGCGCTGACCCGGCTCAGGACGAGGCCCGGCCCGAGCCGGGCAGGGGCGGCTGGCCGGCGACCCGCAGTCCCGGGCGCAGCCACGCGTCGTAGAGCCGGGACCAGGTTCCGTCCAGCATGATCTGGCGCAGGACGCCGTTGACGAAGGAGACGAACAGGTCGTCGCCCGCCTGGTCCCCGGTGACCGGCATCGCGATGCCGTAGGGCTCGTCGAGTCCCCCACCGGCGGCGAAGGCGGGTCCGAACGCCGCCGGGCCCAGCACCGTGGTGTAGGGATCCTGCGCGGCGAGCCCGGCCAGCAGCACGTCGTCGCCGACGATCGCGTCGACGTCGCCGTACTGCAGGGCGACCAGACAGTCGGCGATGCGGGGCAACGTCACCACCCGTGGGGCCTGCGTCGGTGCGTGATGGGCGAGTTTGTCCCCCGCGGTGCTGCCCGCCGAGGTGCACACGGGCCGGCCGGCGAGCGCGGCCAGATCGGTGATGCCGGAGTCCTGGCGCACCAGCAACCGCAGCGTGGCCTCGTAGTAGACGCTGGAAAAGCGCACCTGTCGTTTGCGTTCGCAGGTGATGGTCATGGTCGCGACCAGCATGTCGACCATGTTCGAGCGCAGCAGGTCCTCCCGGTCGCTGGTGGTCACCGCACGGAACTGGATGTGGCTGTCCACCTCGGTCGGCCCGAAGATCGCCGCGGCGACCGCCCGGGCGATGCCCACGTCGAACCCCTCCAACTGCAGGGTGCGCCAGTTCATCAGGCCGGCCGGCGGAGCGTCGGTCACGATCCCGATCCGCAGGTAGCCGCGGTCCTGCGCGATGGTGCGCATGCGGCTGCCGACCGGCATCCGCCCCGGCGCCGGCAACGGTGCCAACGGCGGTTCACTGGCACGTACCGGACGCCCGTCCTCGCGGCAGGTGCCGTCCGGCCTGGTCGCGCCCGGGTTCGCGCCGGGGCCGGGACCCGCGGCACCCGGATCGCGCGGTCCCATCTGCCC
>NZ_JAMQQG010000094.1 GCF_023716925.1 Frankia sp. R82
CGACACAGTGTGGATCAACCAGCCCATTCCAAGCCAACCGAGCGACGACCCACTGTCCCAGTTGACTTGACAACTACGTGCGCCGTGGAAAGCGCTGTTTGACCGAGTGAAGGTGAAAGACCTACACCGCACGCTCCGTCGCAGCGGGGTGAGCGTAGCTGGCGGCAGCCTGATCCGGGAGGTGCCGGGAACGGCGGGAGCAGCCGCGACAAAGCCGGGACGGCTCAGAACTGCCAGATGGGTCGGGTCCGGCGAGCGAGTCGCAGAGGTGTACGAGAGGAACCGGCGTTTACGCCCCGAAATGAGTCACCGGCTCTAACCTGGTGGATCTGGGCTGGATGCGGTGCGCACCCCACCCGCCCTAAAGGGGTGGGGAACTCCCGGGCAGGTTTTTAGCTGCAGGCCCGGGAGGCCGTGGTGAATGCCTGCGGCGTAACCACGGTGAAGCCGCCGGGGCAGAGTCGGGCGCCTCCTGCAACGAACGGTCAGCAGTGAACACGGGAACCGTTCTGGATCTGCCTTCGGGCCGCGTCGACAGTGCGACTCGGAGGCTGGGCCCACCGTCGGCCGATCGGTCTTGAACGGGGCGGAGCCGCCGTAGTACTCGGATCCGGGGAAAGCCCGGAACAGGGGGAAGGGCGGCAGCAGTGACGAGAAGGGAAGGAGACTGCAATGCCAGAAGACGTACTGCCGAATGGTAGTGCTCCGACCGTACCGGCCCCGTTGGGGCTCTCGGGTCGGGTACTGGAGATGCAGACCAAACTTCACCGTTGGGCGGTGGCCGAACCCGGCCGCCGGTTCGACGATCTGTTCAACTTCGTGCACGACCCGGCGACGCTGCTTGTGGCGTTTGAACGGGTCGCGAGCAATCAGGGAGCTCGGACGGCCGGCGTGGATGGTCTGACGGCCACCGACGTCGCGTCAGCCCCAGGATTCCTGACTGCTCTGCGTGCGGATCTGAAGTCCGGATCGTTCCGGCCGCTTCCGGTGAGGGAACGTAAGATCCCCAAGCCGGGCGGGGCCGGGAAGGTCAGGAGCCTTGGGATTCCCTCGGTTGCTGACCGCACGGTCCAGGCAGCGCTGAAACTGGTGCTGGAGCCCATCTTCGAGGCCGACTTCCTGCCGGTCTCCTATGGGTTCCGGCCCAAGCGGCGAGCTCAGGACGCGATCGCGGAGATCCAGCGCTTCGGTATCAAGGGCTACCACTGGGTGCTGGACGCTGACATCGAAGCGGCCTTCGACAACGTCTCGCACCGCGCCGTCATGGACGCGGTGCGGGTCCGTGTGAAGGACAAGCGTGTTCTGGCACTGGTGAAAGCGTTCCTCAAGGCGGGTATCCTCACCGAGGACGGCCAGCGCAGGGACACCCACACCGGCACACCGCAAGGCGGTATCCTTTCCCCGCTGATCTTCAATATCGCCCTGTCGGTGCTCGACGAGCACCTTCACCGTGATTGGAAGCCCGGCGGACGGATGGACGGCCAGTATCCGCGTAAGAAACGCCGTCGCCATGGCCTGCCCAACTGGCGAATTGTTCGCTACGCGGACGACTTCGCCGCCCTGGTGCACGGCACCGCCGACGACGCCCGCGCGCTCCAGCACGAAGTGGCCTCCGTGCTCGAACCATTGGGGTTGAAGCTCTCACCAGCCAAGACCCGAATCGTGCACATGGAGGACGGGTTCGATTTCCTCGGCTTCCGCATCCAACGGAAACGCAAGCGAGGAAGCGCAAAATGGTACGTATACTCCTTCATTGCAGAGCGACCTGTCCGTTCGGTGAAGGATAAGATCCGTGCCCTGACCCGCAGGACGTCACAGGCTAACCCCGCAGACGTGCTGATCCGGCTCAATCAGATCGTGCACGGCTGGACTAACTACTTCCGGCACGCTGTCGCAAAGCACACGTTCAGGATGCTGGGGATCTTCCTCTGGCGCCGGGTGATCATGTGGTTCAAGACACTGCACCGCTGGTCGTGGAAGGACATCCGTAAACGGCTCCTCGGCCCCCACGGGTCCTGGCTGCCGATCACGGTGGACGGAGTGGAACTAATCAACCCGGCGCGAACACCCGCGATCACGCGGTACCGCTACCGGGGCGACACCATCTCCACTCCCTGGGCGATCGCCTGACGAACAACCCACGGCAGGATCTGTGGAGAGCCCGGTACTCGGAAACGGGTACGCCGGGTTCGGCGAGCGGCCTGGAGAAACGGACCGGCGGCAACACCGGCACCGCGTTCCAGGCCGACTCAACCGCCCGGCTGCTTCCACCCGCCGGGGCGGCAGGCGGGACACAAGGTGCAGCCATTGACTGGTGGCTCCGGTTCCTGATCGACCCGGAGCCCTCGCCGGACCTGGCGGTGTGGAGCTGCTTGAGGGCCGGGCCAACCCTGTGGGCCCGAGCCGGGATGCAGATGCTGTACGCACTGGGTGGGGTCGACGACCAACTCACCCTGCACGCGATCGACCCGACGGTATGGCGAGACCGTCCCGACCCGTGGATGGCCCGGCTCTGTTACGCACTGGCGCTACTCGTCGAGCCCCTGCGCAACCCCGCCGCGCTGCTCGGATCACGGCTCATACAGCTCACGGAGGGCGCCGGCCCCCGCGACCTGGCGGCACTGGCCACCCCTGACGAGGTCACCGACCTGATCGCCATGCGAGACCTGGCCCGCGAAACCCTGCTACCCGCGCTGGCAGGCCAACCCGGCGAATCCGGACCCACGTTCGCCGGCAGCGAGGACCTCCACGCCTACGCCGACCTCATCGTCGACGGACTGTTGTTAGACATCAAGGCCGGCCAAGGCGGCAGCCCCCGCAAGGACGGCACACGGACCATGAGCCTGTCCCGCCCCGACCTCGACCAGCTGCTCGGCTACGCCCTGCTCGACTACCCCGACGAGTACGCCCTGCACTCCGTCGGCTACTACCTCGCCCGCTACGGCACGCTGATCACCTGGCCGCTGGTCGACTTGTGCGCCGAACTCGCGGGCCACCCGATCGCCCTGCCCGACGCCCACGCCGCGTTCCGCCAGGTCCTGCGGGAGGAGCTGCCCGCCTACTGGACTCGCATCGGCAGGCATGAAGCATCCCCGTCCAGCCCCGCCACCGGCGCAATCCAATTCGACCTCCCGCCTAAGCCCACCCGGAAGCACAGCTCGGCGATATGAGGCGTCCACGCCTGGACGAAACCCGCGAATGCTCTCGTTCCGAGACGCCGCATGCCGGCCACAGCGGCTCCCGCGGGAGTCCCGCGGGACTCCCGCGGATACTGGATCAATCTTGTCGCGACGGCGACGAGGGGCGACGGAGAGCGGGATCGAGCTATTGATCAAGATCATTTAGCGACACTAAATTGTCGCCTGACAATTTCTCGACAACTGAAGGGCAAGATTCAGGGGAGAAGGTTTGAACTCTGACCGAACATCTCCGTATATTTAGTCGAACAGGGATCGACTACGGAGGTATGTGTGAGGCGTCTAGATCCTAACGAGGCCAAGCAAAAGATGATCGAGTGTGGAGCCTGGCCGATTGCTCCGTTCGCGAATACGCAGGACAAGTGGCTGTGCGTCTGCATGACCTGCGGCGAGTTCGTCGAGCCAAGATATAACAACGTTGTCAACAAAGGGGCGGGTGGCTGCAGGCGGTGTGGCACTGTGAAAGCAATTAATCACCTCCGTCTCGACCCGGAGATGGCGAAGAAGGAGATGATTGAACGCGGCGTCTGGCCGATCGAGTCATTCGACAGGACATTGGCGCCGTGGCCCTCTGTCTGCATGGAGTGCGGTTCATTTATCTCTCCGACGTACGCCAATGTCGTGAGTCGTGGCCAGGGCGGGTGTAGGGAATGTGCTCGAAGGGATAGAGGTATCGATCCCGAAGTAGCCAAGAGCGAGATGATCAATAGTGGTGTCTGGCCGGTCGCCGATTTCGTTAACACGAGCGTTCCCTGGTTGTGTGTCTGCATGGTATGCGGTGAGTTTGTCAGGCCGAGATACAACTCGGTGGTACACAAGGGTAACGGTGGCTGCGAGAAGTGCGGACGTCGTGAAGTCAATCCGGAAGTCGCTAAGGCGACTATGATAGCGCATGGTATGTGGCCGGTCGCCCCGTTCCGCAGGACAGTAGATCCTTGGCTCTGCGTTTGTATGGAGTGCGGTGAGTTCATCATGCCTCGATATGCGGGAACAGCCCGCAGAGCTTCCGGTTGCAAGTTTTGTAAGGGCAAGGCAATAAATCCCGATACCGCGAAGAAGAAGATGATCGAGCGTGGCTATTGGCCGATTGTCGAGATCACTGCTTCCCACGTACCCTGTATGTCGATCTGCATGGGTTGTGGGGATGTAGTCACGCCACGCTATGACAGCGTGGTCAGCTCGGGGCAGGGGGGATGCCCTAACTGTTCCACGAGTGGATTCCGTGATACCGACCCTGCATTGATCTATCTCCTGATACGGGAAACGGTAGCGAAGATCGGTATCTGCAACATTGGCTCCCCGCGGCTTCAACAGCATGTTCGGAAAGGGTGGGATGTGTATGCCACATACGCCGTCAAAACTGGAGCTGAGGCGAGACTTGCGGAGAAGGTGACGCTTGAATGCTGGCGCGTTCGGGGAGTCGGCTGGGGCTTCGTTCTAGATCTGGATGGCGAGCGGTACGACGGGTACACTGAGACAGTTTCTCTTGTTCGCCGTGACGGTACCGAAACACCGATAAGGCTGCTTTGGCAGGACATCCTCGTCGCAGTTGAAGTCGGCTAATGGCCGCCGCGCTAGCGGATCCTTGATCCGACCCAGGCTGCGCCCATCTCGACGAAGCTTTACCTTCGCGAACACTCCGTTTGCCGGATCTACGGGTGCAGATAAGGCGCTAGCGGCACGTTTCGGATCCTTCTATTTGTACCCTAATATGGCCAGCAGTAAGGCGATTCGCGTGCATCATGCTGGATTTGGCCTAGCGAGCGCTGCAGTTCGAGGAAGAGCGTCCGGGTGGACAGGAGAGATTTGGTGTCGATGGAAGGCGCCAGAATCAATAGCAAATCAAGGTTCTATGGGGCGTCGGATTTTTTGGTTCCATCGACATCGCGATCAAGTTCATCTATGTCGCCGGGTGATTCATTATCGGTCGTGTAACTGGTCGCCTGCTCGATGATGGCTAGAATTTTTTCTAGATAAGATTTTCCAAGATTTGCTAGCGGATGCGTCGATATTTCGTCGAGGTCGAGCTGTATTGGCTTTAGATCGATCTTTTCTTCCAGCTCTCTAAGCCACTGCGGAATGAATTTTTCTGTGTGGTTTCTTTCGGTGACGGCTCGCTGGAGTAGTGAGAATTCCTGCGGAGTGAGTCGGTCTCCTACGGTATCCAGCCATTGCTGTTCGATCCCGGCCGTGTCGGAGCCTGCTACTAGATCAACCAGGCCGGCCAGAGTCCGATAATGTAGTTCTTGAAGCTGAGCAAGGGTGGTCTTGCGCTGCCATGAGCATTGGTCTTCGTCGAGGTCGGGCAGGCTGTCGAGTATCTCTGCGATCTTGGCTGCGCGAGGAGGTGGCCAACCTTCCGGCCATGTATCGCGGGCTTTCCACAGTTGAAGGATGGCTTCGCGGGCTTCGGCGGCCTTCGCGTCGGCATCCGCGGCGCCTGTTTCGCGCGCTCGGTCGGCGGCTTCGACGAGTCGCGCGGTGTGGTGCGCGAGCCAGCGAGTCAGGGTGTTGCTAGTGCGATCGGCGCCGAGTTCGGCAAGAATACGCTCACCCAGCTCCGCAGTTGAGTCCGCTGGCGGTGATGCGTCCGGTGGCGTCGATGAGGTAGATGCGGAAGTGTGGGGGATGGTGTCCCTCCGAGCGATGTCGCCCAATTTGGACCTCCACGATGAGGTGGGTGTTGGTGTCACTGAGGTAGCGCAGCAGTGTGTCTCGATCGACGCGGAGGCGGTATCCGGACGATGTGGTCGCTCGACTGTGTCTGGTCCCGGGCTCGCGGTCGGCCCACTGTTGGCTTTGCGCTATGACAGTGCCGTCGGAGGTTGTGAGCGTCTGGCTGGCCGAGTCGGGCGTCGAGCGAGTCGCCGCGCGGAAGCGGTGGCCGGGGAGCGGTAGGGCTTTAGAAATCTTTTTCGCGTATACGTCGTGATCGTCGATTACTGTTCCGGATTCCCGTGGATCTATCAGCCAGCCACGTAGCCGAAAGAGCTCGTGGTCGACTTCAAGATCACTCTGGTCCTCGTCGGGGAGCTTACCGTCGGAAGGCTCCGATCTGGCCGCGAGCGCTCGCTGAAGATCTTCAGCATAGGTTGGTGCGACCAGCGCTGACCAGACTCGGACGCTTTCGCGGCCGTTGGGAAACTGGAGATCTGTTTGGCCAGCGACGAGGACCGCACCCGGCAGATCGTCATCGTCGAGCTCAAGGGCCTGGTCGTAGTCGCCCGCGGTTGGAATGTCCCAGGTGTCACTCACCGGTCGGGTATCCCTGAACAGGTCGGACTCTACAGGAACGGCCGCGGCGAGATCAGCGAGCCACACGCCGGGTGAAGGTAGGTCACCCGCGAGCCACCGAGCCCACCCGTCGGAGTCCTCATCCCAAGGCCCAACGTGAACAGGGCGGCTATCAACGAGGCCACCTGCAGCCGCCATCATCGCGTGATACTCCAGGTATAGATGCAGCTTTTCCTCAGGAGGGATCGAGCCGTGCCGGTGGTTCATCCGCTCCCAGCTCCGCTCGTCACGGAGCTCGCGAACGTCGTACCACCAGTCGGACCGGCTTTGACCCCATCGGTCGACAATCCAGACCTCGGCGCGGTCAGCGACTATGTCGACGGAAACATTGAAGACCCGTGCGAGAGGGGTGAACCAGTAGGGCACGGTGTCCATGAGGTCGAAGTCATACCGGCGAGCCCGCGACGGGTCAAGGTGGTCACCTGAATGTTGCAGCTTGCGGTTGGTGGAACAGTGTGTGGGCTGGTTCGCGAGGCGAAGCAAGCCAAAGTTGGGGTCGTTCGGGTCCGTCAATGCTAGGGCCGTGAGCCGAGCTAGCTCGCGGATCTGCGCGTGTGGCCGCTCGGAGCTGGTGGCGTGACGCACGAAGTCAGCGCGGTGTGGTGTGAGCACGGCGGGGCGGTCGGTGGCGACGCGGTGCAGCGCGACGAGGAGCCCTACGGCGGCGGACATGTCGTAGAAGTGCAGGGTCGGATCGCGGAACTGTCCGGGGTCGGCGTGATCGAGGTATCGGACGAGGTCGGTGACCAGATGGGCGATGGCGCCAGGCGCGGAGTGCGTGAGGAGATCGCGAGTGGCATGTGCCGCGCGCCAGCGCATCTCGCGGCTTGGGTGTCCGAAGGCACTCCAGAGCAACGCTGGCACCGGTTCGGTGCTGCACGGCCGAACGAGCGGACGGCCTTCGGTAGCTGGAATGTGATCATCAAGGAGCCCGAGGAGCGCTTCGGTCGCATCGTGGGCGTTGCATAGCCGGCCGAGGAGGACGGCGACGTGCTGCCATCCCTGGGCGGCGAGCTGGGGCCGCATGTCAGGGATCGTTTGCAGCACCGCGTTCCGGATTGCTCCGTCGTCGGCCAGTCTCCGAAGGTGGCCGATCAGCTCGTCCAGGTCGTGCCACCAGATGAGGTGGGGCACGCAGCGTGCGACCAGCTGCGGCATTGCCGTCTCAACCCAGGCCCGCACCTCGGGCCAGCCGCGCCACTTCTCTACGCATGTGGCGACTGCCGCGATTGTGCTCGTGAGAACCGAGTCGGGTAGTTCCAGCGCGGCCCCGAGCGCGTCGGCTCGTTCGTCAGGCCGCGCTCTCTGCACGACCCGGATGACAAATCGGAGTAGATCTTCGCTGCGTGCGCTGACGCGATAGAGGGTGGCGACGTCGTCGGTGAGGGTCGCCCAGGTGCGAGTGTCCGCACCGTTGAGCAGGTTCTCAGCCTCGGGTGACGGTTCGTCGCCATACCAACGACGGCTGGCGTGCAGGCCGCGCTGATTCGGGTCGGACTCAAACGCGGCGATGCGCTCGAACTCCGTGCGGGTGATCGCGTCAAGAAGGTCGGCAGTTGGGGCCGCGAGGAACTGGCGGGCGAGCGCGGGCTGGTCGCGGGCAGGGACTCGGCAGCGAAGCCACCGTGCGACGCGTGCGAGCGTGCGACGCGCGTCGGCTGTGCCCGTGGCGCCCTCGCCGGCCATGCGCGCGGCGATGTCAAGTTGGTAGGTCAGCCGCACCCCATCAGTGTCGATGAGGTGGTCGAGCGCGAGTGCCTGCGACGCGGGAATCTCGCCGCTGTCGACGCTTCCTACGAGCGCGGCCGGCAAGGTGAACCCGAGCTGAACGTGATGCTGATCATCCCAGCGGCTCGCTGCGGCGAGTCCAACCGCCGGGTCCAGGCGAGCGGCTGCTGCGACGACGTCGGCATAGGGGATCACCGACGACTCGGTGACAAGCGGCGCGACTGCCTCTACAGCACCGATCAGTCGCGCCGATATCGCTGTGCGATTAGCTTCAGGGATTGCCTCGGCTTTCCTGGCCAGGTCGGCGTGTACCGCCAGGAGCCTGGCTGCGTCGTCGTTGATTCCTGTCGCGGCATCCACAGCGGCCTCAAACAGGGTCTTGCCGAGCGAAGGTGCGATGGGCGCGGCGATGCCGGCCGCGCGGGCAAGGAGATCCAACCGATTGGAGGCCGAGTGACTGTACTCGCGGGCGTGGTCGGCAGCGCGAGCGCAGAGATCGGCGGCGCGTTCGGCGGCATCGCGTTTCGTGAGTAGCTCTGCGAGATCAAGCCAGAAGTCAGGGGCGGCACTGCGGATCAGTTTGGGTGCTGCTTCGGCGAGGCGATCGAGCACATCGTCGAGATTCCCGATGTCCAGTGCGGCCTCCGCCGCGAGCATCGCCCATGCACGATAGGACCGGTCATGAGTGAACCAGCGGTGGCCTGCCTCGTCCAGGCGCGATGCGAGTTCGCCGTCGATCAGCTCCGTTAGCTCGTTGGGCGTCGCGCTGCCAAGGCTCGCGCGCGTCGCTACAAGCGCAACGTCCAGTACGGGAGCAACTTTCTTGATCCACTCGTCGCGCCGGTGGGTCCGCGCGTCATCGACTGCTTCGTCCTCGCGCAGCTGAAGGAATGCCGGAATCAGATCGTTGATCGAGAGAGTCGCTCCGGTCAACGCCGCGCCGATCGCGTGGCACCGTAGATGCGCTGTCCCGTCAGGACCCGCCTGGGCGAATCCTCGCTGGAACGACGACAGTTCGTGCGCCCAATGCCGGGCCAGTCTCGCGGCGGCGGCCCGATCGCCGAACCGAACAGCGGCAGTCAGCATGCCCAGATGCCACGACGCCAGCTCTCCCGGCTGCACGGTCAGTAGAGCGTTCGTCACCTCGTCGATCCAGCCTGAGTCGACGGGCTTTCCCGCTTCGACGAGGGAGGCGATGGCCGGGCCGTGCGCGGCTGCTGGGACCCTGTTGCCACGGAGCGCCGCTCGTACCTGATCGGGTGCAAGCTCGCCCGCGATCCGTGCGGCCAGTTCTGCCGATGCTTCCAGAGCGGTGGCGGCAGGCCGCCACCGCTTCAGGTCCTTGATGGCAGCGTCGAGACCGTCCAGGCGGTACCGCGCTTCAGCCGCGCTCGCGATGTCGTCGGTCCCGACGGTCCAGTGCGCTGTCTCGTCGTCGCGGCCGGCGTTCCATCGCCGATTCCAGCCGTCCGCCATATCCAGGGCGGCACGGGCCGCAGTGCGCCGCCTCTTGTCGCGGGACATCGCCGCCGCGAGACGCATCCAGACAGGACCAAACCACTCCGGAGGCTGCTGGCGTAGAACCTGGTCTTGGAGCAGCTCGATGTCGGCGTACCGAGCGACGAGGTCAAGCCGTCTTTCCAACAAACGGGACAGCACGTCTGCCCGCGACGCGGCGTCGCACCCGCGAGCCGCGAGCCGGACCGCAGCCGCGGCGCTTCCTCTTGCAGCAGCCGCCCTCGCCGCAAGGTCCAACCGTCGTCCCTGTACAGCCTGGCGGCGAATTCCGTCGGCGATGCCCGCGGGCGACTGCTCGGTCAGGACGAGGTGCAGCAGGTCGTCGAGCCGACCGACAGTGTGAAGATGGTCGGCGATCTGGGCGGCAGCGTCCGCATCGCTCGTTCGTGTTGCCCAGAAGAGATCCGCGAGCCGCGCGTGCGCCGCCGCCAGATCAGCTGGGGGTACACGGTCCCGGACGTAGGTCTCGAAATCGTCGTCACGGAACTCGATGGCGCTGTCGGACAGCGTCACCCCCGGAGCTAGCCCTTCCGCGAACCTCCCAACCGCTGTGCGGTCCACGTCCAGTGCCGACGCGAGCAGGTCTATCCTCACCGGCCGAGCGAGCGCCAGCAGCATCGCGAGCCATTGCCGCCCTCCCGCGTCGGACTGACCGACCTGCAACGCGGACTTGATGAGGTCGGCGAACAAGGCCTCTGGGGTCCGCGCACACTTGTCCAGAAGGGTCGCCATGTCTGCGCCGTTCTTCTCGGCCCAGTCCAAGGCGTAGTACTGCGCGCGGGGGTTTCCTCCGGTCCTGTCGTGGAAGCTAGTGACGTCCTCATCGGACGCATCGGGTCGGTGCTGCCTCAGATGCGCTGCGGACGTGGCGGCGTCGAACGACGGGAGATCGAACAACGAGAGCTCAAGTGAGCTAACGGCATCGGTCCGTAGCGACGCCAGTCGATGGCTGCGAGCTGTCAGGACCACGCTGACTCTCTCCGGCAGCTGCAGCGTCGCCAAGTCGGCAACGAAGCCCCGATCGCCACGCCGTCCTGCAGCGAACTCGGCGTTGTCCGCGGCGTCCACGGCCAAGACGAGCATGCCGCCCTGAGCGAGAGTCGCTGCCGCACCCGTGAGCGTCCGTGTCAACAACCGCCATAGCTCCGGCTCGCCCGATGGTGCTTGGACGATCGGCGAGGTTCCGCATCGGTGCGCAAGTTCGTTGATCACCTGGGTCACGAAGCGCTTGAGTGTATGCCGCTCCTCGCCCGCGTTGAGATAGGAACCGGCGCCGTAGCAGTCGAACAGCACTACCACCGAACCGGCGGGCAGATGCGCCTCCAACTGCCGCAGCGTGGTGGTCTTCCCCGCCCCAGCAGGGCCGGACGCGATAAGCAGCGTGCTGGGATGTCCCGTGACGGCGTCCGCCAGGTCCTTCGCCCCAGGGACGGGCAGCATCTGGCGAATCTCAGGCAGCCGCGGGGGCGCAGGATACAGGTCGACCAGCTCAGGCGCTGCAAGCTCGGCCAGAACATCGGCGGCTTTCAGACCACCTCGCCCTCCGTGGGGCAGTGCTTCCTGCCGAACGAGATGGAACAAGCTCAGGGCCGGATCGGAACCGCGGCCTGGCGTCAGCTCGACCGCGCCGACCCGAACCGCCCGCGCAAACGCATGTCGATCGAGCGTTCCGGTCTGCGACAGGTCGAGCGCAGTCACGAAACCGCAGAACGCAGTACTTCCCAACCGGGGCTTGACCGCTGCCGCCAACTTGTTCACAACGTCGGCATGCGCAGAGCTCAGCGTTCGACGTAGGTCGGCCAGCTGTGTCCGACGGCCGCCGCGAGAACGAACAGCCTCCGCAGCCGCCGCGATGCTCGCCACGAGCAGCGGATCGGCGGGCTGATTGGTTACGAGCGCGATCTTCACCTTCCTCGCGCTCTCCACGCCATGGTCAGCCAGCACCTTCCGATAGGCATCCGCAAGATCTGCGATCACCGATCGTCCCGAATCAAGTGCATTCTGGGGCTGCTTCTTGCGGTCACGCTTCTCGCAGATCCGCGCCACCGTCCATTCGCGGTCGGGATGCCGGGTGCTGTACTTCAACTGCGACAGCACCACCAACTCGGCCGTCGCGAACCTTTCACCGCCGAAGTACTCGCCAACGTCCACGGTCTCGTACGACTCGTCTGGGTCGTCGACCCGGGCCAGTCCTTCCAACGTGACCAAGCTCAGGCGGGTGCCCGGCGCGACGAGCGCAAGTGCACGGCTGGCGGCCCACCAGAAGTGGAAGTCGTCCCCAGCGTTGGACTCCGACGCACCCATGCGATCCGCTTCGCCTCCCCATCGGCAGCCCGGAGCGCCGACCAGATCAAGGGTAGTGACAGCCCAGAAGGATCGACTCCCGCACCTCGTCTTCTGCTGCCCCGGTGGCCGGTGCGGTCGCCATCAAGCAGCTTGATGGCGACCGGTGATCGGGTCCTCTCTGGCCGGGAGTGGAGTCCACGCACGTGGTGTACGGATCGTGATCGTCTAGCGACTCGCCGGAGTGGCGGTCCGTGACGTAGAGCGACCACCGCGTGATCCTCGTTCGAGAACGACCAAGGACTCGATGAGGAGGAAAACGCGATGGCCGTGCGTCCGACTGTGACCGATGCCGAGGGGTTCGGCAAGGAACTGCTGGCTGCGAGTCCGGATCTGCTGGGCTCTATGGTGAAGGCGTTCGCGGAGGCGTTGATGGGCGCCGAGGCGGACGGGCTCTGCGGCGCCGAGTACGGGGAGATATCACCGGATCGGACGAATCGCCGGAATGGGTACCGGACGCGGGAGTGGGATACTCGGGCGGGGACGATTGATCTGGCGATTCCGAAGCTGCGGACCGGATCGTACTTCCCGGAATGGCTGCTGACGCGTCGTCGGCGGGCGGAGCAGGCGCTGATCTCGGTCGTCGCGACGTCCTATCTGCTCTGGGTGTCCACCCGCCGTGTCGACAAGCTGGTCGAGCAGCTCGGGGTGGCACATATCTCGAAGTCACAGGTGTCCGAGTTGGCGAAGCATCTCGATGGCCAGGTCGAGGCGTTCCGGTCGAGGCCGTTGGATGCTGGTCCGTACCGGTTCGTGCAGGCCGACGCGTTGACGATGAAGGTCCGGGAGGGCGGGCGGGTCGTCAACGTGCACTGCCTGCTCGCGGTCGGGGTCAACGGCGACGGACGTCGGGAGATCCTCGGCCTGGACGTCGTGAGCAGTGAGGACGGGGCCGGCTGGCTGGCGTTCTTCCGCGGCCTGGTCGCCCGCGGCCTGTCCGGGGTCCGTCTGGTCACCTCGGACGCGCACCGCGGCCTGGTCAACGCGATCGGAGCGACGCTGCCGGGCGCTTCGTGGCAGAGGTGCCGGACTCACTACCTGCGAGATTTGCTGGTGCTCACACCGAAATCGTCGCAGCCGTGGGTTGCCACAGTCGTGCGAACGATTTTCGATCAGGCTGACGCGAACGAGGTCGCCGTCCAGTTCGACCGGGTCGTCGAGGGGCTTTCCGAGAAACTGCCTCGTGCCGCGGAACACCTGTCCGAGGCGAAGGGTGATCTGCTCGCGTTCACCGCCTACCCGCGGGAGATCTGGCGGCAGATCTGGTCCTCGAACCCGCAGGAGCGCCTGAACAAGGAAATCAGGCGACGTACCGACGTCGTGGGTATCTTTCCTGACCGTGGGGCGATCATACGTCTCGTCGGCGCGGTTCTCGCCGAGCAGCACGACGAGTGGATCGAAACCCACCGCTATTTCGGTGTGGAGATTCTTGCCAAGGTCGACGCCGCAAACAACCGGCCCGACACGCTCGAAATCAGCGTGACACCTGAACCCTTGGCCGCATAACCTTCAACCAGGATCACGCGGGGTCACCCTCCGTACACCACGCCACTGGACGTGACCCTGGCCGGGTCGAGGACGGTCCATGCGTGCCTATGTGAAGAACTGGGTCGGGAGGCCGCCGGGGCGTTGCAGGAGCCCGCGGACAACGACGATCAGTTCGTCGTCCGGGGTGGTGGCCGCGACCTGGAAGTCGGCGATGCGCACGGTGGGTAGCCAGCCGTGCTGGGGTGGGACGAGGTCGGCGAGCGCGTCACGGAAGGCGCGTTGCTGGTGTCGTCCGCCGGGGCCGGGGAACAGCGGCGGGCATGGCCTGGCGAATCCACCTCCGGGTTCCCGGCTGGTGAGTTCCTGTGACCGTTGCAGCCAGAGGTGGGGGTCGTAGCCGAGGGTGATGTCGGTGGGGTAGTGCGGGCAGGTTGCGGCGCGGGCGGCGGTGAAGTGCTGGCGTTCGTCGATCTCTACGGCCTGCTGGCTGCCGTCGGGGGAGCGGGCACCCGGCAGCTGTGGCTACAGAAGAGGGCTGGCCGCTCACAGGATGACACGTCTCCCGGCCCATAGACCGCAGCATCAGTAATCGTTCCCGGTGAGCGGTCGGCTGCGATCGCACCGTCCCCGACCGTGACGGTGCGCTATGACGGCTGGGTGTTTCCGTGATGATCCATCGCATTCTGCTGGGCATTGGAGGCCGAGCTGGTCGGTGGGCGAGCTGCCGCAGCTGGCCGGGCCAAGTTCTGAAGCAGAGCCATGACTTCAGGGGAGAAGCCTGGTGCCGTTCTCGGTGACCGAGGAGGCTCTCTCGGAGGTGGAGGAGGGGGTTGAGGAGGCTTCCCCTCCGGGTAGTCGAGCCGGTCCACATCGATCCAGTAGGTGTTACGCAGCTTCATCACGTCGAAGTCCTGGCCGTGCATCGCCCGCTCCACTGTCAGTAGACCGGCAGCCTCCAATTCCTGCCGTGCCCGGGTCCAGGTGTCATCGGACAGGCCGTAGCGCCCCTTGTCTGGTCCAGCAATCCACGGCGGATTGTCTGGGTTGCGTCCGCCCTGCATCTCCAGCACGACCAGCAGCAGCGCGATGGCCGTCGCCGATAGCTTGGTGATCCATTCCTCCGACCAGAAGCCCAGCGGCATCCGCACGTAACGCCCGCTGCCCCGCCAGGAGTACTCCTTGCCGTCGCCCATCGGGCTGAGCAGCTTCACGGTCGGGGCTCCGCCGCGGTGGCGCGTCAGCTCGACGAGCTTCTCGTCGCGGAGCCAGTCCAGCGCGTCGCCAATCCGGCGTGCGCCGTTGGTAGGTGGTTCTGGAAGGGCCAAGGCCCGCGCCCAGGCGCGCGTACTGATGTCCCGGATGCTGTACGGGCGCTGGACGGCGACCAGGGTCAGGCACAGATAGAGCTTCAGGCGGACTTCGCCGCCCCGGCCGCCGCGGATGAGTCGGGACAGCGGAGGCGCTCCGGTGCTCGGGTCACGCACAAAGCCGATAGGGAACTGGACGCCTGTGTGGCGGCTCGACCGTGTGACCAGCCGCTGAAGCAACTGCCTGGACTCCGGGCCCGGGGAGGTCGCGGGAGTAGCCATCAAGATCTATTCACCTTTGTAGCGGGGACACTAGGGGTATCGCAGTTGTGGCAGTTCAGGCCGTCCGGGGGTCCTCTTCCTCTATAAGTCCCAGCTGCAAAGGTAGTTCGTCCGGGGCTACAAGCCAATGCATGACATGCTACAAAGGAATAGAGATCTCTGAACAAGCGCTCTCTATAACCGCCACAAAGGTAATTGTGGGGCTTTGACCTGCGGCTTTGCCGATTGGCATGGTGATCGCACGGCGCCGCTGCTCCTTCCGGAGACGAGGGGCCGATCATCATCCGCTGCTGCGAGGCGTCCTCTGGCCTCCGTCAGACTGCCAATCGGGAGGACCGGCCCTATGGATCTTCGTGAGCGCCGCGGCGTTCCCCGCCGCCGACGCCTGCGTCCGGATGGCGCGGCCTTCCGACGACCTCATGGCGCAACGCCCCGCCAGAGGAACAGACCTGTCAGGAGGCCCACGCCTTGGCCGTACGATCGCCTCGTGCCGCAGTGCCTCGTGATCGCCCCGAACTACGCCGACCTGTCGGAGCTCCGGGTGGTCGCGGCCGAGACAGAGCTCTTGGTGACAACGTCGACGCAGCTACTCGCCGGGGCACAGCTGGTTACTGTGCCGCTCGACGACTTCGACTTCGCCGTGGCCGTGCTGCCAGCGACCGGGGCGGACGGGACGCCGGCATCGGTTCCGCCGGCGATCTACGTCGAGCTCGGGGTAGTCCTCGGCCGGGGCCTGCCTCTGCTTGTCTTGGCTGAAAACCCTGAGGACGAGCTGCCGGGCTTCGGCGGAGTTGCGGGCGACGTCTGGGTGATCGCAGGTGCCATCGACGAGGCCAGCCTCCGTCTCAATCTGGATCTGTTCGACAAAGTGACGGGTCTGCGTCGGCGGACTGGTGGCCACGGTCCTATGGGCAAGCCGCCGGTGCTCGTACCGGGCTCGGCACTTCGGGGACAGCTGAGGGCGGCGGCAGGGCAGCTGGAACGGGAAGTATTTGAGCTCCTCAAGGCTGACGGTGCCCTCGTCGAAGAAGCAGCGGATCTTGGACGTGATACCGCTGTCGACGCCGCTGCGGTCCTGCCTGGCGTGGGTGGGGCGCTCGGCCCAGTGCTCGTCCAGGTGAAGGCGCTACAAGGCCGCGATCTTTCGCGAGCAGTCCGGGACCTCGCCCGAGCCGTGTCGGAGCGAGGGGCGTCTCTCGGCGTGGTGGTCTACGACGGTCCGAGGCAGCAGCCGCGGACGCCCGCCGACATACCGATCGTTGTCTTGCACGTCGACGATCTGCGTCAGCGTGTCGAGCAGCACACGCTAGGGCGCCAGCTTGTTGAGGCCCGCAACTACTTCATCCACGGGCCACGCGGTGACATTTGACGCCGCGGTGATCCACCGCCTCCTGGCAGACGCACGCAGCGCTCCGACTTCCGACGCGAAGGGCAAGCTCTACGAGGAGCTGACCAGGTACCTGTTCGAGACGGTGCCAGGCTGCATCGCGGAGTCCAACACCACCAACATCTTTCGTACTGAGCAGATCGACGTGGCGGTCGGCAACGGCAAGCTGGCGGATGGTCTGTGGCTCCTACCAGATGTGATCATCGTGGAGTGCAAGGATTGGGAAGATCCGGTCGACAGCAAGACGGTCGGCTACTTCATGAACATCCTCGCTGGCCGCGGCGCCGGGCTGGGGATCTTGGTTGCCGCCAACGGCATCACGGGTAGCCCTGAGGAGATGACCAACGCCCATGCCCTCGGGCTGCACGGTGCGCCCAGAGGTCTCAAGGTCATCGTCGTCACCACCGAGGAGATAGCCACTCTGAGGACCGTCGTGGAGTTGGTGGACCTACTGCACCGCCGTTACCTCAAGGCGTTCGCCACCGGAGCAGTGGGGGTTCCGTAACCAGCCTGCCACCCACGTCCGGACAGTTCGCGGCCCAGATTTCTCTACCACCTCTCGTCATCTAGATCGGGCGCGAAAGCAGCCTCGATTTCCATGCGCATATCAATCTCCACACGCAGCATAGTGTCGGTTGCATCCAGGAAGTTGGCGGCCCCGGTCATCGCCTCGTGGAACCGGCGCAGGTGCAGGCGGTCAAGGCCCAGGGTCCCGGCAAGTTTGCTGAGGCGCAGGTAGTGGGTCAGGTCTGGTGTTTCTGGTGGGGCCGTGTAGCGGGATG
>NZ_JAMQQG010000095.1 GCF_023716925.1 Frankia sp. R82
GCCGCGGCCCGGGCGGGTGTGCGCACCGGCGGCGCGGGCCGCTGGCTGGCCGGGCACCGCCGCCTCACCAGCGGGGTGGTCATCGGGGCGGGGGTGCTGGCGCTGGTGCTGTGGAACTGTCCGACCCCGGCCTCGGTCGCCCTCGTCCTGCTGGTGGTCGTGGTCGTCCTGGCCGCGCTGGATGTTCTTGCCGCCGCCGGCACCGCCCAATCCGGGCCCGCACGTTCCGACGACGGGGGGCTCACCGCCACGCCAGGGCCGCTCGGGTGAGGCTCAGGCCGGGGAGCGGCCGGCCGCGATCCGGATCAGGGCGGGGAACATCCCCCACAGACCCGGCCGCGCGGGTGGGACCCCCGGTGCGTGCACCGGGATCCGCACGGGCACCGCCGCCGGAAGCGAGCGCAGCTCCAGCGGTGGCGGCAGGCACAGCGCCTCCCCGTCCACGCCGACGCTGACCGGTCGCGCGGAGTCGATCCGCAGGGTGGGGCTGGTCCACTGGCGGAAACCACGGAACCGACTGATGGCGCCCATGGACTCGAGCGCGACGAGGGCGGGCAGATCACGGGCGCGATCGACGCACAACGTGACCACCCCGAGCCGGCCACTGTCGAGCCGGGGCCGGATGCCGAAACCACCGAGGCTGTGCAGCTGGTAGGCGTTGTTGGACACGAGCAGGACGTCCGCGGTCGAGCCGGCGTGGCCGTCCGGGCCGGTGAAGCTGAGATCCGGCGCAGCGCGGTCCACCCCCAGCAGGTCGGGCAGCCTCGCGGCCGCCGTTCCCGCCTTGGCGTCCCGGTAGCGCTCGGACTGCACGATGTCGGCGTAGACGCCCAGCGAGACGTTGTTGACGAACACCCGGTCGCCGAGCTGACCGAGGTCGACGCGCTGCTCGACCGCGGGCCCGAACGCGTCGAGCGCCCCCACCACATCCCTGCGGTCAAGACCGAGATCAAGGGCGAAATGGTTGCGGGTACCGGCCGGAACGCAGACGAACGCCATCCCACGCCGGCGCGCCACGTCCGCGACGACCGCCTGCGAGCCGTCGCCACCCGCCATGCCCACCACGTCGGCTCCGCGGTCGGCGGCGTCCTCGGCGAGCGAACGCAGATCAGCGCGCCCCGTGAGGGTGACGACCTCGATCCCGCGCCGGACGGCCGCCTGGGCGAGCTGGTGGCGCTCGGCCGCGCCACCACCGGAACGCGGGTTCACCAGCAGCACGCCGTGCCGGGCGGCTCCCACCCGGTGCCCCTGTGGTCGGTGTCGGCCGAAGGCGCCGCGCGCCGCGATTCCCGACGTGACGAGCAGGCACACGGTGACCAGCAGGGTGGCCAGTCCGATCACCCCCGCGAAGGCGATCAGGGCGCCGAGGGTGCAGACCGCCAGCACGGCCGCGCCCAGGCGGCGCAACCCCCGTCCGACCAGCGCCGCCCAGGCCGCCATCAACGTGATCGTCACGGCGGCGGCCGAAACCGGCAGGGCGATCGGCCGGTCGACCAGCCGGGCGATCAGGACGACGACCACCGCGGCGAAGGCCAGCAACGCCACCGAGGCCGCCACCCGCCGGGACCAGGACACCGGCACTCCCGCACCCCGCTCCGGCCGGCGAACCATCCGGGAACGCATAATCGCTCATCCCTCCGCGCTGCGCCGAGAATCTCCTCTTCACCCCGTGCTGACATTGACCGACCCACCGTCCCATCCGGGACCCGAGCCAGCAACTCGATCAGGAGCGGAAAACAAACCCGATATGGGGAAAGAAAACGGAAGGTACCCATCGGCTGGCGCCCTCCCGGGCCGGACGGACACATCTGGTCGAGGACGGCGATGGGCCGCTGGTCCTGCTGGTGCACGGGTTCCCGGAGTCCTGGCACTCCCGGCGGCGACAGCTCCGACGCCGGCCGACACCGGGTACCGCGCGATCGCGATCGAGCGGGCCGACCTGGAACACACCGGGATCGCCACTGTTCGCAGTTATGGTGAGGCACCGGCGGTCAGGTTGAGGCACTCGGCGCTGAGGTTGAGATCGTGGCGAAGTTCGGTGACGAGACCATCAAAGTCGCCTGACTCTGGAGACCCCGAACCGCATCTGTTGCCGGCTCCAGCCCTCGGCATGGTCGTAGCGTGAGCCTCGGAATCGTCGAGCCGCCCGCTGGGCCGCGCAGGGCGTGGCGGGCGACGGAGGAGCGTTGATGGGGTTCTACGAGGATCAGATGCTTCCGCGGATCATCGATGTCGCGCTTGGGCGGGTGGTGGAAGCGGAGCGGGCCCGGGTGACCGCCGGGCTGCGCGGGGACGTGCTCGAGATCGGCTTCGGCTCAGGTCGCAACCTGGCGCATCTGCCGGCCCAGGTCAGCCGGCTGCTGGTGGTCGAACCGGCGGCGACCGGCCTACGGCTGGCGCAGCGGCGGATCGCCGCGGCCGCCGTGCCCGTCGACGTCGTCGGACGCGATGGGCAGCGGTTGGAGCTGGCCGACGCCTCGGTCGACCATGTGCTGGTCACCTGGACGTTGTGCACCATCCCCGACGTCGACCAGGCGCTGCGGGAGGCCCGTCGCGTCCTGCGCCCCGGGGGCACGCTGCATTTCACCGAGCACGGCCGCTCCCCCCGGGCGCGGGTCGCCCGCTGGCAGGACCGGCTCACCCCCGCCTGGGGCCGGATCTTCGGTGGCTGTCACCTCAACCGGCCCATCGACGAGCTGGTCACCAACGCCGGCCTGACGCTGCAGCGCCTCGACCACTACCGGGTGGGCCCCGAGTTCATCGGCTACGGCTACGAAGGTAGCGCGGCAAAACCCGAATGAGGCTGGCCACGCCACGCCACGCGGCGGGCTCAGGCGGCGGGATCGAGGACGACCTTGGTCCAGCCCGTCTCGCGGCGGTCGAAGGCCAGATAGGCGTCGATGGCGGACGACACGGGCTGATGCTGGGTGATGACCTGGGCCGGGTCGACCGTTCCCGCCGTCACCTTCGACAGCAGCTCCGGAATGTACCGGCGGTGGTCGCAGATGCCGAGTTTGATCGTCAGGTTGCGGTTGAGTGCCACCCCGATCGGATAGGCGTTCAGGGTCGGCGGGTAGAGGCCGACGACACCGATCGAGCCGGCCTTGGCCACCGCCTCCACCGACCAGTGCGCTGCCTGCGACGGTGCGTTGCCGGGCACCCAGGTGTCACCGACCGGCCGGGCTCCGCCCGCGGTGGCGGCCTCCCGTTCGGCCTCGAACGCCCGGGTCTCCTCGGCGTCCGGCACCGCCGGCCCGGACGATGCCCGCTGGGCGTCGACGCCGACCGCGTCGATCACCCGGTCCACCCCGATGCCCCGGGTCATCTCGAGGATGATCGCGACCGGGTCCTCCTCGTTGAAGTCGACGATCTCGGCATGCAGCGCACGGGCGCCCTCCAGTCGGGAGACGATGTCGTCGACCGCGATGACCCGCCCGGCGCCCTGCTGGAACGCGGACAGGACCGCGAACTGGCCGACGGGGCCGGCCCCGAACACCGCGACCGTGTCCCCCGGGGTGACCTCGGCCAGCTTCGCTCCGTACCACCCGGTGGGATAGATGTCGGACAGCATGATCGCCTGATCGTCGGACACCGAGTCCGGCAGCGGCACCAGCCCGACGTTCGCGTAGGGCACCCGGGCGAACTCCGCCTGCAGGCCGTCGAACGGGCCGGTGTCCACCGGGCCGCCGAAGAACGCCGCCCCCGCCCGGGAACCGCGCGGGTTGGCGTGGTCGCACTGCGAGTAGTAGCCGTCGCGGCAGTAGGAGCAGCACCCACAGCCGATCGTCGAAGGAATGATCACCCGGTCGCCGGGCCGCAGGTTACGGACATACGGCCCGACCTCCTCGACGACACCTACCCCTTCGTGCCCCAGGATCGTGCCCTCCCGCATGCCCGGCATCGTCCCGCGCACCATGTGCAGATCCGTCCCGCACACCGCGCTGCTGGTCAGGCGGACGATCGCGTCCGTCGGCTCGGTGAGCTTCGGCTCGGGCACATCCTCAAGCCGGATATCCGCCGATCCGTGATAGACAACCGCCTTCATCTGCCGTCTCCTCTCCCTCGGGTCCATCCCCCGCCCCGCCAGGACGAACGGGCACAGTCCCTCACGCCATACCCGACCTGGGCCAGATCACCCGAAGCAGAGAATTCTTTTTGGCCATTTCCGGCCGGATCTACGGAGAATTTCCCGTGATCCTCCACAATGTAAATATCGATAAGGGCCGTCCACGGATACAGCAACCCAAGATCAGGCCAAGGCGCTTGTCACGGCGGGCGACGAACGGCGAGACAGGCGCTACGGGTGATGGGTCCGGAGATCGACGAGTGAAACGGCCAGGGGAGCGAAGTCGGACTCGTTGCGGGTGACGGGCGTGCGGCTGTGAACCCGAGCAGTGGCAGCGATCAGGGCATCGTGGGCCGGGCGCCGGTCCGGCTCAGGTGGCCGCGCCGCGGCGCACACGGGGCGCGTGGAGCACACCTGTCCGCGGCGGCAGGCGGTACCCGGACTGACGCCCGATCGGATGATCAGCAGTTCACCAGAGTTATCGGGTGGCCGGCGGGGCTGGTCGTGGTGGTGATCGTGGTGCGCTCGTCGATGGGCGGCGCGGTGGGGCGCTGGTCGAAGATCATGAGGGTGCCGGTGGACAGGTGGAGGCGGTCGAGATAGAGATCGAGCTGTGTGAGGCCGGCCTTCAGAGGGTTGCCCCTGCCCTGGCGCCAGACCTTGAGCTCGACGGCCTCGCGCTGCTCGTGCTGTTCGCCGGCGGGGGTGGTGTAGGGCCAGCGGACGTGCAGGTCGATGCGGCCGGAGCCGACGGCGAACTCCCTTTCGACGTGGCCACCGCCGTTCACGACACGCTGGAGATAGCCCATGAAGATGAGCTGAGGGGCGGCCTCGTCGTAGTAGCCGCGGCGGGTGAGGAACTCTCCGTTCTCCATCCACCAGTCGGCGAACTCGGCCAGCACCTTCGGGAAGTCGAACGAGTTGTCGGGACGGATGAACGAGCGCGGGTTGGCGGCCACGCTTTCCTGGATGCTGCTCGACAGGACTCGCGCGATCACCTCCCGGTAGATCGGGTTCGCGATCCGGACCGGCGGGCTGGACGCGATCAGACCGAGGTCGCGCGCATAGGCGACGTCATCGTCGTAGGGCTCCAGCGGCAGCGAGCCACCGGCGAGCACCGGGCTCAGAATCCGCTGTACCCGGGGCTCGACGAGCTTCGACGCGAGCGAGTCCAGGTGGGTGGCCCGGGCCAGGATCAGCCGTTCCTTCGCCTCGTCCAGAAGCCTTACCGTGATTACCTCAGACGTTGGTACCGCGATCTCCTCGACGACCTCGCGAGCCAGGGCGTTCACCAGCCAGGGCTGGCCACCTGTCAGCTCGTAGGCTCGGGCCAGTGCTGCCGGCGTGAACTCCTGGCCCGTTTCGGCCGTGTGCTGGCCGTAGAGCTCGGTCACCTCATCCGGACTGAAATCCCCCAGCCGCAGCGACTTCACCTTGACGTTGAACGGGCTGGCCGTCCCGAGCCGCGACGGGTCGCCACCGGCGAGAGCCTTGTACTCCCGGACATCACGCAGGCCGCAGAGCACAACCGAAGCGGGAAAGTCCCGCGGTCGGTCGGGAAAGCCCGCGCGTAGCTGGCGGAGCACGCTGATGAGACCCTGTCCACGGATCGCGTCGATCTCGTCGAAGAACAGCACCAGTGGCCGCGGGCAGGCCTGGGCCCATGCCCGCAGGGCCGCCGACAGCTGGGAGCCCTGCGGCGCCGCGGGCCAGGCCGGCGGGCGTAGCTCCACCGGAAGGTTGTCCTCGGCACGGACCCGGATCTGGAACAGAATGTCGCGGGCTGCCGCGTCGTAGTCATCTCCCGCGGCCTCGGCCGTCTCGCAGGAGAAGTGCAGCGCGGCATACTGGCCCCGGGCCGTCAGCTCGTGCGCGAGCGCCCGCAGCGCCGTCGTCTTGCCCGTCTGCCGGGGGGCGTGCACGACAAAGAACGCCTCCTGGGCCACCAGGCCAGGCGCCTCCGGCAGCCGTGACAACGCCGGGATCATGTAGTGACGGACCGGATCGCACGGACCAGCGGTGTTGAACCGGCGTGCCATGCGGATGTCTCCCTCCGCGGGCCAGCGGAACCGCGCATGCTCCGCGCACCACCCTACGCGTGATCGATGATCTGGCCGGCGCAGCCCGCGCTCAGACCGATCTCCCGTATCCGGTTCCGGAACCGCACGAGCGGGTTGACGAGCCTGATCCTGAGACCACGTGGCTCCTCGACGAGGCCTTCGACGATCTTGCTGCGGGTCGGTCGGTGATCTGTCCGGCCGAAGCCCCGTTCGACGCGCTCCTCGCCGAACTCGCCGCGGAACCGCACACGAAGGCGAGTCGACGGCCACCGCAAGCAGATCGCCGCGCCGGTGCCGTCCGGGACGCCGCGCCGATGCCGAAAGTGCGGGATCAGCCCGCTGGGGTAGCGCCGCAACGGG
This sequence comes from Frankia sp. R82, assembly GCF_023716925.1. GTDB lineage: Bacteria > Actinomycetota > Actinomycetes > Frankiales > Frankiaceae > Frankia. The sequence goes on from NZ_JAMQQG010000095.1 coordinate 6,487, forward strand.
CGACGAGCAGGCGGGCCGGCCGTCGAGATACCGGCGCCTGGTGCCGTGACCCGCTGTTTCCACCCGCAGAGTATCGCTCGATGATCGTGGACCTTTACTGGCAGTTCTCGCACCGGCCGTTGAGCGGGAGTTCCATGCGGCAGGGGGAGCAGAGTTTCGGGGCCGGGGCCGGGGCCGGGGCCGGGGGCTGGGCGCGGCTCGGACGGTCGCGACGGACGGTGACCTGCCGGGTGAGTGCCGGACGGCCGCCGTCGGCCGGGAGGACGGCGCTGAAGTCGCGGTGGCAGGCGAGGCCGTCGCCCTGTGAGGTCCGACGAGGAACGTTTCCGCAATATCGTCAAACATGCAGAATTGATCAGCGCGCACCTCCCCGCCTCACGCGAGGAGCTCGACAAGGACGTCGTTCTGTCCGCCGCGCTGATCAGATGAATGAGAATCATCGGGGAAGCCGCAGCGCGGCTGTCGGATTCCTTGCACCGCGCAGGGCGACCGCGCATGGCCTGCGACACAGCAACGCGGGCATCCAGCCCCCGAGGGCGCCGGCATCACCCTGGTGTCCAAGCGCCTGGGCCACGCGCCGCCAGCACGTCCGGCCCACCGAAGGCATGATCCGCAGCGTACCGTGGGATCGTGGACCCGTTGCGTGCCTTCCAGACCGCCGACGACGCCGCCGCCGTCGCGGCTGGCATGCTCTCGGTCGATTCCCGGCTCCAGGACGTTTGGCGGCACGCTGTCATCCAGCTCCTCGACGACTACACCAGCGTCCTTCGCCACCAGGGTATGGAAGCGGCGCAGGCAATGTGGTCGAACCAGCCGCGGCCATCCGGTGACCGGCGCGTGGACGCGGCGTTCGCCGCACTCGGGGAACACCTCGCTCGTCGTGACGGCTGGCCTGCCCCCCGTTGGGTGCGCGATCCCGCCCTCGAAGCCGTGCCCTGGTGGTTCGTTACCGCCTTGCGGGGCCTGCATCCTCGAGCACTGGTCGAGTCCCCGCTGTCCTTTCGCAAACGCGGCATCTTCATTACCCGCGGCGCGCTCCAGCGAGCATGACATGACCACTCCGGGTCTCGGCCGTGCCTCCATCACCGGCCTGCTCCAAGAGCTCAACGACGAACTGGGACGGCGCGGTGCCAAAGCCGACCTGTTCCTCGTCGGCGGCGCTGCCCTGGCCCTCGCCTACGACGCGACCCGCTCCACCCGCGACCTTGATGCGATCTTCCTCCCGACTGACGTCGTCCGAGCCGCCGCCTCCGTCCTCGCCGAACGCCACGCCCTTCCCGCCGACTGGCTCAACGACGCGGTGAAGGGCTTCCTACCTGGTCCGGATCCGGCCGCAACCCGATACTTCGAGGCCGATCATCTTACCGTCGACGTTGCTTCGGCCGAATATCTGCTCGCCATGAAGCTGTTCGCGTCCCGTGTGGAAACAGACGCCGAGGACATCGCCTTTCTCTACGGCACACTTGGCTACACCACCGTCGACGAAGGACTCGATCTCGTCCAGTCGGTCTACGGCGGCCGGCCGATCGACGCGAAGGTTAAGTTCCTCCTCGAAGAAGTCGTCGACTCTCTCCACCACCCCGGCAGCCCCACAGACCGTCGCTGACGATTCCGTCCGGCCTGAATACAGGGCGAGCGCCCAGCGTTGACGTCATCACGGCCGCGGTCGACCGCCTGGCATCCGACGGTCCGGCGTCGGTCGCCCACGGGTCTACAGCACCAAAGGCTCGAAGATCGCTGATATGAAGGAGCTCCGGGCAATGGCGGCGACAGTACGAGGTGAGCGTCCCGCCGGCCGAGCAGCGCTGCCAACGGTGATTGGACGGCAGCCCGACCTCATCGCAGTCACGCAGCGCCGTGGGCCTCCGCCATGCTGACGAGTTCCGGGCCAGCTCCCTGGGTACCGGCCAGCGCGACAAGCGCCTCGTCGAGCAGACGCCGGATGACCGAGTTCAGGGCACTCACTGTCAATCTTTGTCCTGTCAATCTTTGTCGCGGCCCTCTGGATCGCGGCGGACAGCCTCTTGGCCGAGTCGATTTTCACCAGAAGATTGAGTGCTTCAGCAATCTTCTCCTCGGCCATGGCTATCTGGTGTACGCCCTCGCCGCTCGCTGTCGTGGTGGCGGTTGCCCGCAGGAGCATGACCACGGTGCGCAGGAGGTCTGGTGCGTCGCTATCTGGGTCGAAGGCCCGAACGAGCCGCTGGCCGCCGTTCTGGTCGATGTGGTGCAGACGCGAGCGATGCTGAGCGATGCAACGACGTCCCGGTCGCGCTCCGCCTCGCCGAAGTAGTCGGTCCAGCCTGCGCGGGCCGAGTCGGTCATCTCGATGACGACTCGAGCGGCGCCATCGTTCGCGCTCAGCACACCGTCACCCTTCTTGCAGCGAGGCAAGTGATCCGTGGTCGTGCTGGTGTCGGTGCAGTCGTCGCCGAAACCTGCGGCAATGCCCAGCTCACCGCGGCCGAAATGATCGCCGAGCTCATCGAACTGGCTAAGGAAGTCGCCGCAGAGGGCGGCCGCGGCCAGCGCTTCAGCCCACCCTTGTCCCACGACGAGCTGGCGTTCTACGATATGGTTAGTATCAACGAGTCGGTTGTCCAGGTCCAGGGCGACGACGTACTGGCCCAGATCGCACGCGAGCTGGTGGGGGGTTATGCGTCGCGACGTCAAGACTGACTGGACAGTTCGGGACGACGTGCACGCAGTCCGTCAAGCGGCTGCTCGTGAAGTACAAGTATCCGCCCGAAAAGCAGCCCGAAGCTGTCCGGCTAGTGATCGGGCAGATGGAAGCCATGGCGCCCAGATACGTGGCGCAAGCCAAGTGACGCCTGCCCGATGTAAATTTCCCACCCTAGGCCGACGCACTCCACCTTCAGAAGGGATTGCGAATGAATACTCGTGACACCGATTCGACAGAAAATTGCCCGGGAACCGGGCAGCGCGGTCACCTGGATTTCAGTGCGCCAGGCGACGACTGGTACGTCAAGTGCCCGGCTTGTGGGACAAGGTGGGCGGGTGGAAGCGAGACGGTCCTTCCACACAAGGACCGGCGGACTCGCTGACACTCGCACAACAGACGCAGAGTTCCGCTCACTGTTGTCGCGTCGGCGTTCTTCACCTCGGAGGTCAAGGGTGGGAGTTCTGCTTCGACAGCCCCGAGATCGGTCTCGGCCGTCGCCGACCAATATGAATCGAAGATATTGCTAGTTGATTGGGGACAGCGACCTTGACCATCGTCCAGCACATTTCCATGCGAGTCCCATGGCGAGACCGACCGTGGGACGACAAGGTCTGCGACAGCCCCCTCGACAACAGCTCATGTCTGCTGCTCACGAACATTGGCGGCAGACGGCGAGATGACTGGGAGACAGGCGTCGCAGGCAGGTCATTCACCGATCTTCATCAGTACGACCGGCTGCCGTGCCTGTCGGAGCGCGGCACCTTCATGTCCTCTCACGGGTATGTCTTGAAAAAAGAGCACCCGTACCGGTTCAACAGGGCTCTGAGTGGACACCTCGAACCGACAAAGGTCTCGGTGCCACCGTACTCTTTCGAGGCGGTACCTTTCCGCTGGCTAAGTCGCGAGACCGTCGATACCGAACTCTGGCAGGACGCCGACGAGTATCGTCCTGAGCGTGAGGACTCCGTCCGCAAACTGCTGGGGTTCACCCCAGGGTGGGTGATGGATGGGCGCAATCAGCGGGCCCTCATGGACCGCTTCTTCGAGAATGTCGTCGCCGGCGAGAGCCTGGTCCTGATCTATCTCAAGCACTCACCCCTGCAGGAGGAATCGGCCCGGCGGCTGCTCGTTGGTGCCGCCACAGTGACGGCCGTGACCGCCCCACCGATGTGGAACCAGTCGGGCCGACAGCCCTTTGACTCCGCCATGTGGGAGACGCTCGTCAGCCACAGCCTTCGCGCCGACCAGAAGAACGGGATCCTGCTGCCTTATCAGGCGCTGATCCCGCTGTTGGAGGCCGGAAAGGATGTGAGCGGCGCTTTGGCATGGGCCCCCGATGACGCAACCGCGGAGTTCTCCTACGTCACCGAGCACGTCTCCGACGACACCGCGATTGCCGCGCTCAACTCTCTGCGGGCCGCCGCCGACGGTATGACCGCGCTTGGCATTGCGGTATCTCCCGCTGCCGTGGTGTGGGCCGATCGGCAGATCGAGCGGTTGTGGCAGCTGCGAGGCCCGGCTCCGGGCCTCGCAGCTGTGCTTGGATATCTCGGTGTTGAGTCCGCTCACCGGGTCGTGCGACGGCTGATCGACGAGCCTGACTGGAACCAGGACCCATGGGGCCTGGTCGAGCGGGCACTCGACCGGCGCGACCCCTTGGGCGCGGAGCTCCGCCTCCCGGCATCCATCGGGCTCACCTGGCGGGGACTGTCGGCCGACGAACAGACCGCGCTGATGATCGTCTCCGCGATGGACGTCGACCGTGAGCAGGTCGCCGATCTGATGGATGGGCGCTCCACCTGGCAGATCTCCGCGGCGGATCTGGTGGAGAATCCGTACTGCGCTGCCACCTGTACATACCGGTCGCGTCACCCGATCGCGCTGGTCACCGTCGATCAGGCCTGCTTTCCGGCCGAGCACGTCCCGTGGGTCGAGCTGGTCGACACCCTGATTGGCCTGGACGACCCCGGAGACCCACGACGGCTCGAAGCGCTGATCGTTGAGGTCCTGGAGCGACTCGCCGAGGAAGGCGACACGCTCGTGAGCGAGCCGCAGGTGCTGACCGCCGCAGCGGCCATCCCGCTGACCCGGCCATGTCCGATCTCACGCTCGCTGCTGGTGGCGCACAAGCTCGACCCGGCACAGCTCGCCGACTACCAGCGGTGGACGCCGCTGGTGGCGGCCGAGCTCGAGGGCAGGCTGCCCGCGTACAAGCTGTTGCACCTCCACGAGGTCGGTCTGGATATTTCCGACGCCATGCAGGCACGGCGCAAGGCCCGTCGCTTCGACGTTCCCTTCGATCCTCGCGCGTCCATCGATGCCGCTTTCGGCGCGGCGGACCCTTCGGACGCAGAGGAGGAACTGGCCCGCGTCGAGAAGGCGACTGGGCTTGGCGAACTCTTCGCCGCGCGGCTCTCGGTCCTGGTAGGCCCAGCGGGCACGGGCAAGACGTCTCTGCTCAAGACGCTGGTCGCACGTCCCGAGATCGCTCAGGACGGGATCCTGCTACTCGCGCCCACCGGCAAGGCTCGGGTCCAGCTACAGACCAAGGTCGATCACGAGGCGCAGACCCTCGCGAGCTTCCTCGTCAAGAAGAGCGGCTACGATCCCGGCACCGGGCGGTACCTGACCGTGGGCAAGTCGAAGCGCTCCCGTTTCGGCCTCGTCGTGATCGACGAGGCGTCGATGCTGACCGAGGAGATGCTGGCCGCTACACTGAGCGCGCTGCAGGGTGTGAAACGGCTCATCCTGGTAGGTGATCACCGGCAGCTGCCGCCAATCGGTGCCGGTCGCCCCTTCGTGGATATAGTCGAATGGCTCAAGCCCGATGGGTTCACCGATCCGGTGAAGGTTGCGCCGGGCTATGTGGAGCTCACGGTGTTCCGACGTCAGAAGAGCGAGGACGGCGAGCGGCACGATCTGGCGCTTGCGCGCTGGTTTGGCGGTGAGGATCTTCCCGGAGCGGCCGACGAGATCTGGCATCAGATCCGCCTCGGGACGCCGTCCGACACCCTGGCCTACCGGCAGTGGGGCGATACTGGCATCGCCGCGACCCTCCTGGCTGCAATCGAGGACGAACTCGGTCTTATCGATGCCACAGCGCCGGAGAATGATTTCAAGCTCACCTATGGTGGGCGGGTCTCGTCGGACGGGAAGTGGATCGATTGGCCCCGCGGCCCCCATGGAGCGGGTGATCGCTGCGAGGAATGGCAGATTCTGTCACCAACGCGTTCGCGTGTTTTCGGAACCACGGAGCTCAACCGACTACTCAAACAAAAGTACCGGGTCGGAGACTTGGAATGGGCGCAGAAACGGTACGGATATCGGCCCCCGAAGCCGCTTGGACCCGAACAGATCGTACTCGGTGACAAGGTCATGCAGACCCGCAACAACAGTAGGGCCAAGGCCTGGCCCGACGGTGCTGGACTCGACTACATCGCGAATGGTGAGATCGGCGTGGTGGTCGGCCGGGCGAGCACGTCGCCCAAGTACGCCAACGTCGAGTTCTCCTCGCAGATCGGGGCGACATATGGTTATCTGCAGTCCTCGTCGGAGGACCCGTGGCTGGAACTCGCTTGGGCGGTGACGGTCCACAAGTCGCAGGGCTCCGAGTTCGGGGTCACCTTCCTGGTCCTGCCGGCGCGTGTTGCCGTGAGCCGGGAGTTGCTCTACACCGCGCTGACTCGGCACACGAAGAAGCTCGTGATCCTGCACGAGGGCACGGCGGACGATCTGTTCGCGCTGGCGTCACCAGCGCTTTCGGAAACCGCGCGCCGCATGACCGACCTCTTCCGCAGACCAGCGCCGCGCGAGCTCACCGTCGGCGACGGCATGCGCCGATTCGACGGCAACCTGATCCATGTGGCCCCGGGCGGCGTGCTCGTGCGCAGCAAGAATGAGGTCATCATCGCCTCGATACTGGACGAGATCGTTCCGGATCGGTGGTCCTACGAGCAGCCCCTGACCATCGATGGGGTCACCAAGTACCCCGACTTCACCATCGAAACAGCCTCCGGCGACGAGCTCATCTGGGAGCACCTGGGAATGATGAACAACCCCAGGTACGCCGCCGACTGGGCGGCGAAGAAAGCGTGGTACGTCGCCAACGGGCTCCGTCCCTACGATGAACCCGATGCCGACGGCTCGCGCGGTGTCCTCGTGTGGACCGATGACCGCGGCGGAGTCGACCAGCCCGCGTGGGCCGAAATGGCCAGGCAGGTCATCGGAGTCGCGACCCCGAGAAGAGTCATCAGGAGGGCCGCCGGAAGACAACCGTAATTTTTCGGACGGGACTGCGGATGCGGTCAACCCGATGGCCGCATGCTCGAGTACTCACCGCATACAGCTCACGAATCGATCCAGTTCGTCCGACTACGTCCGCACGCGGCCGATCGGACAACGGATGCCGGACGTACCCTCTCTGCGGGAGTTTCGACGTCAGACATGCCGCCGAGAGGGCATTCAGGCACAACACTGACCGGCGCCCGGTCTGGCCGAAGGTGACCTCGGCCAGACCGGTGGCGAGCCAGATGGTGGTGCGGTCAAGCGGTGGTGCGGGTCAGACGTTGAAGCCGAGGGCGCGGAGCTGGTCTCGGCCGTCGTCGGTGATCTTGTCGGGGCCCCACGGGGGCATCCAGACCCAGTTGATCTTCACGTCGGCGGCGAGGCCGCCGTCGGGGCCGTCGACGAGGGCCGAACGGGTCTGGTCCTCGATGACGTCGGTCAGCGGGCAGGCCGCCGAGGTGAGCGTCATGTCGAGGGTGACGGTGTTGTCGTCGGCGACATGGATGCCGTAGACGAGGCCGAGGTCGACGACGTTGATGCCGAGCTCGGGGTCGACGACGTCGCGCATCGCCTCCTCGATGTCGGCGAACTCGGCGAGGTCCAGGGCCGCCGCCCGCTCGGCGATGGTGCCGTGCTGCTCGGCCTCGGCCGGGGTGGCGGCCTCGGTGGCAACCGTGCCGGCCTCGGCCGCCGCGTCCTGGGTGGAGGTTTCGGTCACCGCTTCGGTCATGGCTTCTCCTGCTCGGGTACGTCGAGGGCGGCGGGGGTCGCCGGTGCCGTGGCCGACACGGCCGCTGCCGCCGCCGCGGCCGCCGCGGGATCGACGGCCTTGGCGGTGGCGTCCTTCCAGGCCATCCAGGACAGCAGGGCGCACTTGACCCGGGCGGGGTACTTGGAGACGCCGGCGAACGCGACCGCGTCCTCGAGCCGGTCCTCGTCACCCTCGGCGGTGCCGCGCGACTGCATCAGCGCCAGGAACTCGCGTTCGAGTTCCAGCGCGTCGTCGACCTTCTTGCCGATCACCAGGTCGCTCATCACGCTCGCCGAGGCCTGGCTGATCGAACAGCCCTCGCTCTCGTATGAGACGTCCTCGACCACGCCGTCGACCACCTTCACCCGCAGGGTGACCTCGTCCCCGCAGGTGGGGTTGACGTGGTGGACCTCGGCGTCGAACGGGTCGCGCAGCCCGCGGTGCAGCGGGTTGCGGTAGTGGTCCAGGATGATCTCCTGGTACATGGAGTCAAGGTTCACGTCGAGAAGAACCTCCGGACCCCGTGCAGACCTTCCACCAGCGCGTCGACCTCAGCGGTCGTCGAGTACAGGTGGAAGGAGGCCCGGGTCGTCGCGGGAATGCCGTAGCGCAGGCAGACCGGCCGCGCGCAGTGGTGGCCGACCCGCACCGCGATGCCACGCTCGTCGAGCAGCTGGCCGACGTCGTGCGGGTGGATGTTGCGCCCGGTGTCGTCGGTGAGGACGAACGAGATCGCCCCACCGCGCGCCTCGGCGGTCGGCGGGCCGATGATCCGCAGGCCGGGCACGCTCGCCAGGGCGTCCAGGGCGTAGGCGGTGATCGCGTGCTCGTGGGCGGCGATCGCCGGCATGCCGAGTGCGCTCAGGTAGTCGACGGCGGCGCCGAGCCCGACGACCTGGCTGATCATCGGGGTGCCGGCCTCGAAGCGGTGCGGCGGCGGGGCGTAGGTGGACCCCTCCATCGTCACGACCTCGATCATCTCGCCGCCGCCGAGGAACGGCGGCATGACCTCGAGCAGCTCGAGGCGGCCCCACAGCACCCCGACACCGGTCGGCCCGCACATCTTGTGGCCGGTGAAGGCGAGGAAGTCCACGCCGAGGGTGGTGACGTCCACCGGCAGGTGCGGCACCGACTGGGAGCCGTCGAGCACGGTCAGCGCGCCGACCTCGCGGGCCCGGGCGACGATGCGCTCGACCGGGTTGAGCGTGCCGAGGATGTTCGACTGGTGCACCATCGAGACGACCTTGGTGCGGTCGTTGATGATGCTGTCGAGGTTGGCCAGGTCGAGGCGACCGTCGTCGGTCAGGCCGATCCAGCGCAGCGTGGCGCCGGTGCGCCGGGCGAGCATCTGCCAGGGCACCAGGTTGGAGTGGTGCTCCATCTCGGTGATGACGATCTCGTCGCCGGAGCCGACCCGGAAGCGGGCGGCCTCGGCACCGGTGGTCTCGGCGTTGCTCATCGCGTAGGCGACCAGGTTGAGCGCCTCGGTCGAGTTCTTGGTGAACACGACCTCGCGGCGGTCGGTGGCGCCGATGAACGCGGCGACCTTGTCGCGGGTCGCCTCGTACAGCGCGGTGGCCTCCTCGGCCAGCACGTGGATGCCGCGGTGCACGTTGGCGTTGTGCCGCTCGTAGTAGGTCCGCTCGGCGTCGAGGACGGCCAGCGGCTTCTGCGAGGTGGCGGCGCTGTCGAGGTAGACCAGCGGCAGGTTGTCGTGCACGGTGCGCGACAGGATCGGGAAGTCCTTGCGCACCTGCTCGACGTCGTAGCCGCTGGCCAGTGCGGCCGGGTGCGGCTCGGTGACGGTCATGACGCCGCTCCAGCCCCCGCCGGTGTCACGATGGCAGCGCCGCCACCCTTGACGTAGCGGTCGTAGCCCCCGTCCTCGAGCACGGCGGCGAGTTCCGGGCCGCCCGAGTCGACGATGCGGCCGGCGGTCATCACGTGGACGAACTCGGGCTTGATGTAGCGCAGGATGCGCGTGTAGTGGGTGATGAGCAGGATGCCCGTCTCCCCCTTCGCGCGCACGGCCTCGATGCCACCGGACACGATGCGCAGCGCGTCGACGTCGAGGCCGGAGTCGGTCTCGTCGAGCACGGCGATCTTCGGCTTGAGCAGCGCCATCTGCAGGATCTCGTGGCGCTTCTTCTCACCGCCGGAGAAGCCCTCGTTGACGCCGCGCTCGGCGAACGCCGGGTCCATCTCCAGGGCTTCCATGGAGGCCTTGACCTCCTTGACCCAGGTACGCAGCTTCGGTGCCTCCCCGCGCACGGCCGTGGCCGAGGAGCGCAGGAAGTTCGACACCGACACCCCGGGGATCTCCACCGGGTACTGCATCGCCAGGAAGATCCCGGCGCGGGCACGGGCGTCGACGCCCATGGTGAGGACGTCCTCACCGTCAAGCGTGATGCTGCCGTCGGTCACGGTGTACTTCGGGTGGCCCGCGATCGAGTAGGACAGGGTCGACTTGCCCGACCCGTTCGGTCCCATGATCGCGTGGGTCTCGCCCTTGCGGACGGTCAGGTCGACCCCGCGCAGGATCTCGCGCGGACCTTCCTCGGTCTCCACCGAGACGTGCAGGTTACGAATCTCCAAGGTCGACACCGCGGTCGTCACCCTCGTTCCGGGCTCGTCTGTGCAACGGCGACGAGCACGTCGTCACCGTCGATGGTCACTGGGTAGGTGGGCACCGGGTCGATCGCCGGCAGGCTCAGCGGCCGGCCGGTGGCCAGCTCGAACTGGGACCCGTGCAGCCAACACTCGATCTTGCCGTCTTCGACCTCACCGGCGGACAGCTGGACGTCGGCGTGCGAGCACTCGTCGCGCAGCGCGTACACGGTGCCGCCGGTGCGCACGACGCACACCGGCACGCCGTCGATCTCGACGCCGAGCGCGGTGTCGTCGGCCAGGTCCGCAAGCGAGCAGACCCGGTGGCGCCCGGGCGCAGCCGAGGTGCCGGCGGGTGGCGCGCTCACGCGCCCGCCCCGGCGACGCCCCCCGC
>NZ_JAMQQG010000096.1 GCF_023716925.1 Frankia sp. R82
GACGGGGCCGACGCGGCTGGGCGGGCGGGGACGTTCACCGCGGTGGACAGGAACGCCGCGAGCAGCTCGCTGCTGCGCCGGGTCCAGGCGGCGGCACCAGGAGCGGATGCACCGCGCCGTGGTGACCCGCCGGGCCACGGCCCCGGGTAGGCCCGCAACGACGCGCCGACCGGCGCAGCCGAGGGCGCCGGTGGCGACAACGGCAACGTCGGATCCACAGGCGTGGTGGCGGCCCCGGAACCGCCCAGGGCCGGATCGTCCGTCCCGGCCGGCCGGGACGAGGCGCCGGGCGGGCCTGGCGGGAAACCTGGCAGGGCAGTGGTCAGAACCGGTCCGGCGTCGTCGAGGGGGGTGTCCCGCCAGCCGCCGTAGGGCCGCCGGGCCGCCACCGTCTCGCCGGAAAGCAACGGCCGAAAACCCAGCTCCGGCTCGGTGACGCCGAACAGCCGACAGTACGCCCGCCGATAGGCAACCCCCGGGAAAACCTTGCCGAGTTCATGACGCCGGATCATTTCCGCGGTGGCCGCGGGCGGCCGCATTCCGTCCTTCTCGGGCAGCCCGCGCACTCGTTCGGCAAGTCCGTCCTGGGTGAGCCCGTGCGCCTCACGAAAACGCCGGAGAGTGTTCGGAACCCATCCCGGATGTTTGTCTACAGACATTGTCAGCCCCCGTCCGCCTCCCCCCTTCTACTGAGATCAGCATAGTCAGGGTGATGCCACCCACCGGGTAAACCACCGGATTGCGCGATCCGCGCGCGTCGATGTCCGCTTCCTGTCCGGTGGCCAGCTGTCCCGGTATCCGCCCCGCCCGGTGTCCTGGTCACCGCCGTTTCGCACGTTATGCGGCGTTATGCGAGGTGCCGCGATCCGGGCGGCACCGGCCACCCGAGATCGCCCAGCGGGACCCGTCCGCACACAGAGAGCTTCACCAGACCCAACGACACCCCAGCCTCTCCCCGACGGACTTCCACCGGTTATGCGCCGAATCGCCGTTGTACGACAATCCAGATATGACCCCATCGGACGTCGCTCTCGCGGCCGTCGTCGGCAATCTCGGCGGGGGATGAACCGTTGACCATCCTGCCTGCTCCCCCGCGGCGGTTCCGCCTGATCCGGGTGGCGCAGATGCTGCTGGTGCTCGTCGCCGTGCTCCTGGCGGTGGCGTCCTTCGTGGACGTCCCATGGTTCGGCGACCAGGCCCGCTCGTTGCGGTTCTGCGTGGCACTCGGCTCGGGCGGAATCTGTCTGTCGCGGGCGGCCCTGGTACGGGGGGAGCGACTGCCCTGGGCGCTGCTCGGCGCCGGGCTGGTCAGCTACAGCGGCGGGATCATCTATCACAACGTCACCATCGGTGAACAGGCGACGACCCTGGAACCGTCCCCGGCGGACATCGGCTGGCTGCTGTTCTACCCGGCCTGCTATGCGGCGGTGATCCTGCTGCTGCGCCGACGGCTGGTCCGGCTGCATCGCAGCGTCTGGCTGGACGCGCTGGTCGGGCTGCTCGGAGTGGCCGCGCTGACCAGCGGCATCGGTGTGCTGATGGCGCGGGCCAACACCGACCTGGGGGTGTGGTCGCTGGTCGTGAACGTGGTCTACCCGGTGGCCGATCTGTTGCTGATTCTCCTGGTGGTGACCGTGTTCGGCCTGCTCGGCTGGCGGCCGGGGCGAGTGTGGTGGCTGCTCGGGGCGGGTCTGGTCGGGTTCGCGTGCGCCGACTCGCTGCTGCTGGTGATCGTCGAGGCCGGCTGTCCGCCACCGGTGGGCGTGATGTCGACGTTGTGGCTGTTCTCGGCGCTCATGCCGGCGCTGGCGGCCTGGCTGCGCCCGCGTTGGCAGCCGTCGGCGACGATGTCCGGCTGGGGTGTCATCGCTGTGCCGATGGTCCTCGCGACCGTCGCGCTCGGACTGCTCGTGCTCGGTGCCACCATCGACCTGCCGCCGGTGACCGTCGGGCTGGCCGCGGCGACGGTGCTGGCCGCGCTCGCCCGCGCCGGGCGCACCTTCATCGAGGTCCAACGGCTCGCCGACAGCAGTGTCCTGGCCCGCACCGACGATCTCACCGGCCTGGCCAACCGCCGGGCGTTCCTCGAACGGCTGGCCTGCCTCGAGCGCGACGGCGATGCGGGCAGCGTCGTCCTGCTGCTGCTCGACCTCGACCGCTTCAAGGTGATCAACGATTCGCTCGGGCATCACACCGGCGACGCGCTGCTCATCCAGGTCGGTTCCCGGATCTGCGCGGCGCTGCGCCCCGGTGACCTGCTGGCCCGCCTCGGCGGGGACGAGTTCGCCGTGCTGTTGGACCACGCCGACGCGGACGTCGCCAGGCGGGTCGCCGACCGGGTCCTCGCGATCCTCGCCGAACCGTTCGACGTCGCCGGGACCACCCTGCACATCAGCGCGAGCATCGGCGCCGCCATCCATCCCGGTGACGTCACCACGGATCCCGCCCCGACCGCCCGGCTGACGGACGTTCCGGAAACAGACGTTCTGGAAACGGACGGGCGGAAGGAGGAAGCCCAGACGTTGCTACGCCGGGCGGATGTGGCGATGTACGCGGCGAAGACCGGTCGCAGCGGCTTCGAAACGTTCCATCCGGGCCTGGACGCCGGCAGCCGGGAACGTCTCGACATGGTCGAACAGCTGCGGGCCGCGCTCGGCACCGGCCAGCTCGAGGTCTACTACCAGCTCAAGGTCGCCCTCGCCACCGGCCGGGCGGAGTCGGTGGAGGCCCTCGTCCGCTGGCGGCATCCGACCCGCGGCCTGCTCGGGCCGGAGGTGTTCGTCCCCCTGGCCGAACAGGCCGGGTTCATCCGCATGCTGACGGGCGAGGTGCTGGGCATCGCGCTCGATCAGGCCCGGCGCTGGCAGGCCGCGGGGTTGAACATCGCCGTCGCGGTGAACATCGCCGCCCCCGACCTGCTCGACCGTGATTTTCCCACCCGGGTCCGCCGGCTGCTCACCCAGTTCGGCCTGCCCCCCGCAGCCCTGGAACTGGAAATCACCGAAACCGCGCTCATGCGCGACCAGGATGGTTCTGCGCGCGTACTCGCGGCACTGCGCGAAAACGGCATCGGAATTGCCGTGGACGACTACGGCGTCGGATATTCCTCCCTCGCCCGGTTGCTCGAACTACCGGTGGACGTGCTCAAACTCGACAAGTCGTTTCTGCGCCGGATGGCCGTCGACCCCCGGGCCGAGGAGATCGTGCGGTCGACGGTACGGCTCGCCCACGCCCTGGGCCTGCGCATCGTCGTCGAGGGGGTGGAGACCGCGGCGGCGGTCCAGATGCTCGGTGACGTCGGATGCGACCTCGCCCAGGGCTACTTCTTCGGTGAGCCTGGTCCCGCCGAGACGATTACCGAACATCTGCGCCGATACCGGGAGACGATGGCTGCGCAGCCGGAGTCGGCGGTCGACCGCCGGCTCCCCCGGCACAGCAGTGCCGTGACGACCGCACCGTGACGGTCGGCCTGCGAAGATCGAGACTGTGACCATCACACCGTCGGGTGGAGGGGCCTTGGTAACGGAGGTTCGGTGGACCTGACCACGGTGCCGCAGCCGGTCGGGCCCTCCGTCTGGGATGGCGTCTCCCTGCACCGCAGTCCGCGGCGGGCCCCCGTCGCCGTCGGCGGCACCATGGACCCGGCGACTCTGATCGGCGCCTACCGCGTCGGCGCGTTCCCCTGGCCCAGCGACGAGCCCGACGAGGCCGCCGCCCCCGACACCACCAGCACGTCCGTGGCGGTAACCAGTGCCGCCGCGGCAGGTGATCCTGGTGCGGTCGAGACGGTGGACGGCATCGTCAGCGTCTACGGCTACGGCGCCCCCGAGGCGTCCGGCGACCCCGCAGGACGCACCGCCGGGCAGGAGGGCACCGCGGGGTCCGGCGGATCGGGTGAGTCTGGTGAGCTGGGCCTGGCCGACTACTACCGGATGCTGCGGGCGGCCGTCGCGGCCCGGCGGATCCGGCACCTGTCGCCGGGGCGGCCCGGCGGCTACGACCTGCCCTGGTGGAGCCCGGACCCGCGGGCGGTGATCCCGGCCGGCGGGGTGCGGGTGAGCCGCTCGCTGCGCAGGCGGCTGCGCAGCTGCGGGTGGACCACGTCCATCGACGAGGCGTTCGTCGACGTCGTGCGCGGCTGTCAGCGCGACGGCACGTCCGGGTGGATCACCGACGAGCTGCTGGACGGCTATGCGCAGCTGCACGCGCTGGGCTGGGCGCACAGCATCGAGGTGTGGGACGGCGACGAGCTCGTCGGCGGGATGTACGGGGTGGGGGTCGGCGGGGTCTTCGCCGGGGAGTCGATGTTCCACGCCCGGACCGATGCCTCCAAGATCGCGCTGGCCGACTTCGACGCCCGGTTCTGTGCCGCCGGCGGCGTCCTGCTCGATGTGCAGCTGACCACCGAGCATCTGATCTCACTCGGCGCCCGGGACGTCCCCCGGCGGGACTATCTCGCCGTACTCGCCAGGGTCCGTGACGCCGATGTCCGTCTCGCCCGGGATCGCCTCCCGGTCAGCCGGCTCGCCCCCGCCACCGGCTGACCGTCCGGACCGACCGGCTCAGACCTCCCCGGTGCTGGTGCCAGCACCGGGGTCAGCATCGACCTCGGGAGCCGCGAGGGCGAGCGGGTAGCGGGCGTGGGCGTCGGCGAGGATGGCGAGCAGGTCGTCGATCTCGGTCTCGGTGTTCGCCGCGGTCACCTGGACCCGCATTCCCACGTTCTCCCGCGGCACGATCGGGTAGGGCACCACGCCGGCGAGCACTCCCCGCGCATACAGGAAGCGGCCGAGGTCCTCGGCGTGGTCGGGATTGCGCAGTGGAATCTCGACGATCGGAAAGCCGCTGGTGTTAAGGGTGGCGAGCCCGAGCCGCCGGATTCCGTCCAGCAGCCGGCGGGTCAGCGTGTACAGCCGGGCCCGCAGCTCGTCCCCGCGACGCTCGTTGATCTGCAGCCCGACCAGGCCCGTCGCCAGGGACGCCACCGGCGACGGGCCGGAGAAGATGTACGGGCCGGCTGCGGACTTGAGATAGTCCTTCACCCGGGTCGGGCAGGCGACGAAGGCCAGCAACGACGAGTACGCCTTCGAGAATCCACCGATGAGGACGACGTTGTCGTACGTCTGGTTCAGGTGGCGCACAATGCCGTTGCCCCGGGATCCGTAGGGGCTCGACTCGTCCGGTGACCGTTCACCGACAATGCCGAAACCGTGCGCGTCGTCGATGTAGAGCAGGGCGTCATGGGCGCGGGCGAGGGTGAGCAGGTCGGCCAGCGGCGGGGCGTTGCCGGTCATGCTGTGGATACCGTCCACGCAGATCAGCCGGGGGAACGGGGCCCGGCGCAGGCGGCGCTCGAGCCGGTCGAGCCGGTCCTCGCGGAACCGGGCGACCGTACCGCCGCGCGCGGCGGTCATCACCGCGCCGTCGTGCGCCGTCTGGTGGGCGTGGACCTCGACGAACAGTGACCCGTGGGCGACCAGCGCCGGCAGCACCGACAGCTGGATATGGGTGATCGTCGGCAGCAGCAGGGCGTCCTCGGCACCGAGCAGATCGGCGAGGGTCGCTTCGATCTCGGCGTACGGCTCGGGGCTGGCAATCATCCGCGACCAGCTCGGATGGGTTCCCCACCGATCCAGGTACGGCCCAACCGCGGCGATCACCTCCCGGTCCAGGTCGAGCCCGAGATAGTTACAGGAGGCGAAGTCGGTCAGCCAGTGGTCGCCGATACGCACCTGGCGCCCGTGGATCTCGTCGACCGTCGCGTCGTAGAACGGGGCGGTCTCCCGCATTCGGTCGAGCTCCGACCGCAGCCCCAACGGCTGGTCGAGCACCGCTCGCCACGCCGGCGAAAAACCGTCGAGCGTCGTGGACGGTGAGATCGTCACCTCGCCCACCTGCACCGGAACCTCGGCAGCCGAGGAAACCTGAGTCACGCCGCCACCCGTTCCAGTTCTACCGGTTTGGGGCAAATATGTGCACACAGCAAGGCCATCACCGATCCTTGGGTCACCGGGAACGCACCACCGGCATGGGTCAGGGAACAAGAAAGGGCGAAACCGCGCCCGGAAAACAGTCGCTGATCCACGTTAAACCGCACAGGAGGAAACTTTCCCGGGATTGCCAGCAAATAGGACGAACGGTCTATTGCGACATAGTCCGCCGTGTCGGGTATCGCCAGCCCGCCTCGACCGTCGACGCCGACCCCGGCGCTGCCCCGATCCCGTTCCACCTGCGGTTAGCTGCGCACCGCAACCGGATGAGCACCCGTGGCGCCGGCCCGTTTGGGCCAGTGCGGCCGGGTGTTATCGTCCCCGCCATGTCTGAGACGGCGGCATCCTCGGCGAGCACGACGGCACCCTCGGCCAGCCCGGCGCCAGCAGCCCCGGTCGGCCCGCCGGCGTCGGCGAACGGTGCGCAGGACGACGAGCTGCTGGTGCGCACTCTGCCGTACTCGGGCTGGGGGCTGACCCGGTCGAAGACCCTGTTCCTCGCGCACCGCAAGGAGCCCGTCGACCCGGCCGGCTTCTACTCGCTGATCGCCGCGGACTCCGTCCGTCAGCTCCAGCGCTACACCTCGCTGACCGGCCAGCTCATCCTGGACGTCGGCGGTGGCCCCGGCTACTTCCGCTCCGCGTTCCTGGACGCCGGCGCCCGCTACGTCTGGGTCGAGCCGGACGTCTCCGAGATGGAGGCGGCCAACATCGATGTGCCCGGCCGGGTCCGTGGCAGCGCGCTGGATCTGCCGTTCCTGACCGGCAGCATCGACCTGACCTACACGTCCAACGTGCTCGAGCACGTGCCCGACCCGTGGCGGATGTGCTCGGAGCTGGTCCGCGTCACCCGCCCCGGCGGGCTGATCTTCCTGAGCTACACGAACTGGCTGTCCCCCTGGGGCGGCCACGAGACGGCCCCCTGGCACTACCTCGGTGGCGACCGCGCCGCCGCCCGCTTCGAACGCCGCAGGGGTCACGCGCCGAAGAACATCTACGGCCGCACCCTGTTCCCCGTCTCGGTCGCCGACACCCTGGCCTGGGCCCGGCGCCGCGGCGACGTCGAGGTCCTCGACGCGATGCCCCGCTACCTCCCCGACTGGGCCAAGCACATCCTCAAGGTCCCCGGCGCCCGCGAGATCATCACCTGGAACCTCGCCATGGTCCTGCGCAAGCTCTGACCTTCGGGCCGCCGATCCCCCGGCCCGGCGGTTCCGCGGAACCGCCCCGGACACCGGCTTCCGGCTCCACCGGCTCCACCGGCTCCACCGGCTCCACCGAGAACCGGCCACGTTTTTGTCGGTGGGGCCCTGCAGGATGTCGGCATAGCCCCACCAGGGGAGTTGCCACAGTCCAGGAGGAGAACCCCCGATGCGCACACTGATCGTCACTGCCTTCGTGTCATTGGACGGCGTCATGGAGGCCCCGGGCGGCGAGGCCGACTATCGCAACACCGGCTGGACGTTCAAGGACATCGAGTTCGACCCCGCCGCCTACGAGCTCAAGGGCCGCGAGCAGGAGGAGACCACCGCCCTGCTGCTCGGCCGCACCAGCTACGAGGCCTTCGCTCCGGTCTGGCCGACGATGACGGAGTTCGCCGGCTACAACGCGATGCCCCGCTACGTCGTCTCCACCACTCTCAGGGAGGACGACTCGCGCTGGCCGGCCACGATTCTGCGCTCGGTGGACGACGTCGCCGCGCTGAAGGAGACCGAAGGCGGCCCGATCGCCGTCCACGGCAGCGCCACCCTGGGTGCGAGCCTCGCCGACGCCGGCCTCGTCGACCGCTACCACCTGCTGGTCTTCCCGGTCCTGCTCGGTGCCGGAAAGCGCCTGTTCAGCGCGGCGGACAAGGACAAGACCGCCCTGAAGCTGATCGAGTCCGAGGCCTACCCCAACGGCATCCAGAAGCAGGTCTTCGACGTCGTCCACTGACCCGCCCCGCAGGCTCCAAGCACGCGATCACGCCTGGCAAAGCCGGCTGGCTGCGGCCCACACCCCAGCAGCCGGCGCCAGCGCGCCGATCCTGTGCAGGGCTATACGGGGAGAATCTCCTTGAGGAGCTTCTCGACGCGGATGCGGATGGCGTCGCGGATGGGGCGGACGGCGTCGAGGCCCTGGCCGGCGGGGTCGTCGAGTTTCCAGTCCTCGTAGCGGACGCCGGGGAAGACCGGGCAGGTGTCGCCGCAGCCCATGGTGATGACGACGGTGGAGGCCTCGACGGCATCGGCGGTGAGGATCTTCGGGGTTTCGCCGGCGATGTCGATACCGACCTCGGCCATGGCGACGACGGCAGCGGGGTTGACGTGACCGGCGGGCATGGAGCCGGCGGAGCGGACCTCGACGCGGCCGGCGGCGAGATGGGTCAGAAAGCCGGCGGCCATCTGGGAGCGACCGGCGTTGTGGACACAGACAAACAGCACCGACGGCAGGTCGGACACCGGGGCTCCTTTTCGGAATGTGCGTGGGTGGCGTTCACGAACGAGACAGCAGGGCCTCGGCGTCCGGTTCTGGTTCCGCGGGACCGGCTGGGTAGAGCAGACGGACCAGGCCGTAGCCGAGAGTCCCGCCGGCCAGTTGGGCGGCGATGAAAGCGGGTACCGAGGCCGGGGCGATGCCGGCGAAGGTGTCGGAGAACATCCGGCCGACGCTGATCGCCGGATTGGCGAAGCTCGTGGAGCTGGTGAACCAGTAGGCCGCACCGATATAGGCTCCGACCCCCGCCGGAGCACGTTCCCCCCGGCCGGTGCGAGCCAGCGAGAAGATCAGCAGGATCAGTCCGGCCGTCGCGACCACCTCGGCGAGCAGATGTGCCCCCGACGCCCGGTGATGCGCCGCGATCGACACCGCCGACCGGGCGAACATCAGGTTCGCCAGCACCGCACCACCCACACAACCGGCGATCTGAGCGGGCAGGTAGGCCGCGGCATCCCGCCACGGGAGCCCGCCGAACGCCGCGTCCACCACGGTCACCACCGGGTTGAGGTGCGCGCCCGACACCGGACCGACCATCAGGATGATGGCGTAGAGCCCGACGGCGGTCGCCGCCGCGTTCTCGACCAGCTGCAGCCCGGTCTGCCCGGGGCTGAGCTGCTGCGCCGCGATCCCGGAGCCGACGACCAGCGCCGTGAGCAGCGCGCTGCCCAGCGCCTCAGCGATCAGCCGGCGCACAGACCGGTCCGCAGTCACACGCCGACCCCGGCCGGTTCGCCGCCGGCTCGACCTGCCGAAGCTGGCCACCCGCGCTCTCGGCGATGTCGGCGAGCACGGTGTAGATCTCCCAGGGAGCGCCGTCGGGATCATCGACCCAGACCTTGTCCTGCAACGCATAACAGCAGGCGGTGCTCTGCTCGCTCGCCGTCGCGAGCCCGGCACCGGCCAGCCGCGCGGTCGCCGCCGAGACGTCCTCCGTCGTCTCGACCTCGACGCCGAGGTGGTTGAGCGCCCCGGCCACCCCGGCACCACGCGCCGCCGGGTTCTCGATCAGGACCAGCTTCAGCGGCGGCAGGTCGATCGCGAAGTTCGCATACCCGGGCCGACGCTTCGCCGGCTGCGCCCCGAACAGCTTCCCGTAGAACTCCACCGCCGCGTCCACATCCGAGACGTTCAGCGCCAACTGCACTCTCGCCACCACGATCACCCCTACGCATAGATGGCTGTCTATCCCTGCCGAGACGAGGATGGACGCAGAGATAGACGGCTGTCAATGCCTGGGGCATGCTGGACGGGTGGTCACGACCTTCCGGCCGGACGTGCTCCCGGCCCGCGCCCTCCAGACCGACCTGGATGCGCCGCCTGGTGCGGCCGGGGCGATCTCGGCGTGCTGCACGCCGCTGACGCGTGCCCCGCTGTCGGCCGCCGAGGCGGACACGCTTGCCGCGGTCCTCAAGGCCATCGCGGTGCCCACCCGGCTGCGCCTGCTGTCGATGATCTACGCCCGCGAGGGTGGCGAGGCGTGCGTCTGCGAGCTCACCGAACCGCTCGGACTGACCCAGCCGACCGTCAGCCATCACCTGAAGGTCCTGGTGGACGCCGGCCTGCTCACCCGCGACAAGCGCGGGGTCTGGGCCTACTACCGGGCCGTCCCCGGTGCCCTCGCCGCCCTAGGGGCGATCTTCGCGCCCGTTCGGGACGAGGGACCCGCGCGCCGCCCGGAGCAGAATCACGAGGGCGAGGGCCATCCAGACCGCGAGGTGGCCAAACGCCACCGGTTGGCCGGAGCAGCCCCCGGGCGATCTGCCGCACGCTGACCGCCTGGAGCGGGGACTGCCTGGGGCCTGCTCCGATCGCCGGTCAGACCAGGCGAAGTTGCTGGCCTGCGGTCGGGCGGCCCCGGCGCCGCGGTGCGTCCGGGACCGGTGTCGGTTCGGCGGACAGCAGGGCCGCGCCGATGTCGGCGAGGAACGGGGATGGACGGGTGTCGGCGTCGCGGCCGGGACGCCGCGTCGCCGAGGAGAGGATCAGGCGGTCCCGGGCCCGGGTGATGCCGACGAAGAACAACCGCCGCTCCTCCGCCTCCACCGCCCGGGCCGTCTCGGCCGCCGCCGACGAGTCCGGGGTCGGAGCTGCACCGTCGCCCGCGCCGGCCCTGGGACGGGCCGCGCCGAAACGCATGGGGAGCAGGCCGTCCTCGCAGCCGATCAGGAAGACCAGGCCGAACTCGAGGCCCTTGCTGGCGTGCAGGGTGAGCAGCGAGACGCGGTCGGCGCGAGGGTCGTAGCCATCCACCTCGCTGGCCATCGTGACGGCGGTGAGGAAGGCGTCCAGATCGGTGCCGGCGCTGGCCGCGGCCGGCATCAACAGCTCGACCGCCAGGCGCAGCTCCGCTTCGGACGGCACCCGACCAGCCGGCATCCGTCCGCCGCCCACCAGCCCCGCCGGTGCGGACCGGCCGTCGAGGCCCGGCAGGCCGAGTCCGTCGGGCTCGGCGAGCAGGCTGGCCGCGCCGAGTTCGGTGCCGAGCGCGTCCGCGAGCGCGCCAGCCCGGCCGGCCACGTCCCGGACCAGCAACGACACCGGGACCGGGTCGGCTCCGCGGCCGGCGCCCACGACCGAGGACGGGCCGGCGAGCGGGGCACGCAGCAGGGCGAGCAGGAAGGCGACGGCGGGAGCGTCGGCCAGCGGCAGGTGGGAGCGGCGCTGGAACGGGAAACCGCGGGTGGCCAGGGCTGCCATGACGGGTTCGGCCTGGCGGGTGGTGCGGTAGAGCACGGCGACGTCGGCGAAGGACAGGCCGGCGTCGACCGAGCCGTCCACGCCGGTGTCCAGGGCGTGGAACGAGGTACCACCGAGGGCCGCGTCGATGCTGTCGACGACGGCGATCGCCTCCTCGGTCTCGCTGCGGTGACGGCGCAGCAGCACCGGGCCGTCCCCGGCCCGGCCGCGCACGGCGGTCAGGGTGCGGCCGGGGACGAGGCTTGCGGGCGCGATCGCGTCGAGGGCGGCGCGCACGATCGTCGGGGTGGAGCGGTAGCCGCGGGTGAGGGCGGCGGTGCGGGCACCCGGGTAGTCCTGTTCGAAGCGCAGGAAGAAGCCGACATCGGCGCCGCGGAAACTGTAGATGGCCTGGTCGGGGTCGCCGATGACGCTCAGGTTCGCCGTCGGCGGGCACAGCAGCGCCAGCAGCCGGTACTGGAGCTCGTCGGTGTCCTGGTACTCGTCGACCCAGACGTGGCGAAACCGCGCCCGGTAGTGCTCGACGAGGTCGGGTGCGTCCCGCAGCAGCGTCAGCGGTGCGGCGATCAGATCGTCGAGATCGACCATGTCCCGGTCGCGCAGCGCCGCGTCATAACGGGCCAGAACGCCGAGCAGGTCGTGGTCGCGGCGCGCCGCACCGAGGGCCCGTTGCCGTTTGAGGTCGGCGATCCCGGCGGCGATCCGTCGCTGCCGGCGGGCGTCACCCTCGCCGTGCAGGGCGGCGTCGAGCAGTTCGGTACGCACCGCGTCGTCGGCCACCTGGACGTGCGCGCCGCGGGCCAGCCGCTCGTGCTGCTCCCGGACGATCGTGAGTCCCAGCCCGTGGAACGTGGTCGCGAGGATGCCGGCGGCCCGCTGCCCGAGCAGCGCCTCGAGCCGTTCGGCGAGCTCGCCCGCGGCCCGGCGGGTGAACGTCACGGCCAGGCACTGGCCGGCCGGCACGCCGAGCTCGGCGACCCGGTGGGCGATCGCGTGCACCAGCGTGCGCGTCTTGCCGGTACCGGGCCCGGCGAGTACCAGCAGGGGTCCGGCCGCATGTGCCGCCGCCTGCCGCTGGTCCGGGTCGAGCCCGTCCAGCACGGACGGCGCCGCCGTCGCGAGCGGCTCGTCCGGCGACGGTCCGGCCGGGATGCCGACGGGGCCTGGGCCTGGGCCTGCGGAGGGCGCGGAGGAGGCCGGAGAAGCGGCGGGGGCTGGAGAAGCGGCGGGGGCTGGGGAGGTGAGGGGTGCGGGTGTCGGCGTGGGGGTGGGGACGGGGGCGAGGTCGAACAGGGTGTCGGCGGCGGGGGACAGCTCGTCCGGGGTGAACAGCCGGATGACGCCGTACTCGCCGTCGTAGCCGGCCTGGCGGAGCACCGTGCCGCGGCGCAGCCGGGTGATCGCCTCGACCAGCTCCGCGGAGCCGACCTCGGCGATCTGGTCGGTCGGGACGTCGCCGAGGATGTTCAGCTCGGGACCGAGCTGGGCCACCAGGGAGGTGACCTGGGTGGCGACCGCCTTGCTTTTCGGACCGACCCCGAGGATCTCGCCGACGATCTCCGGCAGCGGCACCAGCGAGCTGACCGCGCCCGCCGTCGCCGGGACCGTCCCGCCCGGGCGGTCAGCGAGCGCCTCCACCCGGTTGAGCACGCCGACGGTGAGCAGCCCGCCGCAGGTCGGGCAGCGTCCACCGACCTCACGGGTCTGCTCGGGGGTCAGCACCACCCCGCATTTGCGGTGGCCGTCCAGGTGGTACTTGCCCTCCTCGGGGAAGAACTCGACGGTGCCGGCGAACCCGTCGCCGCCGCGCAGCGCCGCCTCGATCGCGAAGTAGTCCAGCTCGCAGGTGAAGGCGGTCGCCTCCCGGCCGAGCATCGGCGGGGAGTGCGCGTCGGAGTTGCTGACCAGCCGGTAGCGGTCGAGCCCCGAGATCCGCCAGAACATCTCCGGGTCGGCGGACAGTCCCGTCTCCAGGGCGAAGATCTCGTCGGCCAGGTCGACGTAGCAGTCCTCGACCGCGTCGAAGCCCGACTTCGAGCCCAGGACCGCGAACCACGGCGTCCAGACGTGCGCGGGGACGAGATAGCAGCCGGGCCCGCCGGCCAGGGTGATCTCCAGCAGGTCGCGGGAGTCCAGGCCCAGGATGGGCCGGCCGTCGGCGGCCAGGTTGCCGATCCGGGCAAGCGCGACGGTGATGGCGGCGGCCTGTTCGCGGGTCGGCGCGTACAGCAGATGGTGCACCTTGCGGGTCCGCTCGCCCCGCTTGTAGATGGTGGAGATCTCCGACGAGATCAGGAAGCGGGTGGCCGTCCGGCATGATGCCGGGAGCGTGCGCAGCACCTCGGCCTCGAGGTCGGGGCGCAGCCGGAACAGCCCCGGCTCGGCGGGCACCAGCTTGTCCGCGAGCTCCTGCGACCACGCCGGATGGGTGAAGTCCCCCGTCCCGACCACCGCGATTCCCTTACGGGCCGCCCACCAGGCCAGATGCTCCAGGTCGCAGTCGCGGCTACAGGCCCGTGAGTATCGGGAGTGGATGTGCAAATCCGCATAGAACCGTGACATCACGGATGTGTATGTTGTCGCATCCGCTCGTCCCGCGGTGCGCCGGCACGCCGCACCGGCCGCCGCGGTCGCCACCGCCGCCGAACAGGCAACATCAGGAACACGCCTGCCCACCGGCGACGCCGGCGCTCCCCCGCCCGGCCGGGCCCGGGAGCCAGCCGTCATGATGCACAGGTCCGGACGAGATGATCTCAATGCTCTCGGTGACGACAGTCCCACATTCGGCGATCGCGGTGGCGTCCGCGACCCGGGACGGAGGAGGCTGACCGATGTCGGCGGACGACCAGCGCGCCGCACTGGCCGACCGGTGTCACCGGCTGGTGCGCTTCCTGCACGAGCTGGCCGTGGCCCGGGGCACCCGGGTACGGGTGGTCGAGGATCACCCGCTGACCCTCTGGCTGGCCGATCTCCCGGCCGGCGTGACGGCGTCCGAGCAGGTCGGTGCGGGTGAGGTCCTGCTGACCGCGCCGGGCGCGGCCAGTCTGCCGCCGCCGCCTCCGCCGCCGGGCGTCCTCGTCGGACGGCTGCACCTGCCCGGCGCCGCGGAGGCCGATCCCGACCGTCCCCCGGTACCCGACGACGCCAGCGACGCCAGCGACGCCGCCGAGGCCGAGGCCGTCGAGCGGGCCTATCGGGAATGGCTGCCGGCCTGGCGGATCTGGGCGTCCCGGGCCCGGGCGGACGCCGAGCGCCGGACGCTGCACACCACGTTGCACGCCCTGGCCGCCCGGCTCGCGCAGGAGGGCGACGCGCTGGAGCTGGTGCTGGCCACGGGGCTGCTCACCTGGACACCACCGGATGGTCCGCCCGTCCGGGAGCATCTGCTGGCCACCCGGGTGCGCTGCGAGATCGACCCGGTCACCTCCGACATCCGGGTGCGGCTGCCGGCGGACGCGACGACCCGCCTCGACGACGGTCCGCTGCTCGACGGCGTCGCCTCGTTCCACCGGGAACGCACCAACAACCTGCACGAACGCCTACGCCACCGGGCACCGGCGCCACTCGGCCCGGACGATGCCCGACTGCTGCGTACGTGGCTCACCCTGGCCGTGGACGTCCCCGCCGCCGGCTTCGACCCGCAGACCGCGCCCCCGGCACCGAGCACCGGGGCGGGGGACCGGACAGGGCCGCAGGTGACGTTCGCCCCGGCGCTGGTGCTGCGGGTGCGCGACTCGGCCGCGCTGCGCGGCTACTACGAGCAGATGCTCGACGCGCTGCGCGGTGATGGTCCCGCGCCGCTGGGCCTGGCCCAGCTCGTCGCGACCCTGGACACCGACGAGCGCCTCGCCTGGCTCGCCGCGGAGGGTGCCGCCGACGGCTCGCTGCTCGGCGCCGATCCGCTGCTGCCGCTGCCCACCAGCCCGGAGCAGGCCCTGGTGCTGGACCGGCTGCGCCATGACAACGGTGTCGTCGTCGAGGGTCCGCCCGGGACCGGCAAGACCCACACGATCGCGAACCTGATCTGTGCGCTGCTCGCCGAGGGTCAGCGGGTCCTCGTCACCAGCCAGAAGGCGCAGGCCCTGCGGGTGCTGCGGGCGAAACTGCCCCCCGAGCTGCGGGACCTGTGCGTCTCCCTCACCGACACCGACGATCCCGACGGCACCGACGATCCCGACGGCACCGACCATCCCGACGGCCGCGCCGGCGCCGGTGGCGGTCCTGTTCCCGTGGACGCCGGCATCGGCGCACCGGAACTCGCCGTGAGTGTGAGCGCGCTGGCCGCCCAGCGGGCCGCCTACCGGCCCGAAGCCCTCGACCGTCGGATCGCACGGGCCACCGAACGCCGCGACCAGGCCGTGCGCGACCGGGATGCGCTGGCCGCGCAGGCCCGCGCCGTCCGGGCCGCGGAGCACACGGTGCATCCCGAGGCCGCGATCGCCCCGGGCTGGAGCGGCACCCGCGCGAGCATCGCGGCCAGGGTCCGCGCCGAGCAGGCGGTCCACGGCTGGCTGCCCCTGCCCATCCCAGCCCCGTCCCATCCTTCGACGGACCTGGCGATGGCTGCGCCCGACCCGCCGCTGACCGACGACGAGGCCGCCGAGCTGGGCATCCTGGTACGCCAGTACCCCCCGCACCGCCCGCAACCCGCGGCCTCCCCACCACGGACCGACCCGGGACAGCCGAGCCCCGGACGGGCCGACGAGGACGGAGCGGGCCGGACCTGGCCGGTGCTGGCCGCGGACCGGTTCGCCGCACTGGTCACGGCCGGCGAGACGGCGCAGGCCGCGGCCGAAGCCGCCCGGGCGAACCTCACCCCGGCAGCGAACAACCTGCTGGACGCCCTGACCGCGTTCTCCCCCGCGGCGGCCGACGATCTGCGTCGCGCGCTCGGCAGCCTCGTCCAGGCGCTGGACGAACTGCGGCAGCGGGCTGCCCGGCTGTCTGACCAGGCCTGGATCCCGGCCGCCGTCGACGATGCGCTCGCCGGTCGCGACCGGCTGGTGTGGGCGAAGATCGACGCGGCCGCGGCCCAGGTCGCCGAGGCAGCCAGCCATCTGACCGCGCTCGGCCTGCACGAGGTGGTGCTCCCCGCCGGCGCCCCGCAGCCCGCCGACGGCGGGGCGGCGCCGGCCGAGGAACCCACAGAAGCCGCCGAACCCGCCGAACCCGCCGAAGCGGAGCAGACGTCCGATCCGGCGACGTTGCTGGCGCAGGGCGAGGCGCTGCGGACGCATGTCGACGAGGGTGGTGGACTGCGCCGGCGGTTCCGACCGAAGGCGCAGCGGGCGGCCGAGGCCCTGCTGGCGCAGGTGACCGTGGACGGGCTCGCCCCGACCACGGTCGAGCTGCTCGACCTGGTGCTGATCCGGCTACGGGCGCAGCTCGCCCTGGACGCCGCCGCACGGGCCTGGGTGCTGGCCGGTCATCCGCCGCCGCCGGGGCTGCCGGTCGAGGTCGCGGTGTCGCGGCTGCTGGAACGCCACGAGGTGGTCGCGGCGATCGGGGCGGTGGTGGCCGCACGTGATCGGCTGGTCAGGGTGGCCGCGGAGCTCGGCTCCGGGTTCGTCCCACAGGTCACCCACGCCGCTGCGATCGGCGAACTCGCCGCGGCCCTCGCGGCCGAACAGCCGGCGAGCACCGCGATCCTCGCCGAGGCCCGGCTCGTCCAGGTCACCGCCGACCACGAGCAGCTCGCCACCCGGGCGGACGCCCCCGGCCCACTGGCCGCGGTGGTCGCGGCGACCCGGGCCCGGGACGGTGCCGCCTACGCGAGCGCCACCGAGCGGCTCACCGCCCATCTCGGTCGGGCCCGGGCCACCGCCCGACGCGATCTGCTGCTCGCCCGGCTCGACGCCGCCCATCCCGTCCTCGCCGCGCGCTTGCGCGACAGTGAGGACGGGACGGGCGGCGAGCGCGGCGCCTTCGGCGCCGCCTGGTCGTGGGGGCTGGCCGCCGGGTGGCTCGAGGCC
>NZ_JAMQQG010000097.1 GCF_023716925.1 Frankia sp. R82
CGCCTGCTGCGCTGGGCCGGCGCCGCGGCCGTCGCCGCGCCGGCCGCGGGTCTGCTGGCCGCCTGCGGTGGATCGTCGTCGGGCAGCACCGCCCGTCAGGTGCGCATCGGCTACGTGCTGCCCCGCACCGGGACGCTTGACGCCTACAGCGCCGTTGACGCCTTCGTCGTCCAGCGGATGCGCAAAGTGCTCGCCGGCGGCATCAAGGTCGGCGGTCGCACCTATCCGGTGGAGATCATCGTGCGTGACTCCCAGTCGGACCAGGACCGGGCCGGTACCGCGGCCACCGACCTGATCTACAAGGACGATGTGGACCTCGTCCTGGTCGGCGGCACGTCGGACACGGCGATTCCGGTTGCCGACCAGTGCGAGATCAACCAGGTGCCGTGCATCTCCAGTGTCGCTCCGTGGCAGTCGTGGTGGAACGGGCGCGGTGGCAATGTCGACATGCCCTTCCACTGGACGTACCACTTTTACATGGGCCTGGAGGACATCGTCTCCGCCTATGTGGCGATGTGGCGGCAGCTGGGTCTCACCAAGGTGGGTCTGGTGTACACCGACGACGCCGACGGCACTGCCTTCGCCAACCCGGACTTCGGAATTCCCACCGTCCAGAACTACGGTTTTCACCTGACCTCGCCGCGTGGGGGCTTCGCCTCCGGAACGACAGGCTTCGAGACGTATGCGTCATCCTTCGCCTCCGCGGGAGTCGAAGCCGTGGTCGGGATCATGCCGACCGGGGACTTCAACGCCTTCCAACGCTCGATCCGCAACGGCTCGTTCACGCCAAAGGCGATGACCTTCTCCAAGGCCCTCGACTTCCAGGAGGACGTGCGGACCTTCGGCTCCAACGGTGACGGGCTCACCACCGAGATCGGCTGGTCGCCGTCCCACCCGTACCGCAGCTCGCTGGACAACCGCGCCGCCAAGGACCTGGCGACGGACTTCATCAGCAGCACGGGCCGGGTGTGGACGCCGGTGCTTGGCTTCGTCAACGCCCTGTTCGAGGTGGCGGTCAAGGCGCTGGGCAGCGCGGAGTCGCTGGAGCGGGAGGCGATTGCCGCGGCGATCCGTGAGGTGGATGCCCAGACGATCGTCGGACCGGTGGCCTTCGGTTCCCAGCCGAACGTGCCCAAGAACGTCGCGCGGGTCGCCGCCGTCGGTGGCCAGTGGACGCAGGCCGACAACGACCTGAAACTGGAGCTCGTGAACAACAGCAGCAACAGTCGGATCCCGACCGACGGGCAGCTGCGCGAGCTGCCGGCCGGGACCACCTGAGCCGACCTGCGGGTCGGTACGACCGCCGAAACCCGGCCGGGGTCATGTGCTCCCGGCCGGGTTTCGGCGATCCCGGCGCCTTCCGCTTGCCCGGACGGGCCCGGTCCCAGCCGGAGATTCGGGCCGGGCGACCGCATCGAGACCTTCCGAAGGGCCTCGCGGACATCCTCGATGGAGTGCCGCAGAATGCCGTCGAAGCAGTTCACCCCGATGACGAACGGCAACTGACGTTGCTCGAAGTAGTCGACGGCGGCGAAGCAGTCCGCCAGGCGACGGGTGTCGGCCAGCACGATCGCACCGATGGCACCACGCACGATGTCGTCCCACATGAACCAGAAGCGGTACTGCCCCGGAGTCCCGAACAGGTAGAGGATCAGGTCCTCGTCGAGGGACACGCGGCCGAAGTCCATCGCGACCGTGGTCGTGGTCTTGTCCGACAGATGGGTCAGGTCATCGACATGGGCGCCGGCCTCGGTCATGACGGCCTCGGTACGCAGCGGAACGATCTCCGACACCGAGCCCACGAACGTGGTCTTCCCGGCGCCGAATCCGCCTGCAACCACGATCTTCACCGAGGTCGTGGCGACGGAGGAGTTCACCCTCCTGTTGTCAGAGCTTTCGAAGGCCACTGAGAACCCTTTCGAGCAGCGCGAGATCCGGTGCCTCGTCGCGGTCAGGCTGCTGATAGACGCGGACGATGCGTTCGTCCGCCATGTCGCCGACCAGCACCCGGGCGACCCCGAGCGGGACCCGGAGGCCAGCGGCGATCTCCGCGATGGATCGCACCTGCCGGCACATGGCGGCGATGGTCTGTTGCTCGAGGTTCAGGCCGACGACCCGCTCCTCGCCCAGCGGGGTGGTGATGACCAGTGCCTCTATGGCGAGTTCGTAGCGTGACCGCGTACGCCCGCCGGTCATCGCGTAGGGGCGGACGACCGGGCCAGGCGCGCTGTCGGGATCGATACTCACCCTGACTCCCTGTGGGACCGCTCGTTCACCGCGGAAGCGTCCCCTGCAGCTCGGCGCGCAGGGCCGGGGTCAGGACGTCCCGGGCCCGGCTGACCAGCAGGGCCATCTCGTAACCGACGAGCCCGATGTCACAGGACGGCGCGGCCAGCACCGCCATGCTCGCCCCGTCGCTGATCGCCATGATGAACAGGAACCCGTGCTCCATCTCCACGACCGTCTGTGTCACCGCCCCGGCCTCGAAGACCCGGGCCGCGCCCTGGGTCAGGCTGACCAGCCCCGAGGCGACGGCGGCGAGCTGGTCGGCCCGGTCCCGGGGGAAGCCGTCCGAGACGGCCAGGAGCAGACCGTCCGCGGATACCACCACGGTGTGGGCAACCCCCGGTACACGGTCGACAAAATTGTTGATCAACCAGTTGAGGTTCTGGGCATCAGAACTCACGGGTGTCACCGTTCCTCCTGCGCGTCACGACGGGAATTGCTCGTGGTGTCTACTCCGACATCACGTCCTTGCCGTACGCCCTGGTAGAAGCTGGCCAACCGGCCACCGACAGCTTCGGGGGACCGGGACGCGGTCTCGGCGGGACGCCGGCGTGGCGCGGGTTCGGCGCTGCCGGGCACGAGGTGGGTCATGGGAACTCGCATCGGTAGGCCGGAGCTGGTCACGCCGCCGGAGACCGGTCGGCGGGACGCTTCGGCTGCCTGCCAACCGGCGTCGGCGGGAGAGCTCCAGCCCTCCCGGCCGGCGGGCTGGGCCGGCTGGGCCCCCAGTGGCTGGGGACCCGACGGCGGTCCACCCGCCTGGTATGCCCCGGCGGCGGCCTGGGCCACCGTCGGCTGTGGCTGACTCTGAGCCGCCCGGGTGGGAAGCGGCGTGGCCGCCTCCACCACGGGATCGCCGGCCGGGGTTGGCCGGGACCCGGACAACGGGTCGTGGCCCGGACGCATCGGGACCCGGTGCCCGAAGGCGCCGCCGAGCCCTGACCGGCCGGCCGGCCGACCGGCCGGGGTGGCCGGCGCGCTCGGCGCCTGGCCCTCAGGGCGAATCCGCTGGGGTGGTGCCGCAGCCGCCGGGGCTGCGGCGGGAGCAGCGAGTCCGGGTGCGGTCGCCGGAGCCGGGCTGCGGCGCTGGAACCAGGCCGACACCGAGTCGAAGATCGGTGACGTCTCGGCGTCGTCGTGGTCCGCCCCCGCGTCCGCGGCGGCGGGTTCCGGGGTGGCGGGTTCCGGGGTGGACGGCGCGGCCTGCCTGGCCGGCGCCGGCTGCTGGGCGGCTGCAGCCTGCTCGGCTGGTGCCGACGCGGCTTGCGGTGCCGGTCCGGTCGGTGCCGGTCGGGCAGTCGGGCGCTCGGGCGCTGCCGGCTGCTCGCCGGTGGAGACGTGGGACGGCCCGGTCCGGGGGCCGGTGGTGGGCGCCTCGATCCGGTCGCGTCCCCGGGGCCCCGTGGGCGCCTCGCCAGGAGCCGTTCCCCTGGCGGTGTGCGGGCCCGTCGACGAGCCCGGGGTCACCGAGATCCCGTTCGGCCGTTCGCGCACCGGTAGGGGCTCACGCTCGCTCGGTGCGATCGGCGGCCCGTCGGCCCTGGGCCGGGTCGACCAGCGGCTGTCGCCGAACGAGATCTGGCTGGTCGGCTCGCCCGTGGCCGGCTCGCGGCGGGGTAGTCCACGCCGTCCGATCGACTCGGTGTCGGGGTTGAGCCCGTCCGGAGCGCGCCGCCCCTGCGGCTCGCCGCGATCAGCGGGCCCATGATCGTCGCCACCTGTGGGGACGGCGCGTGGGCCGGTCCCGCCGGGCACCGGCCCGGTCGGACCGGTCGGCCCACCGGAGCGGTTGGGTCCGGTCGCGCGGTCACGGATGTCGTCCGTGGGCCGCTCGTGGCCGGGCCGCTTCTCGCTGTCGGGGCCGAACTCGCCGAGTCCGAGGCCCGGCCGGCTCGGCAGGGGATGCGGTCCGGTGCGGTCGGAGCTGACCGGCGTCGCCATCGGCCCGGTGAGCGGGAAGGGCCCGGTGTTCGGGAACCGGTGCGTGGCGGAGTCGTCGAACAGGCTCCCCGGGACGCCGGAGGAGGAGGAGGCGGCGGCGGCCGGGGTGTGGTGGCCGTTGCTGGATCCGTTGGCGGCACCGGCCGGTAGGGCGGGGGTGGCCCCGCCGCGCCTGACGGGTTCGGCACCACCGATGGCCGGGCGATCGGCGTTGTCGGGGCCGGGCAGGGCCGGGGCCGTGGTGGGACGGTTGAGGGCGGGCACCCGGCCCGCGCCGCCACCTGCGGCGCTGTCGCCGGTGACCAGGCGGGCGGGCAACCGCACGACCGCGGTGATGCCACCGGAGGAGGACTCACGCAGCTGCACGCGGATGCCGTGCCGGCCGGCCAGTCGACCGACGGCGAACAGACCCATCGTCCGGGAGACGGACACGTCGACGACCGGCGGGTTGGCCAGCCGCTCGTTGACCCGCTCGAGTTCCTTGGCGGGCATCCCGATGCCCTGGTCCTCGATCTCGATCATCGCACCGGCGCCCGGTCCGAGGGAATGGCTCGTCACCCGCACGTCGGTCACCGGCGGCGAGTACGACGTGGCGTTCTCCAACAGCTCCGCGACCAGGTGGACGACGTCGCTGACACCGTTACCGGCAATCGACACGGGTGCCGCGGTGGTCTGCTTGACGCGGGTGTACTGCTCGACCTCCGAGATGGCCGCGAGGACCACCTCGTTGAGCGGGACGGGATGGGTCCAGCGCCGGGCGGTGTCGGTGCCGGCGAGAACCAACAGGCTTTCGTTGTTCCGCCGCATTCGGGTGGCGAGGTGGTCGAGTTTGAACAGGTTTGCCAGCTGGTCGGGGTCCTGCTCGCGGTTTTCCAGGTCGTCGATCAGGCGCAGCTGGCGTTCCACCAGGCCCTGGCTTCGCCGGGAAAGGTTCACGAACATGGCGTTCACGTTGTTTCGCAGTGACGCCTGTTCGGACGCCAGCCGGACCGCCTCGCGGTGGACCTCGTCGAAGGCCCGGGCGACGTCACCGACCTCCTCGTCGGTGGTGATACCGACGGGTTCGATCTCGTCGTCGAAGTTCTGGTCGGTGGAGTCGCGCAGTCGGCGGACGGCGTCGGGCAGCCGGCGGTCGGCGACGTCCAGCGCCGCGGTACGCAGGGCCAGCAGTGGCCGGACCAGGGAGCGCGCCACGACCAGTGCGGCCAGCAGGGCGGTGGCCAGGATGAGCACGACCAGCAGGCCGGACAGCAGCGCCCGGCGCTGGATGTCGCCACGCAGCGAGTCGACCCGTTGGTCGACGACGTCGAGCATCTTGCCGGTCGCGTCGACGCCGATGTTGATCGTTTCCTGGGTGGAGCGGTTCCAGATCTCCGTCGAGATGTCGAGCCGTTCGCCGACCGTCGCGTTCAGGATCTTGTCGACGATGTTGTCGGTGTTCTTGATGTCGCCGCTGGCGTCCGCGTCGACCGTCGGGTGGTAGAGGGCGAGCAGCTCGGGGCTCTGCAGGTCCTCGATGACGGCCTGGTCGCGGCCACGCTGGGTCTCGGCCGACAGGAACTCCCGGAAGTCGGGCTCGAGGAAGGGACGGCCGTCTCCCTCGATCAGGCGCAGCACGAGTGACTGCTGTTCGGCCAGAAGTTCGGTGGCGGAGAGCTGGTAGAACGCCGCGTTGACGCCGTCATCCAGCTGTTGGTCGTCATTTCCCTGTGGAATGAGCCGAACCAGCTCGAGCAACGAGTCGATGATCGGCGCAAACGCCGTTGCGACCGCCCGTGGGTCGACGAGCCGCTGGATCGCCTGCCGTTTGGCGGGAAGCGTGCCCATCCGGTCGTGCACGTCTTCGAGTGCCTTACGCACGCCGGAACCGAACGATCCCTGCCGCTTGTCCGCGACTGCCGTGTATGCCCGATAGGCATCATTAACCGCTGCCTGGCGGGCCGGGATGGGGTCGGCGTTGCGGGAACCGATCGCACCGCTGGCGACGAATCCGGTGCTGTACGTCCGCTCCATCTGCAACGCCTGGACGAGGCTGACGGCGGACTTACTGATCCGGGTGAGGTCGGAGATCCGGTTGACGTCGCGGGTGTTGGTCAGCACCGAACCGGCCGCGATCGAGGAGTAGGCCAGGATCGCGACGACCGGAACGATCAGGATCGCGATCAGCTTCGTGCGGACGCGCCAGTTCGTGGGGGTGGTGACCGCATGGCGGAGCCGGCCCAGACCCGACCCCCCGGGTCCTGCTGGTGTCGGCGGGCGCTCGTCACGCTGCGCCGCCGCGCCGTCCTTGTTGTCCACGGGCAGACCCTGGGCCGAGGTCGGCTCCGAGTCTGCGGCGATGCCCGTGCCACTGGCCATCGGTTGTCTGCGCACGTACCTTCGCAACCTCTCCGCCGTCCCCCCGGAACACTTCGTGCCAGAGGGCTCGGTATCGGGCCCGGATGTCCCTTGTCAAGCACCATAGCGGTACGAAGTCGGCATCCGAAAGGTGCCTACCGTAAGCCCGTTCGTGGCCAGGTGTCCGTTGTAACCGGAGTGCGCGCCGTGACCGTCCGGGTAACCCGGCGCGCGACGCAACAACGTACGCCATCGGGCGCCGCAGCTTGTCTCGGACAGAGCTGAGCTTGGTGCAAAACCCGGCATCTCAGGCATCTACGACACTGGCTCTTCCGACGTTCGAGCTTGCCTGCCCGGCATTGCACCTTTGGGGTATTGGCACTCCTGGGCGGTCGCGCTGTCCGAAGGGGTGCACGTGGGTGCCTCGCCCGTCGGGGCCCGTCGGGCGAGGGCCCGCGCGTCCGGGGTCCGCTTGCCGGGGGTCCGTTCGTTCGGGTCCGTTCGTTCGGGGTCCCGGCGGTCCGGCCACCGGGCTCCCGCCCGAAGGTGGTTGCGGATCCGTAGGCTGGCGCGGTGAGCGAGATGCAGCATGGCGACCCTGGTCACGGTGCGAGAGCGCAGCATGCCGGTACGGTGGCGGGCGGATCCTCCGTCCCTGGGGCGGCGCCCGTTCGGCCGGGGGCGGGGGCGGGGCCCACCGGGAACGACACCGTTCTGGTGCTCGACTTCGGCGCGCAGTATGCCCAGCTGATCGCCCGCCGGGTCCGGGAATGCCATGTGTACTCGGAGATCGTGCCGTGGCACACGCCGGTCGAGGACCTTCTCGCCCGTAGACCGTCCGCACTCATCCTTTCTGGCGGGCCACGTTCGGTGTACTCACCCGGCGCACCCCGGGTTGATCCCGCGTTGTTCGAGACCGGCCTACCGGTCCTCGGTATCTGCTACGGCCATCAGGTGATGGCCCAGGCGTTGGCCGGGACGGTGGACCGGACCGGAACCGCCGAGTACGGAGCGACTCGCCTGGCGGTGTCCGAACCCGGTGTCCTGTTCGACGGGTTGCCTGTCGATCAGCAGGTGTGGATGTCCCATGGCGACTCGGTCTCGAAGGCGCCCCCCGGCTTTCTGGTGACGGCGTCGACCCCGTCGACCCCGGTCGCCGCGTTCGAGGACCGCGAGCGGCGGCTGTTCGGGGTCCAGTTCCATCCGGAGGTCCTGCACAGCGAGCGCGGCCTGGACGTGCTGCGGCACTTCCTGCTGGCCGGTGCCGGCTGCCGGCCGACCTGGACGATGGTCAACATCGTCGAGGAGGCGGTGGCGGCGGTGCGCGACCAGGTCGGCAACGGCCGGCTGATCTGCGGGCTGTCCGGCGGGGTGGACTCCGCGGTGGCCGCGGCCCTCGTGCACCGGGCTGTCGGGGATGCTTTGACCTGCGTGTTCGTCGATCATGGCCTGCTGCGCGAGGGTGAGGCCGAGCAGGTCGAGCGGGAGTTCGTCGCCTCCACCGGGGTGGAGCTGGTCCACGTCAAGGCGGCCGACCGGTTTGCCGCCGCGCTCGCCGGGGTCACCGAGCCCGAACAGAAGCGCAAGATCATTGGCCGGGAGTTCATCCGGGTCTTCGAGGAGGCGGCCCGTGAGCTCGAGGCCCGCGCCGAGGCCGAGGGTGCGACGATCGACCATCTCGTGCAGGGCACGCTCTATCCCGACGTGATCGAGTCGGGTTCCGCCACCGCCGCCAAGATCAAGTCACATCACAACGTCGGTGGCCTGCCGGACGACCTGCAGTTCGGGCTGATCGAGCCGCTGCGGTCGCTGTTCAAGGACGAGGTGCGCCGCCTGGGCGAGGAGCTCGGCCTGCCCGAGGAGATCGTCTGGCGGCAGCCGTTCCCCGGGCCCGGACTCGCCGTGCGCATCATCGGCGAGGTGACCCCCGAGCGCCTCGACATCGTGCGCGCCGCCGACGCGGTGGTCCGCGACGAGATCCGTCGCGCCGGCCTCGACCGGGAGATCTGGCAGGTCTTCGCGGTCCTGCTCGCCGACGTGCGGTCGGTCGGGGTGCAGGGCGACGAGCGCACCTACGGGCATCCCGTGGTCCTGCGCGCGGTCACCAGCGAGGACGCCATGACCGCAGACTGGGCGCGGCTGCCGTACACCCTGCTCGAGCGCATCTCCAACCGCATCGTCAACGAGGTTCCCCAGGTCAACCGGGTTGTCTACGACATCACGTCGAAGCCGCCGGGCACCATCGAGTGGGAGTAGGTCGGTCGTTCGCCGGGGCCGGGGCTGCGTTTGACGTCCCGGCCGCCGGCGAGCACTCTGAAGAGGTGACCGTGCACCAGATGGCCATTACGTAGGCGCGCACCCCGCATACCGGGCTCGCGCGCCCCGCCCTTCCGCCGTGTCGGCGGAGGGGTTTTTTGTTGCCGCGGCCACGGTGAGGTGGCCGCACTGCCACCGGAGAGGTCGCCATGACCGCACCTGCCGACGACGACGAGCCGGCATCCGAGCCCGGGTCCACCGGGTCTGTCCGTTCCGTCCCGCCCGCGTCCTTGCCTGCGTCGGCCCTGCTGCCGGTGCCGCCGGGGATCGAGACCGCGGCGCGGGTGCTGGCCGGTGTCGCTCGGCGGACCCGGGTCGTGCGGGACGACCGGCTCGGCGCCGAGCTCGGCGTGCCGGTCTGGCTCAAGTGCGAGCACGAGCAGCACACCGGTTCGTTCAAGCTGCGCGGTGCCTATCACCGGGTGGCGCTCGCCGATCCGGACGCGCGGATGCGCGGGGTGGTCGCGGCCAGCGCCGGCAACCATGCCCAGGGTGTGGCCTACGCGGCGGCGGCCTTCGGCGTTCCAGCGACGATCTTCGTTCCGGCCGGGGCCAACCCGATCAAGATCGCCCGGACTCGGGAGCTGGGGGCGCGGGTCGAGCAGGTGCCTGGCGGGGTGGAGGCTGCGCTGGCCGCCGCCGCGACGTTCGCCGCAGCCGGGGATCGACTACTGGTGCACCCCTTCGACGACCCCGCGGTGATCGCCGGGCAGGGCACGATCGGTCTGGAACTGCTCGACCAGGTGCCGGACCTGCACACGGTCCTGGTCGGTGTGGGCGGTGGTGGGCTCGTCAGCGGGATCGCGGCGGCCATCCGGGCACACCGGCCCGAGGTGCGGATCATCGGCGTCCAGTCGGTGCTGGCTCCCGCCTTCGCCACGGCCCTGCGCATGGGCCGACGTGTGCTGCCCGCCGTGGATGCGCGGGTGGTGGGGCGGCCCTGCCGGCGCCCGACCCTGCCTCGCCCACTGGCACCGTCGGCAGGACGGGGCACGATCGCCGACGGCATGGCGGTGCGCGAGCCGGGACGGCTCACCCTGGCGCTCGCCCGCACCCTGGTGGACGACGTGGTGACCGTCGACGAGTCGGCGTTCTGGTCGGCGATGGTGTGGCTGCGCCGGTCCGGCATCGTGGTGGAGCCCGCCGGGGCGGCACCGGTCGCGGCGCTGCTGCGCCACGGCGAGCTGGCCGTGGGACCGACGGTGGCCGTCCTGTCCGGCGGCAACATCGATCCGGCCGTGGACGCCCGGGTGCGTGCGCTGGCCACGCCTGCTGATCTGGCCACGCCTGCCGATCTGGCCAGGACCACGGGCGTGACCGGCCCGCCGGGTATGGCCGGATCGCGCTGCCCATAAGGTGGCCTGGCGGGTCGGTGCCGTTCGCCGGCCGGTTCGACGTCGAACGTATGATCGAGGTTGTATGAGCACACTGTTCGGTGAGTCCTCCGGTGCCGTCGGCGGCGTGCCCTACGACCTGTTCGGCCCGGCGGTGCTCGCCCCGACCGCGGGGGACGAGTCGCGAGACGGGTCGGGCGGATCGGGTGGCCTGCCCCGTCTCGATGCGGAAGGGCTGCTCGACGGGCTCAACCCCCAGCAGCGCGCGGCCGTGGTGCACATCGGCGCGCCGATGCTGGTGGTGGCGGGTGCGGGTTCGGGCAAGACCCGGGTGCTCACCCATCGCATCGCCTACCTGCTGGCGGCGCGCGGGGTGCGGCCGGGGGAGATCCTGGCGATCACGTTCACGAACAAGGCCGCGGCCGAGATGCGCGAGCGGGTCAGCGCGCTGGTCGGCCCGCGGGCCCGGGCGATGTGGGTGAGCACGTTCCACTCGGCCTGTGTGCGCATCCTGCGTTCGGAGGCCAAGCGGCTCGGATTCGGTTCGTCGTTCTCCATCTACGATGCCGCCGACGCCCAGCGTCTGATCACCCTGGTGACCCGGGATCTCGACCTTGACCCCAAGCGGCATCCGGCGCGTGGTCTGGCCGCGCAGATCAGCAACCTGAAGAACGAACTGATCGACTGGGAGATGGCCCGGGACCGGGCGTCCAGTCACCCCGAGCGCACCGTCGCCGAGGTGTATGCCGCCTACCAGCAGCGCCTCGCGCAGGCCAACGCGCTCGACTTCGATGATCTGATCATGACGACGGTGAACCTGCTGCAGGCGTTTCCCGACGTCGCCGAGCACTACCGGCGTCGCTTCCGGCACATCCTGGTGGACGAGTACCAGGACACCAACCACGCCCAGTACGTGCTGATCCGCGAACTCGTCGGCCAGCCGGCGCACGGCGCGGGCCGTGCCGTCGGCACCGTTGCGACGGGCGCCGACGAGACCGCCGGTGCTGGCAGCGCCACCGCAGCCGCGGGTGCCGGTGCGGCCGGGGCCGCGGTCGCCATGGGTGAGTCGGCCACCTGGCCGTCCGGCGCGGTGCCGCCAGGCGAGCTGTGCGTGGTCGGGGACGCCGACCAGTCGATCTACGCCTTCCGCGGGGCGAACATCCGCAACATCGTGGAATTCGAAGAGGACTTCCCGGCCGCCGCGGTGATCCTGCTGGAGCAGAACTACCGGTCGACGCAGACCATCCTGTCCGCCGCGAACGCGGTGATCGCACGCAACAACCAGCGTAAGGCGAAACGGCTGTGGTCCGACGCCGGCGACGGTGAGAAGATCGTCGGGTTCGTCGCCGACAACGAGCACGACGAGGCGGCGTTCGTCGCCGAGGAGGTCGACCGGCTCACCGATGCCGGCCTCGCCCGTCCGGCGGACGTCGCGGTGTTCTACCGGACGAACGCGCAGAGCCGGGTCTTCGAGGAGATCTTCGTCCGGGTCGGGCTGCCCTACCGGGTCGTCGGCGGGGTGCGCTTCTACGAGCGCCGCGAGATCCGGGATCTGCTCGCCTACCTGCGGGTGCTGGCCAACCCGGCGGACACGGTGAACCTGCGGCGCATCCTGAACGTGCCACGCCGGGGCATCGGAGACCGGGCCGAGGCGGCGCTTGCCGGCTTCGCCGAGGCCGAGCGGATCGGTTTCCCCGCGGCCCTGGCCCGGGTGGGCGAGGTGCCGGGCCTCGCGGCCCGCTCGGCGAAGGCGGTGCGCGAGTTCGCCGCGCTGCTCACCGGCCTGCGGGCGGTCGAGGCGCAGGGTCCGGTGGCGTTGGTCGAGGCGGTGCTGGAACGCA
This sequence comes from Frankia sp. R82, assembly GCF_023716925.1. GTDB lineage: Bacteria > Actinomycetota > Actinomycetes > Frankiales > Frankiaceae > Frankia. The sequence goes on from NZ_JAMQQG010000097.1 coordinate 12,056, forward strand.
CCGGCTACCTGGCGGAACTGCTCGCCGAGGACACCATCGAGTCGCAGGGCCGGGTGGAGAACCTGCAGGAGTTCGTCGGCGTCGTGCAGGAGTTCGTCGAGCGCAACCCCGAGGGTTCCCTCGCCGCCTTCCTCGAGCAGGTCTCGCTGGTCGCGGACGCCGACCAGATTCCCACCGACGACGGGTCCGACGGGGTCGTCACCCTGATGACCCTGCACAGCGCCAAGGGACTGGAGTTTCCCGTCGTCTTCCTCACCGGCCTGGAGGACGGTGTCTTTCCGCACCTGCGCACCCTCGGTGACCCCGCCCAGATGGAGGAGGAGCGTCGCCTCGCCTACGTCGGGGTCACCCGGGCCCGGGCCCGGCTGTATCTCACCCGCTCGGTGGTGCGCAGTGCCTGGGGCCAACCGGCCTACAACCCGGCGTCCCGCTTCCTCGGTGAGGTGCCCGATGCGCTCATCGACTGGCGTCGTCTGGCCGAGGCGGCCCCGCCGCCGGCCACCCGCACCTGGGGTTCGGGTTCGGCCGGGAGCAGCTTCGGCAGTGCTGGCCTGGGTGCCGCGGCCGGTGGATCGGCGTCTGCGCGCCGGCCGCTGGCGAACTCGCCGTTCGCCGGGCGGGCCCGTCCAGCGGCGCGGGCGGTGGTCGAACTGAACCAGGGTGACCGGGTGACGCACGACAGCTTCGGGCTCGGGGTCGTGGTCGCCATCGCCGGGTTCGGCGACTCGGCCGAGGCGACGATCGACTTCGGGGCCGAGGCCGGCACGAAACGGCTGCTGCTGCGTTATGCGCCCGTCGAAAAACTCTGAACGCCGTCGAGAGAGCGACCGGACCCGTCGAAGGGCCGGCCCCGAGGTCAGTCCGCGTCGGGGGAATCCGGCGCGGAGCCGGTGAGCCAGGTGGTGATCTGGTGCGCCACGGTGCCGCTGAACGCCAGGGACTGGTGGCCCAGCCCCGGCACGGTGAGGTTGACCGCATCAAGATCGGGATGATGGACGGCGGCCTGCGCGGGGCGGACCACCGTGTCGAGTGCGGCGGCGACGGCGAAGATCCGGGTGCGGCAGCCCGGTGCGGGTTCGGCCAGTTCCGCGATCAGCGGCGAGTCCGCTCGTAGCTGGCGTAGCAGCGGATACGGCAGTGCCCGCGGCACGAGCTCGGCCAGCCGGGTGCCGCCGTGCGGGGTCGCGAGCGTGATCAGGGTGCCGACCTGCCGGTCACCGCCCATTCGCTGGACGTAGTAGCGGGCGACCAGGCCGCCGAGGGAGTGCGCGATGATGGTCACCTGGCCGTCCGCTCCGGCGATCCGGGCCACGGCCTCACCCAGCACCCGGGCGCCGTCCTCGACGCAGGTGGTGCGTAGCGGTAGCTGCACCGGCACAACCCGGCGAAAACCACGTCGCCGCAGGTGGCGGTGTAGCCGGGTGAAGATCGACCGGTTGTCGACCAGTCCGTGCACGAGTAGCACCGGGGTGGTGGCGGTGTCGGGGGAGCGCACCAGCAGGCCGCGTTCCAGCGGTGCGAGTCCGTCCAGGGAGTAGCCCTCGTCGCGCTGGGTGAGACGTCGCAGCGCGCCCGCCGGGTACAGCGCCAGATGGGTCGCCAGGCATGCGGTCTCGACGGCCAGGCCGCGGGCGCCGGCCGGTGTCGCGAGCAGACCTGCGGTGATCGTTCGACCACGCTCACGCGGGGACGGCGGCGACCAGCTGGCGGCGGACTCGACTGCGCCCACCGGAGATGTGGCGGTTATGTCTGATCACTCTCCCTGCCTCGCGGGCTGCGTCGGCGCCGCAACCGGGCCCGCCGCCGGGCGGGCGCGGCGGGCGTCCGGCATCGTCGGGCACATCCGACCTGTTCCGGGAAACGCAAAGAGATTACAGACTGTTACGTAGTTCTGTCGACCAGCGGGCCCGTCGGAGCCGGTTGCGCAGGTCAGGGTCCTGCGCCTGCAGCTGGACGAACAGCGCGACGGCGGCGCGCACGATCGTGGCGACATCGGTCCCCGGGAGCAGCTGGTCGGCGAAGCCGAGCCGGTGCAGGTCGACGGGACGCAGCCCGCCGGCGTCGGCCGCCTGCGCAACCGGAATCCGCAGGGTCACCGCGGCGCCTTCCGGGGACAGCGCGGTGAAATAGCTGTGCGGTGTCATGACGACCACGTCGGTGACGGTCGCGGCGAGTGCCCCGCCGGAGCCGCCCTCGCCATGCACGATCGCCACGGTGGGTGAGGGGCAGGTGAGTACCGCCGCCATCGCGTCGCCGATCGCCGCGGCGATGCCGGCAGTCTCGGCTGCCGGTCCGGACGCCGCTCCCGGGGTGTCCACCAGGGTGATCAGTCCGACGCCGAGCTTGCCCGCCAACCGGGCCGCCCGTGACAGCAGACGGTAACCGGCCGGGCCTGGTGCGCTGCCGCGGGAGGCCCCGAGCGCCACGACCACCGCGGTGCGCGGACCACCGACCGTGTCCCCGGTCAGTGCCTCGCCCTGGTCGGACGTCTCGTCCTGGTTCGGTGCCGTCCCGGGGAGTCGGCCGATGCGAACGGCGACGCAGGGGTCCGCGCCGGCGAGATCGACGCCGTCGGGCAGCAGCGCGTGCAGCAGCTCGGTGCCGTGGGGGCGGGCGACGGTCCGGGCCGCGAGCACCTGTTCCCAGCCCGCCCGGGCCACCTCCACGGTGCCCGTCGTGCTCGATGATGGGGGTGGCGGCGACGTAGCGGCGGGCGAGGAGGACAGGGCGGTCAGGGCCCGGTGCAGCCAGGCGGCGACGGCCTCGGGGGCGAGCACCGCGTCGACCAGGCCGGCCGCCGCCGCGGGGGCGGCGCTGTGGCTGCCGGGCGGTGGCGGGGTGCCGGTCATCGCCGCGACGACCCGGGGGCCCGAGAAGCCGACGGTCGCCCCGGCAACCGCGCAGCGCAGGTCGCACCGGGAGCCGATGGTGACCCAGACCCCGCCGGTCGTCGGCTGGTCCGCCACGGCGACATGCCCGACGGCGGCCTCGTCGAGGGCGGCGAGGGCCAACGCCACCCGGGGGAGGCCGACCAGCCCGGCAACCCCTTCCTGCAGGCGGGTGCCGCCGCTGCGCAGGAACGACACCAGTGGACGGCGGGTGGTCGCCGCCTCGGCCGCCGCAGCGGCGAAGCCGGCCGCGTCCGCCGCCCCAAAACTTCCACCGTGTACGGAAAAGTCCCATATCGCGGCGACCGCCTCGACTCCCGCGATCGGTCCGGTGCCCCACCTGAGTGCCGGCCGTCCGTCGTAGTCCGGCCAGCCCAGGCGATTGGGCGATCCCGCGGTTGCGGGCCGCAGGGTGATGCCCGCCAGCAGGGTCGTTCGCCACTCGGCGGGCGTGCGTGCTCCCGCTTGGCTCGTCCTGTCCATGTCCGCATCTTGCGGGTGCGAACCGCGGTGGTGGCTTGCGTGCCGGCCGCGGTGTCACAGGACACGCCGCGACGGGGCACGCACGGCGGGCCCGGCGGGTGATGCTCGAGCGATCCGTGATGACGGATGGAAGGGGACAAATGTGATGTATCGGGCGGACTGCCCCGCGAGGGCGATCGACATACGCTGTGACTCACTGTCCCCGGCAAGGGCGGGCGTTCGCACCACAACCGCGACCCCGGTGCAGTGAGGAGAGCGATGCTCACACCGCTGCTGGAGGAAGATCCCCGCCAGATCGGTCCGTACCGGCTGCAGAACCGGATCGGGGCCGGTGGGATGGGAACCGTCTACCTCGGGTTCACTCCCGATCAGCGAGCCGTGGCCGTCAAGGTGGCCGCCGAGGATCTGGCCGAGGACGTCGAGTTCCGTAGCCGGTTCGAACGGGAGGTGCACGCCGCGCTGCGGGTGCGGGGCAACGCGGTGGCCGCCGTCCTCGACGCCGACACCGAGGCGCTGGCACCGTGGATGGTCACCGAGTACGTCGAGGGCATCAGCCTGGCGCAGGCCGTCCGGGCCCGGGGGCGCCTGGAGAACCACCTCGTGCGTGGCCTGGCCGTCGGCCTCGCCGACGCGCTGGTGGCCATTCATTCCGCCGGTGTCGTCCACCGTGATCTCAAACCGTCGAACATCCTGCTGGCCTGGGACGGCCCGAAAGTGATCGACTTCGGGGTGGCGCACCTGACCGACAGCAGCACCCTGACCCGCACCGGTCATGTGATCGGGACACTGGCCTGGATGTCGCCCGAGCAGATGCGCGGGGAGCCGTCCGGCTCGTCGGCGGACGTGTTCGCCTGGGCGAACTGCGTGACGTACGGGGCGACCGGACGCCACCCCTTCCACGCCGAGTCGCCCGACCAGCTTGCCCTGCGGGTCCAGCGGGACAGCCCGGATCTTGACGCGTTGCCGGCCTACCTGCACAGCGTCGTCGCCCGGTCCCTGTCGAAGGATCCCGCGCGCCGGCCGACGGCGTCCGCGCTGCTCGCCGCGCTGGTCGGGCGCACCTCGGTGGAAGGCGTCACCGAGGCCGACGCAGTGGCCGGCGACTTTCTCGAACGCACCTGGACCGGGACCGGCAGAGCGCCCACCGAAAGCATCACCGTGCTGCCCGGCGCGGCCGGTCCGGCCGTGGGTGCAAATCCCGCCGATGGCGTAACTCCCGCCGGGGGCGTAACGCCCGCTGGTGGTGCGACTCCCGCTGGTGGCGCGGCTCCGGCGGACCGACCAGCCACCGGTTGGTCACCGCGGGTGGACCGGCCGGCTCCTGCCGCGGGGCCCTGGCCGGTCGGGGTGCCGCCGCCGGCCTCGGCCTTCCGACCTGCCGTGCCGCCACCGACGCCGATCCCGCCGCCCCGCCGGCCGACGGCTTGATCAGCACCGGATAGCCAATTTGACCGGCGGCCTTGATCAGCGCCGCGTCGTCCATC
>NZ_JAMQQG010000048.1 GCF_023716925.1 Frankia sp. R82
GTTCACGTGGGGGTCCCGCGGGCGGGGGCGCCCCGGGACGCCCCGACCGTGCCACTGGGCACCGGCCCGCAGGTCTGGGCCACGCGCAGCTGGGCCGCGCCACCCGGGCCGGACCCGTCGGTGCTCGGGGACTGGAGCGGGTCCGAGGTGACGGCATACCTGACCCGGCCCAGACAGCCCGCTCGAACCCGTGAACCCGGCCCGCCTGGCGGACCAGGTGGCGAGGCCGCCGCCGGCGGCGCGACTGGTTCCGCCGAACCGGGCACACCGGCGGCGGGCGAGAGTCTGCTCCCGGTGGTCGAACCCGGTCCGCCCGGAGCCCGCGACGCCGGGCGCGCCTGAGCGTCGACTCCCACGGCCCGGCCGGCCCACAGCCCGGCCGGCCCGAACTCGACAACCGCGATCCTGGCACAGCGCGTGTTCCGGGCGTCGGGGCGGGATCAGCCTTTGTCGCCCGCGAATGGGGGTGCTCATAGCTACATATAGCCTCCATGTGTCTGCGAAGCGTGACCGTCGTCGCGGGTTGCATGCGTTCCCCTGCCGACTCCCGTTGACCTCCACGGACCCCCGTCCCTAGACTTGGGTCCGTGCACGAGGGTCCGTGGGTCTCAGACCGAGCGGATCCACTCGAGCGTCGTTATCGGTTCTGACAGTTTCTTCGTTTCTCGCGTTGTATCTGTCCCTCGGTCCCGGCGGTTCGATCCGGCCCTCGCGCGGACGACCACCCCAAGCCGGAGCCGACCCCTTGACGAGCACCACCGACGTACGACCCGTGGAGACCGTGACCACCTCGCACAGCACGACCACGCCCCAGGTAGCGGTCAACGACATCGGCTCGGCCGAAGACTTCCTCGCGGCCGTCGACAAGACGATCAAGTTCTTCAACGATGGCGACATCGTTGACGGCATCATCGTCAAGGTCGACCGGGACGAGGTGCTGCTCGACATCGGTTACAAGACCGAGGGCGTGATCCCGTCACGCGAGCTGTCGATCAAGCATGATGTCGACCCGCATGAGGTCGTGAGTGTTGGCGACCACGTCGAGGCCCTCGTCCTTCAGAAGGAGGACAAAGAGGGCCGTCTGATCCTGTCCAAGAAGCGTGCGCAGTACGAGCGCGCCTGGGGCACGATCGAGAAGCTCAAGGACGAGGACGGGGTCGTCACCGGCACCGTCATCGAGGTCGTCAAGGGTGGTCTCATCCTCGACATCGGCCTACGCGGCTTCCTGCCGGCTTCTCTCGTGGAGATGCGCCGCGTCCGCGACCTGCAGCCCTACGTGGGCCGCGAGCTCGAAGCCAAGATCATCGAGCTGGACAAGAACCGCAACAACGTCGTGCTCTCGCGGCGTGCCTGGCTGGAGCAGACCCAGAGCGAGGTTCGCTCCGAGTTCCTCGCCCAGCTTGCCAAGGGCCAGATCCGCAAGGGCGTCGTCAGCTCCATCGTCAACTTCGGTGCCTTCGTGGACCTGGGTGGCGTCGATGGTCTGGTGCACGTCTCGGAGCTGTCCTGGAAGCACATCGACCACCCCTCCGAGGTGGTCGAGGTCGGCCAGGAGGTCACCGTCGAGGTTCTCGACGTCGACCTCGACCGCGAGCGGGTCTCCCTGTCGCTGAAGGCGACGCAGGAGGACCCGTGGCGCCAGTTCGCCCGCACCCATGCCATCGGTCAGGTCGTGCCCGGTCGGGTCACCAAGCTGGTGCCCTTCGGTGCGTTCGTCCGGGTGGACGAGGGCATCGAGGGTCTGGTGCACATCTCCGAACTTGCCGAGCGGCATGTGGAGATCCCCGAGCAGGTCGTCAACGTCGGTGACGAGATTCTCGTCAAGGTCATCGACATCGACCTCGACCGGCGGCGGATCAGCCTCTCGCTCAAGCAGGCGAACGAGGTGTCGGGGCTCGCCGTCGACGGCGACGCGTTCGACCCGAGCCAGTACGGCATGGAAGCCAAGTACGACGAGCAGGGCAACTACGTCTACCCCGAGGGCTTCGACCCGGAGACCGGCGAGTGGCTGCCGGGCTTCGAGGAGCAGCAGGCGGAATGGGAGCGGCAGTACGCCGAGGCCCAGACCCGCTTCGAGGCGCACCAGGCCCAGATCCGGGCCGCCCAGGAGGCCGACGCCGCCGCCGCGGCACCGTCCTCCTACACCTCCTCTCCGTCGTCGGATCAGGCCCCTTCGGCCATCGACGAAGAGGCGCTGCGCCGCCTGCGGGAGCAGTTCGGTCGGGGGGAGTAGTTCGCCACCCGGCCGCCCGCTGACCCGGCGGTGACGCCGGTAGCACGGTAGAAACCCGAACAGGGCCCGAGGATGACCTCCTCGGGCCCTGTTCGCATGTACGGCGACGCGGCGGCGACAGCATGCCGTGCACGCCTGGGCGGCTCAGCGCACGGCGCGCCCGGCACGGGCCTCCGCGGCGTCGACGTGGTCCGGGCGCAGCAGGATCGGCACGCCGGCGCGTATCTCGTAGTGGTGCCCGAGCCGTGGGTTGACCAGGGCGTCGTCCACCAGTTCCAGCGGCCCCTTGTCCACCGGGCAGGCCAGGATCTTCAACAGCTCGGAATCGATGCTCATCGCGGCGCGGCTTCTTCCTGTTCGGTCGGCATCCGGGTGCGTTATGAGCATCCCAGACCGGACCGCGCGACCGTCGAGGACCGTTGGCCGTGGTGGTTTCATTATGCTACCGATCTGGTGACATAATGGGCTCGGGGGAGTAGCGTCAAGGATGGTCCGCGACCGGACGAACGGTCGTGACCTCCCTGATCGCACCGATCGAGAGCCAGGTTGATCGTGACTGTTCATGACTTCACCGTCGAAGCCGCCGACGGCGGGACCCGGTCGCTCGGCGAGTTCGCCGGCCAGACGCTACTGATCGTCAATGTTGCCAGCAAGTGCGGCCTGACCCCGCAGTACGAGGGGCTTGAGGCGCTCTACCGGGATCTGCACGGGCGTGGACTGGAGATCCTCGGCTTTCCGTGCAACCAGTTCGGTGGGCAGGAGCCGGGCACCAACGCCGAGATCCAGGACTTCTGCTCGACGACCTTCGACGTCACCTTCCCGGTGCTCAGCAAAGTCGACGTCAACGGGCCGGATGCCGCCCCGCTGTACCAGTACCTGCGCTCGCAGGCGCCGGGTGAGTTCGGACCCGAATCCGGCTTCCTCTACGAGCACGTGAAGAACACCCGGCCGGAGGCCATCGGCACCGACGAGATCAAGTGGAACTTCACCAAGTTCCTCGTCGACGGGCAGGGCAACGTCGTGCGCCGCTACGAGCCGACGGTCACCCCCGAAGAGATCCGCAAGGACCTCGACGCCAGCCTCGTCTGAGCGGACGACCGCGCCGGGACCGTCCCGGGGAGAACCAGCCTCGGACGGTCCCGCGCCTGGCGGGCGGTCACCGCTCAGCCCGCGTCGGGGCCCAGCGCGCTGCCGAACAGCTGCAGATAGCGTCGGGACGCGTCGGGGTTGAGATCCGGGCTGGTCAGGGATGACTTGACGTTGCCGTTCTCGGCGGTCCGGTAGTACGACTCGTAGGCCAGGTTCTGCGCGTTGGCGACGAAGGTCTGGTACATCCTGCTGACGTAGAACGGGTTGTCCCCACCCCCACCGGCGCTGCGGACCACGCCCCATTCGGGCACCGCGAACTTCTTGCCGTGATCCCTGGCGAACTGGATCACCGTGCACAGGCCGGACCGCAGGTGGCACTGTCTGTCCCAGGTGGCCTGGGTCAGCGAGGCAGGGAAGTGATCGTAGGCGTCGATGCTGACGATGTCGACGTACTGGTCGCCGGGGTAGGCGGCCCACACGTCCTCCTTGCCCACAGGCAGGGTGTCGTTGTGGGCGTTCATGTTCCAGTCGATCTTCACGGCCGGGTCGGTGGAGCGGATCGCGCTCACCGTCCGGCGGAAGCACGTCTTCCAGGCCTCGACGTCACGCACGTGCCAGTACATGTACCCGCCGTTGAACTCCCAGCCAAGGCGCACGTAGGCGTCGGCGCGACCATACGTCGTCAACGTGGTGCCGAACTGGCTCCAGTACCGGTCGTACTCGCCGCGGGCACAGGCCGCCTCGTTGCCGTCCTGCGGGTAGAGCGGCTGGGCGACCGACAGCTCGCCGGGAAACGCGGCCCGGGTGAACGCGGACGTCGGCCAGCCCGCGCCGACCAGGCCGTTCCAGCTCCGTCGGTCGGTGAACACGATGGCGAGGCCCACCTGGCGTCCGGCAAACGTCCCCCAGGCGTTGACCTCGTTCGGGTAGTTGCCGTTGGCTCCGGAGACCCAGCGCACCCCGGTGATCTGCGGTTCGGGTTGCGGCGAGGACGAGTGCGAGCAGGCACCGAGCCCCGCGGCCACCAGCACGAGCACCGCGACCAGCGTGAGGGTCAGCCGGCCCCGGCTCATGCCACGAACGGCTTTCGTGCCCCGGCTCCTGGCAGCCCGCCGAAGCCGCCGCCGGACGCGGCCACCTCGGACGTGGGCGGCTCGACCGCGGCGGTCTCGGACACGGCCGTCTCGGTCGCCACGGCCTCGGACGTGGGCAGCTCGGACATGGGCAGCTCGGACGTGAGCGGCTCGGACGTGGGCAGCTGGGACGTGGGACCGCTGGCCTCGCCGGTGGCCGCCGCGGTGCGGGCCTGCGACCAGGCCGCCACGGCTGCTGCCTCGGCGGCCCAGTCATGGCCGGCGGCCAGTGCCCCACCAAGTTCCAGGTGAGTGGCCAGGGACGGCTCCGGGACCAGCATCGTCCGCCAGCGCCGCTCGGAGCGGGCCAGCGCCACCGCGTTCAGGGTGAGCCGCACGCCGGTGAGCGCCGCGCGCCGGGCGACCCGACTGGCGGCCGTTGGCGGCTCGACCGCCGGCGGCTCGCCGCCGAGCTCCGCCAGCTGGAATGGCTGAAGGCCCTGCAATGTCAGGCAGGTCGCCCGGTCGAAGGCGCCGCCGACGAACGGGATGGCGCGCAGCAGCCGCTCGTCCTCCAGCAGGGCAGCGACCCGCACGCCGAACGTGCTCGTCGTGGATGCGGCCCGGGCCCACGGCACGCCGTCGAACCGGGGCAGGCCGGACGGGTCCTGGTCGCTCTGTTCCACCACGGGACGCCGCCGGGTGGAGGCCGAGGCGAACCGCAGCGTGCTGTAGAGCGTGAAGTAGGAGACGTCGGGACGGGCCTGAGCGACCGAGACCAGTGCGGACAGCGAGCGCTCGGTGTAGAGGTAGTCGTCCTCGGCGAGCCAGATGAGATCGTCCTCGGCCCAGCGGCGCAGCCGAGGCAGGCGCAGCACGTGCCGGTACGAGGCACGGTTGCTGCCGCAGCTGACCGGGACGATCTCCCCGGCATCGGCCATCAGCGCCAGTCGATCTGCGGGGATGGGCCCGTCGTTGACGAAGTGGATCGTCATCGGGATGCTCACCTGTGCTGCCGCGCGCAGCAGGGACTCAAGCGCGAGCTGCTTGCTGTAGTACTCCGGCCGGTTTTTCGTGTTCTCCGAGCCAACCGATCGATACAGGACACGCAGATTCATCGCAACCCCCCGCCCGGACCTGGCCAGGCATCATGAACTGGAACGGTCTCGGCGCCGGTCGAGATCCTACCTAGACGCCGGTTCGCCCCGTTCTGCCTGGTGGCGGTCAACCGGATTTCGGGGTACCGCCAGGTGGCCCCGAGGGGGGGTCGGTTCACGGTGCGGCGTCCGTCCCAGCCGAGGTGGTGTCCGACGCAGCCGGGGACTTCGCCTGATCGGCGTCGCGGGACATGGTGGTGAGGGTGGCTGGGCCGGCGCCGGTCGGGGTCGCGCTGGTGGGGGTGGCAGCGCCGATCCCGGCGGTGCCGGAAGCGTCCGGCGCCGCGTCCGCGTCCGCGCCCTGCGCTGCCTCCCGGTCGGCCTCCCGGGCGGCGCCGGCGAGCAGCATGTACCAGAAGGGAACCGTGATCCAGAACGCGGCGATGTAGCCGACGACGGCACCGGTCGCCCCACCGACGTGTAGCCCGACCACCGGATAGACCAGCAGCTGGGGTGCCAGGATCGCGTTGGCGCGGAAGGTCAGCTTCGCCTTGCCGAGCGCGTAGAGCATGCAGGCCGGGCCGACAGTGGCCGCGGGGCCGGCCTGCTGGATGATCGACAGTGCCAGCAGGTGGTGGGTCTGCACCCAGGTGTCCCCGAGCAGTGAGTGGCCGACACCTGCGGGCAGGAGTAGGAAGATCGTGCCCCAGATCACCCCGACGGCGACGATGACGCCGGACAGCGCGTAGGCCGCGCGCATCCGGGCCGGCGCCGTCATGTCCTTGCGGCGGGAGAACTCCGGGATCGCCCAGCTGACGATCCCGACCGCGAGGATCGTGGTCGGCCCGAGCAGGGTCTGTACCCCGCGCAGCGCGCCGACGAGGTCGATGGCCCCCAGGGTGCCCAGCAGCAGCGTCGAGGCCTGCTGGGCGCCCTGGACGGTGAGGTATTCGGCGCACATGTAGCCGTTGATGTCCCGGTGCTCGACCAGCCAGGACTTCACCTGCCTGGTCGCGGGAGCGAAGCCCGCCTGGTAGTAGCCGAGGACGGCCGCGACCGCCGCGGCCCCGCCCCAGGCCGAGAGCATCGCCCAGGAGGTCGACACATCCCGGACGATCAGGGCGAAGATCGCTGCGAACTGGACGACGGCCCACACCGCGTCGTTGACTGCCGCCGCCGCCGGGCGTCCCTCGGCGAAGAACACCTGCCGCCAGGCGTCCTGCAGCAACAGCGCGGGGAAGACGAGGCCCATCGCGACCAGCGACGAACCGACCGCCCCGCCGATCGCCAGACCGGCCATCAGGGTGACGACGCCGGAGCCCAGTCCCACCACGAACGCGGTGCCCGTGCCGGCGGCGGCGGCGCCGCGAAACGTCTGCGGCGACGCGTCCGCGAACCGGATGCCCAACGGCGAGGTACCCGCCGCCTTCGCGAAGCCGATCATCAGTGAGAAGATCGCGAACGCGATCCCGAAGGCGCCGAACTCGGACTTGGTGACACTGTGGGCGATCACGAACGACATGACGGCGTTGGTCCCGCTGGAGAGCACCTGGTCGACGAGCGTCCAGATCGCCCGGGACCTGGAGCTGCCCTTGGTCGTGTGCTCCGCGCGATGCCTGGACCCGGCATCGACCTCTGTGGAGAGATCGTCAAGCCCGTAGTCAACCGGTTCGGCGCGGACGTCCCGCCGACGGTGTCCGCCGGCGGCCGTCCCGCCGTCACGGCGCCCCGGGCCCCGCTCCCCGACTCCGCCCCGCTCGACAGGTCCGCCGCTGCGCTCGGGCCGGGTGAGCGAGCCGAGGAAGAACTCCCCGGTCAGCGTGCCCGACATCGGGATCAGTCCCTCGGCGGACGCTGCGTGCCGTACCCGGAAACTCTCGGCGCCCGGCACGTGACGGCCGTGCAGCCCGCGCAGGATCTGCGTCTTCTCCGGGTCGTACGTCTCGACCCGCCGGGCCGGTTCGGCGACCGCCGGACGCTGCCGGGCACCGGCGCCTGCCCGGCGATCCGCGCCTGTGCCTGCGCCCGGGCCGGTGCCCCGCGGGCCCGGGCTCGTTCCCGGGGCCTGCGGGCCTCGAGCTCCCGGACCCGTGCCTCGCGTGCCGGTGACCGAGCCTGCTGTCGAGCCGGCGCCTGCTCCCGTGGCCCGCCCGTCCGTCGGGGCAGACCCCGCTCCATGCCCGCGGGTCTGCTGATCGCTGATCGGCCGCCCCGGTGTCTGCAGGCCCGTGGCCTGCGGCGACGAACCGCGCTCAGCCTCCCGGCCGAGCCCTGCCTCTCGGCCGCGCTCAGCCTCCCGGGCCTGCCTTGGCTCCCGGCCCTGCCTCGGTTCCCGATCGTGGGCCGGCTCCCGTCCGGGGCCCGACTCTCGTCCCTGGCCGTAGCCGAACTGGCGACCGTGACCGTAGCCATGCCCGGGCTGATGGTCGACCGCAGGCCGGACGGGGGGTCGAGCCGCTGGCTCCACCCCGCGGCGGCGGTCCCGTTCGGCCCGGCGGGCCTCGGCGATATCCGGCATCCCGAGTCGGCGGCGCAGTTCGGCGAGTTCCGCCGTCGTTGCGATGGGCTGGTCCGCCGGCGGTGGCAGGCTGCGCTCACCTGCCGTCTCGGTGGCGGTGGCGCCGTCGGACGGACCAGCCGGATCCGTCGCGCCCGCAGCAGGACGGCCGGCTGGCACCGACCCGGTGGGTTCGGCCGGATCGGCGTGGGCACGAGTCGGCTGGTCGGGACGATCGGCGACATCCTGAGCGGACCGTCCTGCGGCGGCAGACGGTGATGGTTGCGCCGCCGCGGACCAGGTCGCAGGCGAGGGCTGGGCTGCAGGCGAGGGCCGGGTCGCAGGCGGAGCCGGTGTCACCGCGGCTGGCTGAGCTGCCGTCGCTGGTTGTCTCGCTGTCGACGCCGCCGGTGGGACGTCGGTCAGCTCGGTTGGCTCGATGCGCCGCCGCGACCGGTCGCCAGCGGGCAGGTCGCGACGACGGTCGTCGGCGGGGAATCCGTGGCCGGACTCATCCATCCACCGATGACCATCCTCTCCGCGCCTGGGTGTGTTCTCGGGGCCGTCCGCCGCGCCTGGCGTCGGAGCTGCCCGACAGCGCCGCCTGCCGGTGGCGCTCGCCGAACTCGATGCTGATTACTTTCCGTTTACTTTCTGTGCTGGTTGCGGGCTGTGTTGCCGCTGACCGCCTACCGATTGCCCGCCAGCGGCGTAGAGGCGCAGCCGAACCCGGTGAACTCGACAGCCACCACCACGATGGTAACCGGATGCACGCTGAACATCCGGCCTGGGCTACATGGTCGTGCCGCTACCGGTCACGGGGATGGTCGCCACGGTCACGGCACACGCCTGTCCCGCCCGGGGCTGGTGTCGGGACTAGGGGTGACGGCGACGCAAGGTAACGGCAGCAAGGCTGACTGCCGCGAGCGTGCAACAGATCACGATGGTGAGGTCCAGCGCGAGCCGGGCGTTAAACGCATGGGAGTGGCTCAGCTGGGCCATCGAGTCCACCACATAGGTCATCGGCATCAGCGCGCTCAGCGTGTCCAGCGCGGGCAGCATGGTGTGCCGGGGCACCAGCACGCCGCACAGCATGAACTGGGGGATGAGCGCGGCGGGAATGAACTGGACCGCCTCGAACTCGGTCCGGGCGAAGGCGCTCATCCACAGCCCCAGAGACGTGCCGAGGAGCGAACTCAGGATTGCTGCCAGGAACAGCATCGACGCTGATCCGCGAATGTTCAGGCCCAGCGGCCCCACCGTGAGCGCGGTGGCGAGTGCGGCCTGCGCCGCGGCGGGGACGGCGAAGGCCACCCCGTAACCCAGCAGCAGATCGTCCCGGCCGACCGGGGTCGTCATCAACCGTTCGAGTGTGCCGGAGGTACGTTCCCGCAACATCGCCACCGAGGTGACGAAGAACATCGTCATCAAGGGGAAGATGCCCAGCAGGGCCGGGCCGATCCGGCCGAACGTGGCCGGCGAGTGATGAAAAAGAAGGCGCAGCGTGACAAGCAGCGCCGGTGGCAGCAGCAGGACGAGCACAAGGGTGCGCCGGTCGCGGCCGAGCTGGCGCAGGACGCGTCCCGCGGTCGCGGCCGTGCGCCGGACATCCACCGGACGGCGAGCCGGGCAGGACGATATCCCCCGCGGATGCGTACCCCCGGTCGGGCCCGCCCGGCGGGCCGCACCAGTGCGTACGGGCGGCATCCGGTGAGTGGTCGGCCCGGCTGCGGACGTCCGCCCCGTACCGTCCGTGCTGGCTCGGAAGGTCGGGGTGGTCGGGGTGGCTGCAGGAACGGGGGCTTCCGAGCGTTCGAGCAGACGGACGAAGCCCTCTTCGAGATCGTTGCAGCCCGTCGTGGCGAGCAGGTCGGACGGGGTGCCCTGTGCCAGCAGCCGGCCGGCGTAGAGCAGAAGCAGATGGTCGCAGCGGGCGGCCTCGTCCATGACATGGGAGCTGACCAGGATGGTCATCCCGCCGCGGGCGAGCCTGCGCAGGTCCGCCCACAACCGTCGACGTAGTAGGGGGTCGGCGCCGACGGTGGGTTCGTCCAAAACCAGAACGTCCGTGCCACCGATCATCGCCGCGGCCAGGGACACCCGGGAACGCTGGCCGCCGGAGAGCTGCTCCACCAGCTGGTTCGCCTGCTCGGTGAGGCCGACCTGCGCCAACAGCCCGTCGAGATAGCCGGGGGACCAGGCCGGGTCGTCGGGTATCCCGGCACGCATGATCTCGGCGAGGTACCGCAGGTTCTCCAGGACAGTCAGGTCGCCGTACACCGAGGCGGACTGGGTGGCATAGCCCACCCGACGGCGCAGACACGCATCGCCGGACGCGTGGCCCAGCACCCGCAGGTCGCCCGCCACCGCACTCTGGACGCCGACGATCGCGCGCAGCAGCGTGGTCTTGCCGGAGCCGCTCGGTCCGATCACGCCGACCACACAGCCGGTCGCGATGGTGAACGACAGACCGTGGATGACCTCGTGGCCACCGCGGCCCCGCCGCCGCGTACCACGGCGAATCCGCACGTCGACGGCCTGCAGGGCAGGGGTAGCGGAGATCGCGGCGGCGGCGCCCGTCCCGCCGCCAGCGGGTGACCCGAGGCTGTCGTTGTGCATCGAGGCCAGCCTGCGACACCGTCGCCAACCCCGCACGGACGATGTCGGAACTGTCGGCGCTCACCGGTATGTTCGGCTGGCCTCGGCGTGCGCCCTGCTTCGTCCTCCTGGTGGTTCGTGATCTGGGTGAGAGCGTGCTCCGAACGCCCTGTCGTTCTGCCAGGAGGTCCGATGTCGGAGTTCACCGGGTTCCCGACCGAAGCGATGATCTTCTACGAGGGGTTGGAAGCGGACAACAGCAGGACGTACTGGTCTGATCATCGTGAGGTGTACGAGAAGGCGGTACGCGGGCCGATGCTCGCCCTGCTGGCCGAGCTCGAGCCGGAGTTCGGCCAGCCGCACGTGTTCCGGCCGCATCGTGACGTCCGGTTCGCCAAGGACAAGTCGCCGTACAAGACCGCCATCGGGGCGTACATCACCGGCGGCGGCTATGTGCAGGTCTCGGCGCGCGGGCTGATGGTCGGCTCCGGCTACTGGCAGACCGCGTCGGACCAGGTCGAACGACTGCGTGCGGCCGTCGCGGATGACGTGGTCGGCCCGAAGCTCGAAACGGTGCTCGCCACCCTGCGCGAGCGCGGGTACGAGATTGCCGGAAACCAGCTCAAGACCCGGCCGCGCGGGTTCGACGCGGACCATCCGCGGATCGCGCTGCTGCGCTACCGCACCCTCATGGCGTCCCGGGAGTTCGGCGAACCGCCGTGGCTGGCCGAGCCGGAGTGCGCGTCGCGGGTCGCCGCCGCCTGGCGGGAGATGCGGGCGCTACGGGAGTGGCTCGACCGTCACGTCGGCCCCAGTCGCCTCCCGCAGCCGCGACGCTGACCGACGGCCCACCGCGCCCGGCCGTCCATGTGTCTGACCCGCCCGGCCCGGCCACCGAGACCGGGCCGGGCCGGGCGGGGGTCGGTGCCCGCAGCGGCCGGGGTCAGCTGGCGGGCGTTTCCGAGGCGAGCAGGTCCCGCAGCTCGCGCAGGGCACCACCGAGCTCGGCGGCGAATGCCGTCAGGCCGTCCTCGACGGCCCGCGGGGTGCTCAGATAGAGGTTGAACCGATCCGGAAGCAGCACGTAGGCCGCGCCGATGCACTGGCTGCTCGTCGAGCCGAAACCGAAGAACTCGACGTTCACCGAGGGCGCGGAGCTGGTGCTCAGGAAGTCGTCGCGGCTTTTCACCCAGCCCGGCGTCCCGTACAGGGCGAGCGGCTCGTGCACACCCAGTTCGTCGCCCTGGCGACGGGCGATGAACTGCAGTTCCCACAGGTGCTGCTCGGGCGCCCGGCCGGCCTGGCAGTCCCGGGCCCGGGCGACGTGGGCCTCGGCGGCGGCGCGGAACGCCGCCCGCCTGGTGTCGGCGTCCACGGCCGGGTCGCTCATCGCGGCGACGAACGCGAGGACCTCCGGGGTGACGACCCGCATCGCCTCGGTCCGGCCACGCCGCCAGCTGCGGGTCGCGATCGACTCGTAGGTAGCGCCGATATGGCCCTTGGCCCGGACGTGGGCGAGCTGGTAGGCGAGCTGGACGAACGCGTCGGGGGACATCCGCAGGCGCTTGGCCTCGTTCTGGCCGAAGTCGTCGAAACGCAGCGTCCTCGACGCGGTGGCGGCGGCGAACGCGGCAAACGACTCGTTCGCGGCGCTGATGTCGGCCCGCAGTGCCTCGTCGAGGACGAACGTGACCGGATCGATCGCCGGCAGGCCCTGCGCCTGCGCGCCCGAACTCGCCGCGTGGTCCTGTGGACTGGTGGCGAGCAGGTCGTCGACGAAACTCAGAATCGTGGTGCCGTCCAGGCCGCAGTGTTCGACGTTGATCCCGGCCCGCCCGTCCGGGAAGACGATCAGGGACACCGCCTTGTCGAACCAGCGGTTCGCCGGGTCGCCGTGCAGCAGCCGGTCGCAGGTGGCGACGTCGTCCGCGGGACTGTCGTCCTCCAGGCACACGCAGAACAGGGCGGTCTCGATGGTGTCGAGCGCCTCCTGGTTGGCCGGGTCGAGGGCGAGCAGGCGGGCGCGGCTGTCCGCCCAGGCCGCGCGGGCCTTCGTGGTGAGATGGCTGACGGCGCCGTTGGCGGGGGCGCGGTTCGGGGTCTGCTTGACCACGGCCGCCAGACCCGCGACGAGGTCGGCGATCGCGTACGGATGGCCGTCCGGGCCGACGACGTCCAACCGCACCGGATGACCGCGGTGGAACACCACGATGTGCCGTGCCCGCGACGGGCCGGGCCAGTCCGCGCTGTACGGGGTGCGGACGGTGTCCTGGACGGCGCCCGGGATGCGGGTGGTGGAGAACAGGAACGTGTTCTGGGCCATCGACAGTGGCGTACCACGTTGCACGACCGGGGCGACCCGCTCGTCGTCCAGGCGCAGCTTGTAGTCGACGGCCGCGGTGATCAGGTCGGCCGCCCGCTGGAGCTGGGGCTGCCCGTCAGCGTCCAACCAGGTGCCGGGGCTGGTGCCGGTGCGGGTCGCGGTGGTGCTGGCAGCGCCGGCGGGGCCGCCGGCGAACAGGAAGATGTAGTTGGCGTTGAGCGCGATGCGGTCGCGGCGGCCCAGGTAGCGGGAGTCCCAGAAGTCATCCAGCCAGCTGTGCACGCCCTCGGTGGCGTCGTAGCGCGCCAGGGCGGCGTGCAGGATCGGGCCCGGGCCGTCCGGGGCCTGGAACGCGGCCACGGCGGCCGCGGTCTCGGCCTGTTCCGCCTCGGTCAGCAGCGGTGCGGACCAGGCAAGAAACCGTTCGCAGCTGTCGGCGAGGCTGGGCAGCGGGACCCGGGGCAGCTGGTCGTCGTGGGCGAAGGTCGTGGCGTTCAATCGTGGCCTCGGTTTGTCCGATGGGGCGGGTCGTCCGATGGGGCGGGTCGGGTGGTGCCATCGTGACCCGGACAAGCGCTGACATGTGGGACTGTCGCACGATCTGGTCGTCCGGCGGGTCCGAACGCAGGTCGTCAGACTCCTCGTGCGGTCAGCGTGGCGCCTGTCCGGGCGCTGTGGGACTGCGTGCCGGACGCTCGGGTGGCGGCGGAGACAGCGGCGGTGGTGGGCCGGGAGATGTGCAGCTCGGCGTAGAGCCAGCCGTCGGCCTCGAGGCCGCGTGGGTCGATGTTGACAGTGGCCAGGGTGTCGAGAACCTGCTCGCGTTCGCGGGCCGAGGCGAACCTGCGCTGTGGGAACACGCCGTCGACCCGTTCGGTCTCGTAGCCGAGGGGGCTCAGGGCATCGGCGATGGGGTCGAAGGGGAACATTCGAAGGACAAAGTGGGCCATCCACGGTCGCCGGTGTTCGTCACCGGCACGGGCGATCCGCTCAATGGTCGGCGCGCCGATGTAGCCGATGCAACCGGTGGACACGACCAGGTCCGCGCGGCCGAGCAGCGTGCTCTCCTGCTCGGTCGGGTCGCGGCTCTCCAGGTCCGCACAGACCGCGTCATCGAGGAGGCCGGCGGACAGCGCATAGGCGATGGCCGGGCGCGAGCTGTCCAGACCGATGAAACGGGGGACGGACGGGCCGTGGTGTGCTGCCGTGAGAGTCTGGTCCCTGGCCACGAGAGACGCGTGGTCAAGGGAGTGGACCGGAAGGTCGGCGTACCGGGCGTACATGTCCGCCATCGACAGGTCGCAGCGCAGCAGAGCGGCGTTGACCCCGTAGGAGCAGCCGACGTCGAGGATGACCGGCGCCCGACCGTGGCCGGCGCGGTACTCGTCGGAGAGCTGGCCGAAGAAGGGCTTCGCGAGCTCCGGGATAACGTAGTCGAGACGTCGTAACGTCGTGAAGTACGAGCGTGGGTCGGGTTGGGTGTAGATGTGCTCCAGTGAGACCTTTCCGGTCTCGTCGAAGCCCCGTTCGTCGAAGATGGTGTCGTTGGAACCTGCGGCGGCATTGAGGTCGTAATGCACGCGGATGCTTCTCCTTGAACAGTGGTGGTGCTGGCGGACATCGGTCATGGGCGGACGGTCGACGGCGCAGCAGCCGGTCGGCCGGTAGGCCCGGTGACCGTGTAGGCCCGGTGACTGGTAGGCCCGGGCCGGCTAGTCGAGCAGGGCGTCGACGCGGACGGCGCCGACGTCGGCACCGTCGTGTTCGGGCAGAAAACGCCCGAACAGCTGCCGGGTGCGTTCCCGGCTGCCGATGACCCCGGCGCGTTCGGTGTAGGCGAAGATCGCGCAATGGCGGGGGGTGCTGCCCTGTACCGTGCTCACCCGATGCATCGAGTAGCGGCCGAGGAAGAGCTGGAGATCACCGGGGCGCAGCGTCAACCGGCGGACGAGCCGGTCGTCCGCGCCGGTCAGGACCGCCCGCACGTCCTCGAAGTTCTCCGCCTGCGCGGTGCGGATGTTCGGACAGTACTCGAACGTGCCGCCGTGATCGGGCGCCTGCGTGAGCAGGCTGACCGCGAACTCGTTGGTGTCGAAGTGCCACGGGTGCTCCAGGCCGGGCGAGATCACGTTCAGACACAGGCCGGCGAGCGGGTCGGCGAGTTCGTGTACGGCGGGCAGTCCGAAACAGGCCGCGACGAAATGCTGGAACGTCGCGCTGCGGTACAGACGGTGAACATCGAAGTCCGCCGGTATCTGGTCGCGGGCCACGAAGGCGTTGCCACGGCGCATGATGTGCCGGCCGGGATGGTCCGCGGGCAGCGATGCGTCCACCGGAATGTTGTAGGCGTTGACGTCCTCGATGTGGTCGTAGGCGAGCCCGGCCACGGAGGAACACTCTTCGACCAGTCGGCCGAAGACCGGTGGCGCAATGAATCCCGGGAGCACGCAGCAACCATCGGAATATAGCTCGTGTCGCGCCCGGGATACGACGTTCCACCACTGTGGACTGGTGGGTTCGGCGATCGGATAGCGCGCCGTATCGACCAGGTCGCTGATGGTTTGGGTGTCGGTGGCACCCATCAATCACCTCTTTAGCGCTGCGCCAGTGGTTCTCGCATCACCGATCGGCGGTGATCGGAACCGGAATTACCCCATGCTGACCCGGGAGTCACGGTAGTGAAAGGCAGTGTGAGATGACCCACTGTGTCGTGGGAGAGGGTTCGGAATCGTTGGCATGAACACCGCCCTGGTGTTATGTCAAGCCTCTGACCTGCGCTTTTGTGTGCCCCATCCGGGAGTCAGGTGCTGGTGCGGGTGAGATGGTGGGCGCCGAGACGGAAAGCATCGGCGAGTACCCGGATCCGGGCCGGACGTCGACGCGGATCGAGATCGAGAGCGCGTAGAAGTACCTCGTCGAGGGTTTGCGCGACCGGGAACGGCAGCCGGCAGCCACGTAGCGGCGCCGGAAGCCCGCCCCGGCCGGGCGCCACCCCGGCCAGCCCGTGATAGGCCATCGCCGCCAACCGGAAGACATCTGTGCGGGGACCGATCCGCGCGCCGGGCAGACCGTAGCGTTCCTGCTCCGGGGCGCGGTATTCGGCCGGCCCTTCGCCGGCGAGACGAACGACCGCGGCGAGTCCGAGGTCGCGCAGGACCACCGGTCGCGCTGTGATCCCAGCGATCACGGTGGCGTCGGTGCCGGTGGCTCCCACGGTCGCTGTGGTCGCCGGACGCGGCCTGCCTGCCGCGGGCAGCACCACCGCGTCCGGTGTGACCGCGCGGTGGCTGTATCCCGATTCGTGCAGCGTGGCGAGTGCATCCGCGACGCCGGCCGCGACCCGCAGCAACGCGATCGCCCGGGCCTGGTCGGGCGGCGGCATCCGCCGGGGCGCCAGTGGGCCGAACACATCCCGCCAGCTGCGGCCCGCCGGCCGAGCGGACAGCAACACCCCCTCCACCGCGGTGAGCTGGCCCGCGACGAGGCTGGGCAGCCCGACCCGGCCGCCGATCTCGGCGAGCAGCTGCAGCTGACCGTCGACGGTGGCGAGCAGGGCATGCCCCCGATCGCCGGGCCGGCGGACCAGCACGTGGCGAAACCACACCGGGCGCGGGTTCGGCCCGACAACGGATGCCTTGCCCTCCCGCAGCACCCATGCGTCGTCGATGCCGCGCCGCTCCACCGGATCTCCCTCGAGCATGCAGGCCCGGCCGGCCATCCGTACCGTCTCGCCGCCACGCCACCGCCGCCGTGCGGCGCCGTCGTCGTCGGCACACAGACTCAGCCGGGCGCCCCGCGGCCCGCCCGCCGGCCGGGCGCGATCGCGCGGTAGTCCCCCTGGCTGCGGGTCGACGCGTCAGTCGAACCGCACCGACGACAGGATCGTCTCCGGTTCGA
>NZ_JAMQQG010000047.1:0-71653 GCF_023716925.1 Frankia sp. R82
CCCGCCCGTCGCGCGAGCGGTCGTCCCGGCCGCGCCACCTGCCACTCCGCAACAGGCCGCCACTCCGCAACAGGCCGCCGCCCCGCCGGCCCAGCCCGCGCCCGCGTCGACTGCGGCGACCTTCACCAACCTGGCGACGGGCTTCTGCCTCGACAGCAACAGCAGCCAGTCCGGCTATGCGCTGACCTGCAACGGCACCGACTACCAGCGGTGGAAGACGTACGGCTACGGCCAGGTCGCGTTGACCGACCTGGCGACCGGCTACTGCCTGGACAGCAACGCGGTGGGAAACGCCTACACCCGCGGCTGCCAGAACACGACCAGCCAGCAGTGGCGGACGGCCGACGCCGGCTACGGCACGGTGACCTTCACCAACGTCGCCACCGGACGTTGCCTTGACAGCGGTTCCGACGGCAGCCTCTACACACTTGCCTGCAACGGCGGCTCGTATCAGCGGTGGGCCCGTGGTTGATCTTCTCCGGGAGCACCGCACCGCCGTTGTACTGGTCCTGTCCGGTCTGGTGGCGCTCGTCCTGCTGGTCGTGTTCGGGCAGTGGTTCTCCCGAACCCGGGGCTGGCGGCGGACCATCGCCCACCGGTGCCGGCAGTTCGCGGGCGGCCTCGGTGACCTCGGCCGGCTGGCCGCCGGCCCGTACCGCTACCGCCGGGACGTCCGTGTCGTCGCCAGGCTGCTCGCGGACCCCGGACTCGACGAGGATCCGTGGGCCGCGGTCCCGCTCTCGGACGGGTTCCAGGACCGGGATGATCCGCCCGCCTCGGCGTACTGCCCGGTCGCGATCGGCCTGAGCCACGGGACGGGAGGCGTTCTGGCGCTCCTGGACCTGGCCGCGCTTTCGGCCGTGGGCACGATCGACGGACCGCCTGGGCCGTCCCGGCGGCTCGCCGCGGCGATCGCTGCCCAGCTCGCCGCCGGCGTGCCGGCCCCGACCGGCGTCCGGGTGCTCGTCGCGGACACCGTCCTGCCCGGCTTCGGCGGTCCGACGCTGGGCGACGCGCTCGATCTGCTCGACCGGACCGCACCGCCGGCCCCGGCCCCGGTGCGCCCGGACGGTGCGAACCTGCCCACCGTGCGGACCGTGCTGATCTGTGCGGCGACGTATTCCGAGGAAATGACCCGGGTGAGCGACCTCACCGAGCGACTGGACGACCTGCGCGTCATCGTCGTGGGCCGGCACCCGGGTTCTCGCTGGCGTCTCGAACTCGACGACTACGGGCGGATCACGGCTCCCGAGCTGGGTCTGCAGGCGGACGGTGCCCCGCTCGAACGCGGCCTCGGTCGTGCCCTGAAACAACGCGAACGGCTCCGGCGGCGACCGGCATCCCCGGTGCCCACAGTGGCGAGCACCATCTCGCCCGTAGACCCTGTAGGCCCCGCAGACCCCGCAGACCCCGCAGATCCGGACGAGCCGTTCCCCCCGGGCCCGGACGACGGCGACAGCAGCCGGCGCAACCCGGCTGGCCGGAATGAGCCCTGTGCCTCGCCCGACCCTGACGGACCCGATGACCGCTCCGCCGGCCCGGGCAGCCCGAGTGGCCCGCACAGTCCGAGCGGCCCGCACAGTCCGAGCGGCCCGCACAGTCCGAGCGGCCCGGGCAGTCCGGGTGGCTGGGCACCGACGGATCCCGGCGAACTCGCCGAGCCGGAGCCGGCCGGGAGCCACGGCCGGCAGGCCGCAGCGGCAGGCGATGGTCGGTCGGCCGCGGTGGTCGCGGGCGCGAGCACGGGTGCCATCTCGACGCCGAATGCGGGGATGTCGGGGGCGGGGATGGCGGGCGGCGGAACGACGGGTGGCGGACACGTGAAGGCGGATGGATGACAGCGGACGTCGCGCTGACAGTGCAGGTCGGCGGCGACGGTCCGGCCGGCCCGCCGCACTCGTACCCGCTCCTGCCGTCCGCCGAGGTCCCGGGCCGCCTCGGCACCGATGCGGAGGGCGTCGGTGACGTGCTGGTGCGCGTGCGGCCCACCACCTCCGTCGGGGACCTTGCCGCCGGCCTGGCCGATCCGGCCCCCGTCTGCTTTCTGGGCACGTCACCCCTCGACCCGGACGCCACGGTACGTGATAGCGGGATCACGGGTGGCCAGCGGATCGGTCTCGGTGCCCCGGCACCACCGGTCGCCCCGCTGGCCCCACCCGCGCGTCCCGCCAGGCTGTTCGAGGTGCGGGTCGTCGGTGGTCCGGACGCGGGGCGGATCTGGCGGATCGGTGTCGGCGCCCACGACATCGGTGCCGGCCTGGGCTGCGCGATCAGGCTCACCGATCCCGGGGTCCCCGCCCTCGCGGGGGTGCTGCACATCGGGCGCGGCGGTGACACCTGGCTGACCGAGCCGGCGGCTCAGGGCGTCGACCCGACGCGGCCGCGACCTCCGCAGCTTGGCGTCACCGACCATCATCGCGCGGCGACGAAGGTGGAGCGACGCGACCAGCCGTGGCCCTCGCCGGCCCCGGACTGGCCGCCGTTCGGCCCGCAGGCGCCGGGATCGGTCCAGTGGGGGGTCGGCGAGGATCTGGTGGTGGGGCCGGTGCTGCTGCGCCTGGCCGAACGCTTCGAGCCGGACGCCGCCATCACGCCGTCCGAGGACGTGCTGGGGCTGGACTTCAACCGGCCGCCGCGGATCGTGCCGCCGCTGCTCACCTCCCGCCAGCGTTTCCCCGGTCCGCCGACGCCGCCGGCCCGCCGGCCCGTCCCGCTGCTGCTCATGCTGGCGCCGATGGTGCTGGGCCTGGCGTTCGTCTGGTTCTTCCACTCCTATTTCTTCCTGGTCATCATGCTGTTCAGCCCGCTGATGGCGTTCGCGAACTGGAGTCAGGACCGGCGCAGCGGCCGACGTCGCTACCGGGCGGAAGCCGCGCGGTACCGGACGAGCCGCGCCGCGGCCGAAGCGGAGCACGGTGCCGCGGTCCGCGCCGAGCGCCGCGCCCGCTGCGACGCGTCTCCCGACCCCGCGATCGTCGGGCTCACCGCGACCGGCCCCGGCCGGCGGCTGTGGGAACGACGGCGGACCGACCCGGACCATCTCGTGCTGCGGGTGGGCACACTCGACCAGCCGTCCCTGATCGAGGTGGACGACCCCGCACTCGACCACCACGACCACCGGCTGCGCTGGAACGTCCCCGAGGTGCCGCTCGCGCTGGATCTCGCCGCCCTCGGCGTGGTCGGTGTGGCCGGTGCACGGTCCATCGTCCACGCGCTCGGGTGCTGGCTGCTGTCCCAGTGCGCCGTGCTGCACAGTCCACGGGACCTGCAGATCGTCGTTCTCACGGACCCGGCGGGCCGGTCGAGCTGGGAGTGGGTGCGCTGGCTGCCGCATATGCGTCCGGGGGAGGATCTGGTCGGCGCGCCGCCGGTGCTGATCGGTAACGACCCCGAGACGGTCGCGCACCGGGTCGCCGAGCTGCAGGCGCAGATCCGGGCCCGCACCGAGGCGCGCGGTTCGGCGCTCGGGCCGGTGATGTTCGCCCAGCCGGACATCGTCGTCCTCGTGGATGGGGCGCGGCGGCTACGGGACGTGCCGGGCATGATCGGGGTGTTGACCGACGGGCCGGCCGTGCGGGTGTTCGCGATCTGCCTCGACACCGAGACCCGGCTGCTGCCCGAGGAGTGCGCGAGCGTCGTCGTCTGCGAGCCGGACGGGCTCGCGGTGCGCCGTAGCGACGTGCCCGAGCTGGTCGGGGTGCGCCCGGATCTGGTCAGGGCCGACTGGTGCGACCAGGTCGCCCGGGCGCTCGCCCCGCTGCGTGACATCACCCCGGTCGCCGCCGACGGCCTGCCCGACCAGGTGCGCCTGCTGGAGGTTCTGGGCCTTACGGCTCCCGACCGGCCTGCCCCACCCGACCCCGCGCTGATCGCCGAGTCCTGGCTGGCCCGGCCGGCCTCGACCCGCTTTCCGGTGGGTGTCGGCTTCGACGGGCCGGTCCTGCTCGATCTGGTCCGCGACGGCCCCCATGCGCTGGTCGCAGGCACGACCGGCGCGGGCAAGTCGGAGCTGCTGCAGACGCTCGTCGGCGCGCTCGCCGCCCACAATCGTCCGGACGAGCTGGTGTTCGTCCTGGTCGACTACAAGGGTGGCAGCGCCTTTCGAGGCTGCGCCCGGCTGCCGCACACCCTGGGGATGGTCACCGACCTCGACCCGGCGCTCGCGGTGCGGGCGCTGGAGTCGCTGGCCGCGGAGCTGCGCCGGCGTGAGGAACTGCTCGCCGCCGCCGCGGCCAAGGACATCGTCCACTACCGCGCGCTACGCACCCGCGATCCGCAGCTGCCCGCGCTGCCCCGACTGATGCTGGTGATCGACGAGTTCGCCACACTGGCCCGGGAGGTCCCCGACTTCATCCCCGGGCTGGTCAGCCTCGCGCAACGCGGCCGGTCGCTGGGCATCCACCTGGTGCTGGCGACCCAGCGGCCCGCCGGGGTGGTGACCGCGGACATCCGGGCCAACACCAACCTGCGCATCGCCCTGCGGGTGACCGACCCGATGGAAAGCACCGATGTCATCGACACCCGGGACGCGGCGTTCATCGCAGCGTCCACGCCGGGACGGGCGCTGGCCCGGCTCGCCCACCGGTCGACGGTGCTGTTCCAGACCGCCTACTGCGGCGCGCCGGCGCAGGACACCGACGGGCCGGGGCCGCAGCCCGGCAACCCCGGCGAACCGGTGACGGCCGTCGCCCTGACCTGGACGTCGTTGGGCCGCCCGGTGCCGCCGAGGGCGAACCCCGGCGACCTGGTGTCCACCGACCCGTCCAGCGAGGACGAGCTGGCCCCCACCGATCTCGACGTGCTCGTCGACCTGATCCGCGCGGCTGCCGAGCGCACGGACTACCAGGCCCAGCCGAGTCCCTGGCTGCCCGCGCTGGGGCAGCGGGTGCTGCTCGACGAGCTGCTCGAGCGCTGCGGCCCGCACGCGGTGCCCTATGCGCTGGAGGACGTGCCGCACCGGCAGGCCCAACGACCGGTGTGCTGCGACCTGACGAGCTTCGGGCACCTGTTCGTCGTCGGGGCACAGCGGTCCGGACGGTCCCAGGTGCTGCGTACCCTCGCCGGCGGGCTCGCGCGCGCCCATTCCTGCGCCGACGTCCACCTGTACGGCATCGACGCGGCCGGCGGGGCACTGGCCGTGCTCACCGAGCTGCCGCACTGCGGCGCCGTGGTGACGGGTTCCGACCTGGAACGCCTCGGCCGGCTGTGCGACCGTCTGACCTCGGAGCTCTCCCGCCGCCAGGAGCTGCTGGCCCGGTACTCGTGCGCGGATCTCGCCGAGCTGCGCGTCGCCATGCCCGCCGCCGAGCGGCCCGCCCATCTGGTGCTGCTGGTCGACGGCTGGGACTCGCTGGCCGCGACCCTGCCCGAAAGCGACGGGGGCTGGCGCTACGAGGCGCTGCTCACCGTGCTGCGTGAGGGCACCGGCGCCGGCATCCACGTGGTCGCCACCTCTGACCGGGGTCTGCTCGCCGGGCGCGCCGGCGGGCTGAACGACCACCGCATCCTGCTGCGGATGGGCGAGCGCACCGACTACAGCACGATCCGCATTCCGGCGCAGCGCATCCCCGCCCAGGTGCCGCCCGGACGCGGCTGGCGGTCGGTGAACCAGGCCGAGCTCCAGATCGCCCTGCTCGACCCCGACCCGTCCGGCCAGGCGCAGGCTGCCGCGCTACGTCAGATCGCCGTGCGGGCCGCGGCGCGCGACCGGGAGCTCTCCGCCGAGCGGCGCCCGGCCCCCGTCGCCGCGCTGCCGGGCGCGCTGACCTTCGCCGACGCGATCGCTCGCGTGCCCGAGACCGACCGGCGTCCGCTGCGGGCACTGCTCGGGCTCGGCGGTGACGAGGCGGCGCCGCTGCTGCTCGACTTCGCCGGCCGGGCGCACACCTTTCTCGTCGCCGGCCCGCCCGGGTCCGGGCGCAGCAACACCCTGGCCACGCTCGCGGTGTCGCTGCTGGCCGGGGGCACCAGCCTGGTCGTGCTCACCCCGCGGGAGTCCCCGTTGCGCCGGCTGGCCGCGCACCCGCAGGTCACCCTGACCGGCCCGGAGGTTCTCTCCGGCGAGCAGCCGCTGGTCGTCGAGGGGCCGGGCGTCCTGCTCGTCGACGACGTGGACCTGTTCGGGTTCACCTCCCCGCTCGAACCCGCCCTGCGTGCCATCGTCGCGTCCGGGCGTGACCGCGGGGTGGGGCTCGCCTACGCGGGCAGTGGCGAGGTGCTGTCCCAGTCGATCAGCGGCTGGCTGGGGGAGGCCCGGCGCTCCCGGCAGGGGGTGCTGCTCGCCCCGCAGACGTCCCTGGAGGGCGACCTGGTGGGCACCCGCATACCGGTGAGCCTGCTGCGCGGCGGGGTCCGCCCGGGGCGTGGCTACGTCGCCGACCAGACCGGGACGCTGCGCGCCATCACCATCCCGCACACGGTGCTCAAGTAGCCGCCTGGTGCCTGGTGCCTGGTGCCTGGTGCCTGGTGCCGGCCGGTGCCGGCCGGGGAGGGGGCCCGGCCGGCACCCGGACCGGGCCCGCTTACGCGTCGGCGGGCGGCTTGGCCAGGCTGGAGTCCATCACCTGCAGGTTCTGCGCGATGGCCTGGAAGCTCTGGGCGAACTTCGGAATGTTCTCGATCGCGCTGGTCAGCGAGGCGTTGAACTCGGTGTACTGGGCGGTCATCACCGGGCTTGCCTGCCGCATCCACAGGCCGCCCGCGCTGGTGAGCAGCTCCGTCACCTGGCCCTGCAGTCGGGTGAGGGTCGCGGTGATCTCGGTGCCCTCGTTGGTGAGCCGGGCCGCGACCGTGTTGACCTGCGCGTAGTCGACGTCGATATCGGGCATGAGCGGTGGTCTCCCTTCAGGAGCTGCTGATCGCCGCGTCCATCGCCTGCAGCTGCGAGACGATGTTGTTGAACTGGTTGGCGAAGCTGGTGATGTTGTTCACGGCTGCGGTGACGGAGGTGTTGAAGTCGAGGTACTGCTTCTGCAGGACCGGGCTGGACTTCACCAGCCACAGGCCGCCGCCGCTGGTCAGCAGCGCCGTCACCGCCGACTGCAGCGAGGTGAGCTTCGGGACCGTCTCGGCGACGGCGGCGTTCAGCGACGCGGCGACGGCGTCGATGCTGGCGTAGTCGATCGAGATGTCGGCCATGGGCCGCTCCTTGCGTTCGGGGTCCGGCGTGGGCCGGACGGCGCGGGTCCGACGGCGGTCAGGTCACTCGTTGACGGGGGTGTAGGGGTCGTCCGGCGGCGGCGGGTCCTCGTGGGAGGACTTCGTCCACCGGTCCTTGTTCGGGTCGCCGGTGTAGACGTCCGTGCCCTTCGGTCCGGTGACGGTCTTCGTGCCGGTGCCGTCGGGGTTCACGGTCACGTCGGTGGTGGTCGTGTCCCCCTGGGGATCTACGGTGACGCTGTGGTAGGCACCGTTCTGGCCGGGGGTGACCGTCGTCATGGTGGTGCCGGCGTCGGTGGTGCTGGTCACCACGGTCGTGTGGTCATCGCTGGTGGCCTTGTGGATCACCTCCTTGCTGCCGTCCGCGTGGGTGACGGTGGTCGTGTAGTCGACGTTGTCGATCTTTCCGTCGCCGTTGTAGTCCTGGTAGGTGTAGGTGGTCGTCTCCGAGTAGGACAGACCGTCCGCGGTGTGGACGGTGCTTGTCTCGGTGACGACCCGTCCGGCCCCGTCGACCTGCTGGGTGCCTGACGTGATGGTTCCGTCCGGTGAGGTCACGCTGGTGGGCGCCGCGCCGGGGTCCTTCGGCGGGGGTCGGTCGGGGCCCCACAACGGGATGGTGGCGGTCCGCAGCACCCCGTTCTCGTCGTAGTACTGGTAGGTGATGACCTTGTCCTTGGAGTCCTGGTACTGCTTCCAGGCGTTCTCCTCGGCCTGCCACTGGTCGATCTTGGCCTGCAGTCGGGCGGCGTTCACCTTGGTGGCGAGGTCGGAGTCCCCTTCGGAGAACACCGTGGCGACGCTGCCGAGCAGGTCCGCCAGGTCGTCCAGCTTCTGCATCGCGTCCTGGAACGGCTTGTGGCAGGTGGCGTAGAACGCGCTCAGTGCGGCGAACAGCGTCGGGTCCCCGACGGCATCCGAGCCGACCTCGCCGTTGGTGCTGACCACGGAACGTCCACTGACGACGTTGACGTCCGTCTCGATCTGGCCGCGCAGGCTGCGCAGGCTGGTCGCCAGCCGGTTCAGCAGCCCGTAGTCGATCACGAGATCGGCCATGGCCGCTCCTGTCCGCGATGACGTCCCGCTCCGGTACTGGCCGTCCGGCTTCCACCACCTACTACGTGCCGGGAGCCCCGGACGGTTCGCCTGCGCACCGGGCGATGAACCCTGCCGCGGCGCGGATGCGTCTGCCAGAGGGGGGCCTGTGCCGGTGGGGCCTGTGCCGGTGGGGTTGGTGCCGGTGGGGTTGGTGCCGCGGAGGATGCCGGGAGGCGACGATGCCACGACCGACCGACTGGTCACCGTTGGGACTGCAGGGTGATCCCACTCCCGGCGACCCGGAGGCCCTGGTCGCCGTCGCCGACTTCATGCACGCCATGGCCGCCAATGCCGACACTGCCAGGACCGGGCTTGAGCAGGTCGTCTCGTCGACCGGGGACGGTGCCTTCGTCGGGAAGACCGCGGACTGGCTGCGGGACACCGTCTCCACCGCGATCCGGGACTTCATCGGCGGGGTGAGTGACGCCTTCGGGCAGACCGAGCCGGCCGTGCGCAGTTACATCGTGACGCTGCGCGAGGCGCAGTCCCGCGCCGACCAGGCACTGGGTGAGGCCGCCGGGCTGGCCGCGGACGACACCTCCCGCCGGGCCACCCTCGCGGACGACGCGACCCGGGCCGGCTCGGATCTCACCACGGCCGCCCGCTCCGCCGCCGGGACGATCCGCTCGGCCCGCGACCACATCCACTCGCCGAACCCGAAGAAGTCCGCGTGCGAGCGGTTCTGGGAGATCTTCGGCTGGATCGTGCTGGCGATCTCGGTCGTGGCCATCTTCACCGGCGGACCGATCGGCCTGATCGCTCTCGGACTCGGCGCGATCATGGCGGTCAAGGCCGTGGTCGACTTCGTCGAGGGCAAGACCAACATCGCCGGGCTGCTGCTGGGCCTGCTCGGCATGCTCGGCCCGTCGACCAAGCCGCTCATCGCGCTGTCCACCCTGAAGAGCATCGCCAGCGCCACCGCCAAAGTGATCAAAGACGGCCTGCGTTCGGTGGGTACCTCGGTCGCGAAGATCGGCGCCGGTTTCTGGGAGATCGCTTCAACGATGAACGTCCGTGCGGTGGTCGCAGGCGTCGTCGACATCGCGACCACGGTGGCCAGCACGATCCGTGATGGCGGCCTGTGGGTGTTCCGTGCTTTCACCACCGCTGACGGCCTCGCTGTGAGGGGCGTAATCACGCTGCGCGACTTTGTCGTGTCCGCGCCGGCGGCCTCCGTGGATCTGCTGCGTTCGATCGCGAAGGCGGGCGGCACGCTGCCGGCCGCACTCGCCACCAGCGTGCAGGCCATCCCCGGGTTCGCGCGCGATGTCGTCGACCTGGCCGGCCGCGGGCTGCGGGCGGTGCCCCGAGTGCTGAGCAACGAGTTCGGCCAGTGGAAATGGTTGAAGATCTTTCTTCCACTGGACGGCACGGAGATCGGCGTGCTCGGAGTGCACGACGCCTTCCGCCTCGCGGTGCTCGGTCGCGGTCTGGCACGTACCGGGCATTACGCGGGCCTCGTCGACCAGGTGAAGCTGGCACAGCTCGCCGGTGGGTCGCTGCGGGTCAGCGACGGCATCCTGCACGGGGTCAACCCGCCCGAGTCCGGCCTGACCCACACCGAGTCCGGCCTGCTCGTCCCGCACCCCGAAGCGGGGGTCTCTGCCGTCCAGACGCATCTCGGCGATGGCGTTTCGGCAGCCCAGCTGACCG
The DNA here is from genome assembly GCF_023716925.1 of Frankia sp. R82. GTDB lineage: Bacteria > Actinomycetota > Actinomycetes > Frankiales > Frankiaceae > Frankia. Next base: position 9,910 of record NZ_JAMQQG010000047.1, read on the forward strand.
AGGGCGCCGGCCTCGCCGCGGGACACACCCTGGCGCCGCACGCCGGTGCGCTGGCCACGGGCCTGCCGGCCACCACCGCGCTGCCACATGGCATGTCCCTGGCCGCGAACCTGGGGAGCGCGCCGGCGGCGCACCCGGGCGGCCTCGTCACCGCCGGCGGTGACCTGGCCCAGGTGAGTGTCACGGGGGCGCACTCCGGCCTCGGTGATCTGTCCTCACCGGCCCGGCTCGCCACGCACCACGCCGGTGATCTGCCGGCCACCGGCCTGCCCGAACTGCGCGCGGCGCTGGGCGGCGACATCACCGCGGTGAAGCTGACCGACAGCCGGGTCGCGTTCAACCTCGGCGCGGGCGACGACGGCCGGATCGTGATCGGCTCCGGTGCCGTGAACCTGCCGGCCGCCTCCTCGGTCTCCACCTCGGTCTCCTCCTCGGCCATTGGGGGCCTCGGTGGCGTCGGCCACGGGGGGCAGCTGGCCACAGCGCACCCGTCCGCCGCCGGGGCCAGTCACGCGGACCTGTCGGGGGCCACCCACCTGACACCGGACCCCCTGACACCGGGCCACCTAACACCGGGTCACCACATACCGGGCAGCCTGACGCCGGGCGGCGCGGTGCACGATGCCGCCGGCTCGGTTTCGCTGCCGGGATCAGCCTCCGCACGGGCCTCGGCCCACCCTCCGACGACGGTGGTCGCCGACGCTGGCGCCGGCTCGGCCGCGCCCACATCGGTGGCCGGGTCGGGGGCGCTCCTGGGCACCCGGGCGGCGACGGCCGGCCCGGTACCGAGTGACGCACCGGTCGAGCTGATCATCGGTGCTGGCGGTGTGGAGATCCGCGGCCAGGCGGCGGCGCCGTCGCCGCTCACGTCAGGCGGCGGCCGTGGCGTGCCCACCGACCAGGTCGGCGGGGCAGCTCCACTCGGCCGGGAGACTGCGTCCGGTGGCACGGCTCAGGCCGGTGGCCTGGTGTCCCGCGGCGGGCCCGCGGGCCAGTCGACGCGCGACGCCCTTGCCCTGCTGGCCGTGCCACCGCCCTCCGCGGGGCGCTCGGCCGTCACCGCGGTCCCGGACGGGGTGAGCGCCAGACTGACCGAACCGTCCGGGGCCGGGATTCGTGGCCCGCAGTCACGGCTCGACACGGCCGGTGTGTCGACAGCGCGGTCATCGCAAGCGGCGCTGTCACCGGCGGTGGTGCGGCCCGATCCGGAGACGGCCGGGGCGGCGTCGTCGGTGCCGCTGGCCGAGCACGCCGAGCAGGCCGGCGGCCACGGGCTCGACGCGGCGTTCGACGCGGTCGTCCGCAACACGGCGGCGGTGCGCAACGCGCGGGAGCACCTGGCTGCCGCCCCGTTCACCAGCGCCGCCAGCCCGGCCGAGAAGGCGCTGAACGTGGCCCGGGCCGAGCGCAGCCTGCGGGCCGCCGAGTCGTTCCACCAGCGGACCATCGCCGACCTGCAGGCACGGGGCGTGTCCGACCCGGTCGCCGCGGCCGGCGAGCACGCCTGGGCGCAGTTCCGGATCGCCGAGACCCGGCTCGCCGAAGCCCGGGCGGACTATCAGGTTCTCCACCCGGGCACCCGTCCGCTCGGCGCGCAGGCATCACCCGCGGCCAAGGGAAAGCCGAGCGGCACCTCGGCTCAGCTGGCGTCCGAGAGCAGGCTGCGGGACGCCCTCGCCGGCTTCACGGCCGCGGAGCACCGCCTGCACGACCTGGAGCTCGACGTCAGCCGGCTGCGGGCGGCGGACAACGAGGCGCTGCGACTTTCCCTGATCGAGCACCCCCGGCTGCCCGGCGGCGCCCGGCGCCCGGAGAGCCTCGCGAATCTTCCTCTCTCCGACGGGCTGCGGTTCGAATCCACCAACCCCGGTGAGCTCTGGGGCCGGCTCGCCGGTCAGCCGAACGGCAGGAGTCTGGAAGGGCCGATCACCTATCCCGGCCATGGGGGGTTCCGCGTCACGGACCAGCAGAATCCGGCCAGGTTTCGCGAGTACGACGACGAAGGGGCCCTGGTCGCGTACGGAGGCGGGATCGATCTCGTCGGCCCGCAGGGCCCACACAGCCCCCGCAGCCCCCACGGCCGCCTCGACGTCGACGCCGCGCCGGCGACGCTGCACCTGCCGGGAGGAGAGAGCCGGCAGGTCGACTACGTGCCGGACAACGGCAGCCACCTGATCACGAGTCTGGGTGGCGACGGTACGCAGTGGCGTTTTGGTGAGGATGGTGCTCTGACTGGTTTCGTGATGCCGGCGCGAAATGTGCCGTGGGCTCCGGACAGCCGGTTTGAGGTGAACATGGCGGATGAGTCGGCCACGCTGCGCCGGGCCGGGGATGATATTCAGGATTTTGGCTATGAGTGGCGAGACGGTGCGCATTGGTTCATGGGTGCGAACGATGCGTGGCTGCGTTTTGGTGAGGATGGCGGTCTGACTGGTTTCGAGATGCCGGTGCGGAATCTGCCGGGGGTGGCGGCCGGTCGGTTGGAGGTGGATTTCACGGGGCAGGAGCCGCGGGCGTGGCTGCACCGTGACGGTGTGCGGGGTGAGGAGTTCGGTTATGTGTGGCGGGATGAGGGCCATCTGATCACGGGCCCGGGTGGGGATGGCTCGTGGTGGCGGTTCGGCGGCGTTGGTGATGCGGCTGGTTTCGAGATGCCGGTGCGGAATGCGGCGGGGGTGGCGGCCGGTCGGTTGGAGGTGGATTTCACGGAGGAGGGGGCGCGCGCATGGTTGCACCGTGACGGTGTGCGGGGCGAGGAGCTCGGTTATGTGTGGCAGGACGGTCATCAGGTGATGACCGATCAGGTGAACGGTGTGTGGTCCCGGTTCGATGCACAGGGGGATCTGGCCGCATGGCGAACCAGGGCCACCAGCCTCCACGGCGCAGCGGACGGTACGGCGGAGATCAACCTGGCGGCGCAGACCGGTAACCACATGCACGCCGGTGGCGGCCAGCGTGCGTGGAACACACTGGCCGCGGAGGAAGACGGTGTCTTCCGGCTTGGCAACGCAGCGGGCGACTGGCAGCGGATCACCAGCGACGGCAGGATCATCGAGGAGTCCTTCACACTGCGAGATGCGCGCGGATATCTCGACACCACCCGGATCCACGCCCGGCGGGACGAGCACGGCACCGTCACGATGCAGCTCCTGAACGCCGACGGGAACAGCCAGGTGCCGAACACCAGCGTCCGGTGGGACGACAACGGCTACCGCGTCAGCCACACCAACACGACGGCTCACGGCACCGACCACCAGGTGTTCGACCTGGATGGAACGCTGCTGTCGGAGAAGATCGCCTACCTGACCAGGAAGGGGACCAGCGACCACACCTACCTGCAGGTCGATCACGCCACGCACACCTGGACGCGGACGAACGCCCAGGACGTCCGGCTCGCGGGCCAGGCCGAGGCCCAGGCTGCAACAGCTCGGGCCGCACAGCCGACGCCGCACGGCTACAACAGCGGCGGCTCCGTGACGGTGAAGCCGAACGGCGACCTCCAGCTCGTCGGCGCCGACGGGACGCCGTTCTACTGGCGGGAACATCTCGGGCCCGACGGAGCCGGCGGGCACCCCGTCCTGGAGGTCTTCCGGGACGAGCAGGGCGGGAGATACTGGCACCAGTGGACCGGCGCCGACCATGGCCAGCTCGGCGCCCACACCGCCCGGGGAACCAGGCGTTTCGAGGACCTTCCGGAGGGCCGGCTGTGGAAGGACTACCGGCACCGCACGCCGTGGGATCCGGCGGTGCGGGAGTACCGCAAGGCCGCCGACGGCGGAATAATCCGGGCCGAGAGCCGGCCCGACGGGTCGTGGCGGTGGTTCCGTTATGACAAGAGCGGTGCGCTCACCGTCGAGGGGACGCGCGACCGGCTGAGCCTGGGGCGGGGTTGGCAGGACATCCCGACCGCCCCGAACGCCGGCGGTGTCGCCCAGCGGTACTGGTCCGCGGCCAATCTCTTCCCGGACGCGTTGCACTACCGGGAGCACGCCGTCGGTCGTGCAGAGAACGGCGGCTTCGAGGCGACCGCCGCCTACAAGGAGTTCTCGCCGCAGATCAAGGACACCGGGACCCGCGAGACTGTCCAGAACAACCACACGCTGGAAACCGTACGGTGGGCCGAGCAGCGGCCGCCGCAGTTTCTCTGGAAGAGTCTGGGTAGGGTCGACTTCCACACGTCGGGCCAGATCCTCGGCGACAGCCGGTACCAGGTCTTCCACTGGACGGAGCGAACCGCCAACGACGTTCGGGTGGCCGATGGGATCCGGGCGGTCACTCCCGACGGATCGTTCTCCGACTTCACCCGGCAGGGTGACTTCGTCCGAGGGGCAGTCAAGCTCGAGAACGGCAACACGGTGGAGATCGGCCGTGATGCGAACGGGGCATGGGCCTCCCTGGTCGACAACCCGAACCCCACCGGGGCTCGGGAGCTGAACTGGCGGGAGATCGACTCCAACAAGACGTTCGCCCAGGGCGGCACCCGGTACTTCCTCCCCGACGGACGGAACTGGGTCGACGTCCAGACGCACGAAGCAGGCAACGTCCCCGTGCCACCACAGACCGCGCGCTACACCCACGCGGACGGCAACGTGACGCAGATCGTCCGTCCGACGGATCGGCCGCCCTTCGAGCAGGCCCAGCTGCAGGCACAGCCGTTCACCCCGGCGGTCACCGGCGCGACGATCACGCGGAACACGATGGGCCAGATCGTCAGCCGGCAGGAGCGCTGGTGGGCCGACCGGCCACCCACGAACGGCCAGGCAAACCCGGCGGACATCACGGTGCAGGCCACCGGCGACTCCCGTTCCGGTGACTGGCGGTGGACGGACGAGGCCGGCCGGAGCGGAATCCGCCGCAGCGGGCGCAACACCCGGTGGACCGGGGCGTGGGACGACTCCTATCAGGACTTCCACCTCGAGCCCAACGGCCAGACGCCCATCCGCGACCTGCGGGCGCTGGACAAGGGTCGGGCGGTGTTCGCGGGGCGCCAGGACGATGGGACCTGGCATTCCGAAATCCGCGACGCCAAGGGGGAGAGGGTCGGCGGCAGCACCGCCAAGCGGGAGTTCCGCCATGGCGGCCAGTGGCGGGAGCGGCCCCCGGCCGGAACCGATCGCGTCCGCTGGCGCGACGTCAGCACCACCACCGGCCGCATCCTGCGCGAACTGGCCGACGGCCGGGTCCGGGTGTACGTCACCGAGCGCCCGAAGGACCTGCCGCTGGGCAGCGGCGAGTGGAAGGAGTACGACCAGGGCGGCGTCTTCCGTGAGCGGGTGCACAAGGGAAACGACGTGTACCGGGAGTCGGAGTCCTTCCACAAGCAGTGGCGCGAGACCGACGCGGGCGGCCGGCTGCTGCGTTTCCGCTCCCTGTCCGGCGCGGTGTGGGAACGTGGGCCGGTCCGTTGGTCGATCCAGCACGCGCATTTCACCCAGGTGGGCCGGGAGTTCGAGTACCGGGGCTGGGCCAGTGAGTTCCGTGGCAGAAACCGGATGTGGCGGGAGTCGAACCGCCTGCAGTACACGGCCACCGACGGTCTGATCGGTACCTTCCAGAGTTCGTGGGTGCAGACGGCGCAGAAGATCTCGCTCGACTTCGCCCAGGACTTTGTCATGGACTTCACCGTCCAGGCCCTGGTCGCCCTCGCCTTCAACAACGGCGACCTCAACCCGCAGGACTGGTACCGCGCGCTGCTCGGCGCGGGTGTCGCCAGCGGAGTCAAGGGCCTCAGCGGTCTCGCGCACGACCGGCCGGGGCTTGGGCTCAAGGGGAAAAAGGACGGGTTGGCCAACGTCGACAGCGGTAAGGACTTCAACCGCAATCCCTACAACCACGACAAGTTCTGGGACAACGACTGGGCGTCCACCGAGAACCCGACCCGGTGGCGGCAGGCCACCTACGACTACTTCGTGGGCACCATCGCGGTGGGTTCCCTCTCCTCGTTCGTCGCCAACGCCGTCAACGCCGCGGTCTTCGGCCTGCCGCACGACTACATTCCCCTGCACGGCGGCCAGGCCGCGCTCGCCGGCGGGTGGGGTGCCGCCGGTTCACTGATCACCGGTTCGGCCTTCGGTAGCATCCGTACCTTCGGTCACCTCCTCGGCTCCGGGCGCTACTTCCACAAGGGCGGAGTTCCCGACCTCTTCCTGCAGTTCACCGAACGGTTCATCGAACGGACGGTGGGAGCGGCCCTGCTGCTCAAGGCGACGGGCCTGCGTCCGCAGGACAACGTGCCTGCACCGGAATCCGCGACGATTCATCGTGTTCTCTCCCCGACGACGGTCCTGGCTCCGCTTCCCCTGCCGGCCGGGGCCGGAGGGGACGGCTGAGCGGGAGCGGCTGCGCGGGGCGGTGCGAGCCGGGTGCGAGTGTGCGGGTGCGCCAGGGGCCTCGAGGTGTCGGGCGGGATGAGCGGGACGAGTGGGAGAGCGGATGCGCAGGGTGCGGGACGGCCAGCGGGGCGGCCTGGCGGCCGGGGAGGCCGGTCTGGCCCCGGCGGGACCCGCGGCCCCGGCGGGACCGGCGGAAGTGCGGGTCGGGGCGGGCGGATTCGCGTCCATCGCCGCGGCGCTGCGGGCGGTGCCGGCCGGCACCGCGCTGTCGATCGCCCCCCGCCGTGATCCGGAGCGGCTGGTGCTCGACCGGGACGTGCACCTGAGCGCCGAGAACGGACCGGGCACGGTCTGGCTGTCGGGGGACGGTCCGGCGATCGTGCGCGCCGCCGTCTCGATGCGCGGGATCGGGCTGCTCGGCGCCGACCCCGCCGAGGCCGTTCTGGCCGTCGTCGACGGCGTGGCCGAGCTGACCGACTGCGCCTTCGTCGGCGGTCGGATCGAGATCGCCGGTGGCACCGCCCGCCTGCGTACCTGCCGGCTTTCCGGGGCGTCCCTGGCCGGCCTGCACGTGCTGGGCGACGGGGTGGCCTCGCTCGAGGACTGCGTGATCGAGGCCGTGGACGGCACGGGGATCGTCGCCGCGGGAACCGCCGTCCTCGACCTGACCGGCACGCGGGTCAGCCGGGTCAGCGGCTCGGGACTGCGGCTGCGGTCCCACGCGACACTGCGAGCCCGGGACTGCGAGATCGCGCAGGCCGAGCGCAGCGGCCTGCTGATCGAGGAGGAGGCCACCGCGGACCTGCTCGACTGCCTGGTGTGGCAACCCGGTGGTGAAGGGGCCCGGATCCTGGGCGCCGCGTCTCCCACCGCGGCAGGGGAGCCGGAGCAGGCCGGTCGCGTCCGGCTGGTGGCGTGCGAGATCGTGCGCGCGGGTACCGACGGGGTGCTGGTGGAGGGCGGCTCCGGCGTGACGCTCACCCGGTGCCGGATCCGGCGGTCCGGCCAGGCCGGCGTGGTCGTCCTCGGCGAGGCCGAGGCGCGGCTTGCGGACTGCGAGATCGACGCCGCCGGCACGAGTGGCCTGGTCGCCCGGGGCGATGCCCGGCTGTGGGGCAGCGGCGGGGCGGTGCGGGCCAGCGCGGCGAACGGGGTGTTCGTGACCGACGCGGCGTCGGCCGAGCTGACCGGTCTCGTCGTCGAGGACAGCGGGTTCAGCAACGTCCATCTCGGCGCGGACGCCCACGCCACGCTGTCCGGCGGTCGGCTGCGGGGGACCCCCGAACACGGCCTGCACGTCGCGGGCGCCGCCGTCGCACGGCTGTCCGAGGTGACCGTCGACGGCAGCGCCATGTCCGGCATCCAGGTGGACGGTACGGCGTCACTGGTCGCCGATGGCTGCGCGCTCGACCACGGCGGCATCGGGCTGTCGGTGGCCACCGGGGCGTCCGCGCGGTGTTCGGATTGTAAGATCACTGGCGCTGACGGGGTCGGCGTCCAGATCGCCGCGGGTGCCGAGGTGAACCTGCGGGCCTGCCGGATCGGACGGACCGGGGCGGCTGGGGTGGTGCTGGCCCGCGACGCCAGGGCGAGTCTGGACGACTGTGAGATCACGGATGCCGCCGGCTCGGCCCTGGTGGTGTGGACCGGTGCGGATCCGCAGGTCCGCGCCACGAGGCTGCGCCGGTCGGCGAAGAACGGCCTGTTCGTCGGGGCCGGCGGGGCCGGCACGTTCACCGACTGCGAGATCTCCGGTTCCGCGTTCCCGGCCGTGCATGTGGGCGAGGGAGCTCGGCCGCGGCTGACCGGGTGCCGGGTGCTGGACTGCGAGACGGACCTGAGCCTGGCCGACGGCGCCGAGCCGGTGTTCGACCGCTGCGAGGTCCACGGCGTGCGCGACGCACGCCTGCCCGGCGCCGGCGCCGGCGCGAAGGAGGCCGATCCTGGTGCGAGGACCGAGGAGGGCGAACAGCCGGCGGAGCGTCTCGAGGACCTGCTCGCCGAGCTCGCCGAGCTGGTCGGCCTGGAACGGGTCAAGCAGGACGTCGGCGCCCAGGTCAAACTCATGCGCATGGTCCGGCGCCGGCAGGAGGCCGGCCTGCCCGCACCGCCGCTGAGCCGGCATCTGGTGTTCGCGGGCAACCCGGGGACGGGAAAGACAACGGTGGCGCGGCTCTACGGACGCCTTCTCGCCGCGCTCGGCGTCCTCGAACGCGGGCATCTCGTCGAGGCCGACCGTTCGACGATGGTGGGCGAGTATGTGGGCCACACCGCGCCGAAGACCCAGGCGGTCTTCCAACGGGCGCTCGGCGGCGTGCTCTTCGTCGACGAGGCCTACTCGCTCGTCCCGTCACATGCCGGCAACGACTTCGGCCAGGAGGCGATCGCCACCCTGGTCAAACTGATGGAGGACCACCGGGACCGGGTGGTGGTGATCGTAGCCGGTTATCCGGCGGAGATGGGCCGTTTCGTCACGTCCAATCCTGGTCTTGCCTCCCGGTTCTCCCGGGTCATCACCTTCGAGGACTACACCGGCGCGGAGCTCACCCGGATCGTGGCCGCGCAGTGTCGTCAGCACCAGTACGAGCTGCCCGACCCGACTACCTCGGCCCTTGAGGCCTATTTCGCGGCCCTGCCCCGCAGCCGCGGCTTCGGTAACGGCCGGCTGGCCCGGCAGCTGTTCCAGCAGATGACGGAGAACCAGGCCCAGCGGGTCGCCGAACTCGACGCGCCGACCACGGATGACCTGTTGCGGCTTGACCCGGCGGATCTGCCCACGGCGGCGGCCGACGCCTGAGGGCCGGGCTGCGAAACCACGATCACGACCAGCCGGAAACGAGGGAATGAACGGGACCTGTCCGGCCGATGTGGCGCCCCTGAACGTATCGAGGCATGAAATATCGCTTATATCAAGCATTGCGCGAATCGCGTATTCTGCCGCTGTGTCGCGGAGCGGGCACGCCAGGCGGTCGAGGTTGGTCCCCGGTGAGGAGGTCCTGGAGATGGCGGACCCACTCACCGCCAGCGAGACCCCATCGGGCGAGCGGGCTGTCGCCATCGTGCGGGCGCTGTTCGACGAATGTGCCGCCGATCTGCACCGCTACGCCCGGCGGATAGGTCCTGACGATGCGGGTCGCGCGGAGGACCTGGTACAGGAGACGTTCCTGCGGGCCTGGCGGCACCGCGAGGAGCTCGCCGCCCACGGCAACGCGCGTGCCTGGTTGTTCCGGGTCGCGCGCAACCTCTCCGTCGACTGGCACCGCCGGCAGGCGGCGCGGCCCAGCGAACAGCGCCTGGCGCCCGGCGACGACGCGCTGCTGGCCGATTCGGCGGTGGCGGATGCTCTCCATGCCGTGCTGCTGCGGGTGGAGCTGGTCCAGGCGTTGCGCACGCTGTCCGATGCCCACCGCGAGACCCTCGTCCACCTGCACTGTCTCGACCGCACCCAGCTGGAGACCGCCGGCCTGCTCGGCGTGCCGCTGGGCACGGTCAAGTCCCGCCGGCACGTCGCCGTGCGGGAGATGCGCGGGCAACTCGTCCAGCGCGGCCTGGGCGGAATCGACGGCAGCTGACCTGCAGTTCGCGGGAGCCCACCGGCGGTTCGCGGAGGGTGCGGCCGAGTCGAGGGCAACGGGGACGAAACCCACGGGCCATACGGTGGCAGGGCGCAGATCCGAGGGAGCGTGCGGCTGGCCGAGCCCGCCGCCAGGATGGAGGTTGTGACCGTGAGCAGTGCCCGGCCCGTCCAGGTCCCCGAGGTCCGGCCCGCCTCCACCCGGCCCGTGCCGCCGCTGCCAGCCGAGTTCGGGGTCTTCTCGGTCGACGCGGAACAGTCGGACACGCTGGATGTGCACAACCTCGTCGCGTTCTACCGCCAGTACGGGTTCGTGGTGCTGCGCGGCCTGCTGCCGGTGGATCTCGTCGACCGGATCGAGGTCGAATGCACCCGGGCGCAGCGGGCGGTGCTCGAGGGCACGGTGCCCGAACGGTACGGCTCCACCCAGTACCTGGACGCGCGCTTCGTCGAGGCGGCGGCTCCGGACGGCAGCCCGGCGGGGTCAGCCGGCAGTCCGGCGGGGTCAGAGCCGTACGTGAACTACGTCGAGCACGTCGAGGAGCTCTCGCCCGCGGTGCGCACGGCCGCATCACATCCGCTGCTGGTCACAGCCCTGCGGGCACTGCTCGGCGGTGAGGTCTGGACCCTCGGCGACGCCGGCTCCGGCGTGATCTACCAGGACGCCCGGCCCGGCCGCGAGTCCGGCTACACCCGGATCGGCTGGCACTCCGACTGGCAGGCCATGCCGAGCCTGGACGTCTGGCCCGGCGCTGCCTTCACCATCCACGTGGACGAGACCAGCCCCGCCAACGGCTTCCTGCGGGTCGTCCCGGGCTCGCACCGCTGGGCGACGCCGCCGCCCTACCGCAACATCAACAATGCCCCGGTACCCGCGGACGCCCGCCCGGCCGGCGGCTACACCGACACACCTCCGCCGTTCCCGATGCCGCTGGGTTTTGAGAAGGTCCCCGGCGAACTCGCCCTCTACGTCGACCGCGGCGACGTTCTGCTGCACGACGCCTACCTGTGGCATGCCGCCGCCCGCGCCACCGACGACACCACGATTCGCCGCCACGTCCGTTCCGGCTACTACGCCGGCGACCGCACCAGCTACCGCGAGCAGTTCGTCAAGAACGCCGCCCGCTAGCGAGCTTTCGTGGATCGGGGGCCTGCCGCCGGCAGGGTCCGAAGCCTGGTCGCTGGGCGCGGTCACAGTCGGGCTGAGCGACCGAGCTTCACCAGGTGACCCCGAACCCGGCAGCAACCAGGCCGCGAGACGCGCACATGGCGGCAAGACGGTGCGATTTGTCGATGTCCGGGGCGGCCGGAGACCGCTGGTTTCGACGGCCGATCTCGTCGCCGTCACGGGCCGTTGCCGGCGTCGGCGGGCCTGGTGGGGCGGATGGGTCCTTCTACAGGAATGAAACAGACAAAATTTCGGTTTGACCCCTGTAGAAGGACCACGTTGATCGACACGCCCGGGATTGTCTCGACCTGCCGAGCCATTCTGGTCACGTTGTGTCACGCTGGTCGCCGGATGCTGGTCGCCGGTGCCGGGTGGCTACCTCCGGCCCCGGAGGATGCACCCGCAGTCACCCCCGCACCCCCGCACCCGGCACCCGGCACCCGGCACCCGGCACCCCAGCGCCCGGCGCCCCAGCGCCCGGCCACAACCGGAAACGTTCATGGACGGCGCACTAGCCGTTCTGGTCGGGAGCGGTGCGGTTGACCAGCAGGTCGAAGGCGGTCTGGACGGCGCGGGCCTCGTCGGGGGTGAGGGCGCCGAGCACGTCGGCCAGCCAGTCGCGGCTGTGGCAGAGCGCGGCCGATGCGGCGATGCCGTCGGCGGTGGCCACGATCAGCTTGACGCGCCCGTCGGTGGGATCGGAGCGGCGTTCGACCAGGCCGAGCTCGATGAGGCGGTCGACCTTGGCGGTGAGGTTGGACGGATCGCAGCCGAACTGTGCGGCGAGGTCCTTCATCGACGACGGTCTGATCGCCGCGAACCCCAGGACCCGGGCCTGGGCGAGGGTCAGCCCGGCCCGCTGGGCGGCGGTCTCGAAGTCGAGCAGGTAGGCGCCGACGAAGTCGAGCATCGCCCGGCGGATCTCGGGAAAGCGACCGCGGGCGATCTCGCCGGTCAGCGTCTCCCCGGTGAAGGACGGCCGCGTACCCACCCGCCCACGATACCTGAGACCCTCCATCAACTACTTGACGCTCTCAGGTAATTACTTGAGACTCTCATGTGGTTGGTCTCCGGGTGAGGCCTCGACGAAGGGGTTTTTCATGATCACAGAGTCGTCCTCCAGGCCGCCGCGGTCGGCGTCGGACGTGGTTGGCAAGAGTGTCGAGCGACAGATCGAGGAGGTGGTGGCCGCCTACGTGCGCGCCGCCGACCACCGGGACGGATCGGCGATGGCCGCCCTGTTCACCGAGGATGCGGTGGTCGAGATCTACTACACCGGCGACGGCGGTCGCACCCCGCTCGGCAGCGTGCGGACAGCGGCCCAGATCGGGCAGGCGGTCGCGGGCATGATGGCCCCGCACCCGCCGCGCGGCTGGAGCCACCACACCACGTTCAACCACATCGTCGACGTCGACGGTGACACCGCCACCATCGACGTCCAGTTCCTGGTCCACAACGTGGTCGGCCGCGCCGAGCCCGCGGGCGGCTGGCCGCCGGACGCGGTGGGCGCGCAGGGGACCATCACTGCGATCGAGTCCGGCTACAACCGGTCCACGCTGCGCCGCGTCGAGGGCCGATGGCTGATCGCCAGGCATGTGATCAGCCACGACCTGCCCTACGCGTTCCCCCGGGGCTGAGCCCCGATGCGAGCTGTCCGCCGGACGGCACCCGACCCCGACGGGCTGCTCACCGGCATCCGGATCGACGACCGCGACCAGCCGCCACCCCCGGACGGGTGGGTGACCGTGACACTGCGATGCGCGTCGGTCAACCACAGCGACCTGGCCGCCATCCGCGGGTACGGGTTCGATCCGGCCGGGCCGCCGCGAGTGCTCGGCTCGGACGGTGCGGGCCTCGACCCGGACGGCAACGAGGTCATCGTCCATCCCATCCTGGCGGCGGCGCGGTACCCCGACCCGATGCTCGATCCCGGCCTGCGGATGCTGTCGCAGGGCATCGACGGCACCTGGGCCGAGCGGGTCCAGGTGCCCTACGCCAACCTGGTGCCGAAACCGCCGGAACTGACCTGGGAGCAGGCCGCGTGCCTGGGTACCGCCTGGCTGACCGCCTACCGGATGCTGTTCGGCCGCGCCTGTCTCACGCCGGGGGAGACGATCCTCGTGCAGGGCGCCGGCGGCGGCGTCCCGACCGCGCTGATTCGCCAGGCGGTGGCCGCCGGACTGCGGGTGTGGGTGACCAGCCGCGATCCGGACCGCGGTCGCCGCGCGGTCGAGCAGCTCGGAGCACATGCCGCTTTCCCGTTCGACGCCGCGTTGCCCGAACCCGTGGACGCGGCTCTGGACTGCATCGGTCAGGCGACGCTGGCGCACTCGTTGCGCTCGGTCCGCCCCGGCGGACGTGTCGTGACCGCCGGCGCCGTGACCGGCGCGACCGTCGGCATCGACCTGGCCGACCTGTTCGTCCGGTCGGTCTCCCTGCACGGCAGCGCGATGGGCACCCCCGCCGAGCTGCGAGCACTCGCCCGGCTGTGCGCCACCACCGGCGCCGTGCCCGTGATCGACAGTGTCTGGCCCCTCACCGATGCCCGCCCGGGTATCGCCCGGGCCTTCGCCGGCCAGCAGTTCGGCAAAATCGTCCTACGCTGCGACCAGTGACCCCCAGGGGGCCTCGTCCGCCGGGACGATCAGGCCAGGCCAGGCCAGGCCGGGGCGCTCGGGCCGGCCGTCCACCTGGTCCGCGCGGCACGTCGGGTCAGAACAGGAAGTAGCGCTGGGCCATGGGGAGTTCGGTGGCGGGGTCGGCGTCCACGGGGTCGCCGTCGATGAAGACGGTGAAGGTGTCGGGGTCGACGCGGATGTCGGGGGTGGCGGTGTTCTCCGGCAGGTCGGCCTTGCCGCGGCGGCGCACGTCGGCGACCGGGACGACCGGGGTGGCCAGACCCAGGCGTTCGGGCAGGCCGTCCTCGATCGCCGCGGGGGCGACGAACGTCAGCGACGTCGCCGCCGCCGGGCCGCGCGCCGCGCCCCACATCGGGCGGGGCAGCACCGGCTGCGGGGTGGGGATGGAGGCGTTGGCGTCGCCCATCGCGGCCCAGGCGATGAAGCCCCCCTTGAGTACCAGCGACGGGCGGACGCCGAAGAACGCCGGGTCGTAGAGGACCAGGTCGGCGAGCTTGCCGGGTTCGACCGAGCCGACGTGGGCGTCCAGGCCGTGGGCGACCGCGGGGCAGATCGTGTACTTGGCGACGTACCGGCGGGCGCGCAGGTTGTCGGCGGCCCCGCTGCTGCCGCCGTCGCCGGGCAGGGCGCCGCGGCGGCGCTTCATGACGTGCGCGGTCTGCCAGGTGCGCAGGACCACCTCGCCGATGCGGCCCATGGCCTGCGAGTCGGAGCCGATCATCGAGATGGCGCCGAGGTCGTGCAGGATGTCCTCGGCGGCGATCGTCGACGGGCGGATCCGGCTCTCGGCGAAGGCGAGGTCCTCGGGCACGGCGGGGTTGAGATGGTGGCAGACCATCAGCATGTCGAGGTGCTCGTCGAGGGTGTTGACGGTGTGCGGGCGGGTCGGGTTCGTCGAGCTGGGCAGCACGTTGCCGGCCGCGGCCACGGTGATGATGTCGGGCGCATGGCCGCCGCCGGCACCCTCGGTGTGGTAGGCGTGGATGGCCCGCCCGGCGATGGCGGCCAGGGTGTCCTCGACGAAACCGGCCTCGTTGAGCGTGTCCGAGTGCAGCGCGACCTGCACGCCGGAGGCGTCGGCGACGCGCAGGCAGGCGTCGATCGCGGCGGGCGTGGTGCCCCAGTCCTCGTGCAGCTTGAACCCGGCGGCACCGGCCCGCAGCTGCTCCCACAGTGAGTCGTCGCTGACCGTGTTGCCCTTGCCGAGCAGGACGATGTTGACGGGGTGGTCGTCCATCGCGGACAGCACCCGGGCGAGGTTCCACGCGCCGGGGGTCACCGTGGTGGCCTTCGTGCCCTCGGCGGGGCCGGTGCCGCCGCCGATGAGCGTGGTGATGCCGGCGCCGAGCGCCTCGGGGATCTGCTGCGGGCAGATCAGGTGGACGTGGCAGTCGACCGCGCCCGCGGTGAGGATCTTCCCGTTCCCGGCGATGATCTCGGTGCCGGGGCCGATGACGAGATCGGGGTGGACACCGTCCATGGTATCGGGGTTGCCGGCCTTGCCGAGTGCGACGATCCGCCCGTCGCGCACGCCGACGTCGGCCTTGACCACCCCCCAGTGGTCGAGCACGACGGCCCCGGTGATGACCAGGTCGGGGGCACCCTGCGCGCGGGTGGCCAGCGCCTGTCCCATCGACTCGCGGATCACCTTGCCGCCGCCGAACACCGCCTCGTCCCCGGTGCCGGCAAGCTCGGGGCCACGGCTGCGATCCTCGGTGACCTCGATGAACAGGTCGGTGTCGGCCAGCCGGATCCGGTCACCCACCGTCGGCCCGTACAACGAGGCGTAACGGGAACGGTCCAGCCGGTTCACGGGCGCTCCTGCGGTTCGTCGCTGTGGTCACCAGCACTGCCGGCATGGCCGTCCAACGGGCCGGCGGACTCCGGACGCAGGCCTGGGACGATCCGGGCGCCGGCGAGCGGGACGAGGTCGACCTCGCGTTCGACGCCGGGCTCGAAGCGCACCGCGGTGCCGGCGGGGACGGCCAGGCGGTGGCCCCAGGCTGCCTCCCGGTCGAAGCACAGCGCCGGGTTCGCCGCCGCGAAGTGGTAGTGCGAGCCGACCTGCACCGGCCGGTCGCCAGTGTTGCGCACGACCACGGTCAGCACCGGGCGCCCCGGGTTCGTCTCGATGACGCCGGTGCCCGGCACGATCTCCCCGGGGATCACGGGATCGGCTGGTGGACGGTGACGAGCTTGGTGCCGTCCGGGAAGGTCGCCTCGACCTGGACCTCGGCCAGCATCTCCGGCACCCCCTCCATCACGTCCTCGCGGGTCAGCACGGTCCGCCCGGCGTGCATCAGGTCGGCGACGCTGCGGCCGTCGCGGGCGCCCTCGAGCAGGAAGGAGGTGAGGAGGGCGGTGGCCTCGGGATGATTGAGACGTAGCCCGCGGGCACGTCGTTCCCGGGCGAGTCCGGCTGCGACATGGATGAGCAGCCGTTCCTGTTCATGGGGGCTCAGCAGCACGAAGGCGAAGCCTAGCAGCCGGCGGGCGCAGGCCGGTCAGGTTTCGTCCGTGTTTCGTTTGGTGGTATTACCGGGGGGCCTGGTGGACGATGACCGGGGGCCGGCGAGAATGGAGTTACTGGCAATTCACACGGACGCGACTCGATCGATACTCCTCCTTTCTAGCGTCCGGAGGGCCGCCCGTCGGGTCGGTGAGCCGGACGACGTTGGGGGTTTGGTGCGAACAGGTCTGGATCGGCGGGGTTTTCTCCGTCGGGGTGTGGGCGTGACCGCCGGGGCGACGCTGCTGGGCGTGGGCGGTGGGGGGCTGCTCGCGGCGTGTGGCAGCGACAGCGACGGCGGTGACACGAGCGCGAGCGCCGGCTCGTTCGGCCTGCTGGCCGTCCGGCTGTCGTGGATCAAGAACGTCGAGTTCGCCGGCGAGTACATCGCCGACCAGCGCGGCTACTACAAGGCGGCCGGCTTCTCCGGCGTCAACCTGATGGCCGGCGGGGCCTCGGCGACTCCGCAGGACACCGACGTCGCCACCGGCAAGGCCTTCATCGGCATCTCCTCGCCGGACATCACCGCGAACGCGATCACGCAGGGTGCGCCACTGAAGATCGTCGGGGCGCAGTACCAGAAGAACCCGTTCGCCATCATGTCGCTGTCGAAGTCGCCCATCACCACCCCGCAGGCGATGATCGGCAAGAAGATCGGTGTGCAGGCCACCAACGAGTCCGTGTGGTCGGCCTTCCTCAAGGCGAACAAGCTCGATCCGTCCTCGATCACGAAGGTGCCGGTCGAGTTCGACCCGCTGCCGTTGACCACGGGCACGGTCGACGGCTGGTTTTCTTTTGTGACGAACGAACCGAACTCGTTGCGGGTGAAGGGCTATGACGTCACCACGTTCATGCTCGCCGACCACAACTATCCGCTGGTATCCGAGACATTCATGGTCAGTAACGAGTCCATCGCCAGGAACCGGGACAAGGTGAAGGCCGCCCTCACCGCGGAGATCCGCGGCTGGAAGGACGCCACCGCCGACGCGGCGCTCGGCGCGCGGCTCGCCACCACCGTCTACGGCAAGGACCTCGGCCTCGACGAGGCCGAACAGAAGCTCGAGAGCGCCGACCAGAACAAGCTCATCCGCACCGAGGTCACGACGAAGAACGGCCTGTTCACCGTCACCGACCAGCTGGTCGAGGAGAACATCGCCACCCTGAAGATCGGTGGCGTCGACATCACCGCGGAGGAACTGTTCGACCTGTCCATCCTCGCCGAGCTGTACAAGGAGAAGCCGGAACTCGTATGAGCGCCGCCGCCGCACCCTCGCCGAAGCCGGTCGACGGACCGCCGGTTCCGCCCGCTCCCGAACCCGGGCCCGGTACCGTCCCCGCGCCCCCGTCCGCGGCCGGATCCGGTTCCGCGGAACCGTCCGAGGGCGTGGGTGAGCCCGGCGCGGGTTCCGGCGTGCGGGTGGTGGGGCTGCGCAAGGAGTTCCGGCTTGGGCGCCGCGGCGTGCTGGCCCTGGACGACGTCAACCTCGCCACCGCGCAGGGCTCGTTCCTCACCCTGATCGGCCCGTCCGGCTGCGGGAAGTCGACGGTGCTGCGCATCCTCGCGGACCTCGAGACGCCCAGCGGCGGCGAGGTGCTCGTGCACGGCGAGCCGCCGGCCACCGCCCGGCGCGGGCACCATCTCGGCATCGCCTTCCAGGACGCGGCGCTGCTGCCCTGGCGGTCGGTCGAGGCCAACATCCGCCTGCCGCTCGAGGTCGGCGGGGTGAAGGCGGACCGCTCGGTGATCGCGGACCTG
The DNA here is from genome assembly GCF_023716925.1 of Frankia sp. R82. GTDB lineage: Bacteria > Actinomycetota > Actinomycetes > Frankiales > Frankiaceae > Frankia. The sequence continues at coordinate 27,888 of NZ_JAMQQG010000047.1, forward strand.
ATCGAGCTGGTGGGACTCACCGGGTTCGAGAAGGCCCGCCCGGCCCAGCTGTCCGGCGGGATGCGTCAGCGGGTCGCGATCGCGCGCGCCCTCGTCGTCGAACCGCGGATCCTGCTGCTCGACGAGCCGTTCGGGGCACTGGACGACATGACCCGCCAGCGGCTGAACTTCGAGCTGCTGCGGATCTGGAGCGCCCGGTCGACGACGACGGTGCTGGTCACCCACTCCATCCCGGAGGCGGTGATCCTCTCGGACACCGTCGCCGTGATGACGTCGCGGCCGGGCCGGATCGCCGCGCTCGTCGACATCGACCTGCCCCGCCCGCGCACCCCGCAGATGCTGCGCTCGCCGCGTTTCCACGCCCTGCACGACGAGCTGTCCGCCCTGCTGTTCGCCGGCGGTGACCAGCCGGGCGCGCTGCTGGCGGACCCGGTCGGCAGCGGCGCATGACGACGGTGCAGGACGCCGTGCTCGGCGCCGCCACCGGCACGGCACCGGATGGCGGCGGGCGGGGTGGCGTGCCCGGCCGCCTCGACCTGCGCTCGTGGGCGACGGCCGCGGCCGGCATGATCGGTCTGCTCGCGCTGTGGTGGCTGCTGGCGGTGACCGTGCTCGACGACGGCGGCGCGGTGCCCACGCCCTGGCAGGTCGTGCGGGCACTGTGGGACGACCACCGGCTGATGTGGACCTCCGCCCGTTCCACCGGCGGCATCGCGCTGCAGGGCTGGCTCATCGGCAACGGGCTCGCGATCGGACTCGCCGTGCTGGTGTTCGGCGTGCCGATCGTGGAACGGGTGCTGCTGCAGATCGGGGTGGCGTCCTACTGCCTGCCGGTCATCGCCATCGGCCCGATTCTGACCACCGTCTTCGACGGGCGTACCCCGCAGATCGCGCTGGCCGGCATCTCGGTGTTCTTCACCACCCTGGTCGCCACCCTGCTGGGCCTGCGCGCCGCCGACCCGGCCAGCCTCGACCTGGTCCGGGCCAGCGGTGGCGGGACGTGGGCGCAGCTGCGCCTGGTGCGCCTGCGCTCGGCGCTGCCGAGCACCTTCGCCGGGCTGCAGATCGCCGCGCCCGCCGCGGTGCTCGGCGCCATCATCGGCGAGTTCCTCGGCGCCGACCGGGGTCTGGGCGTGGCCATGGTCCACTCCCAGCAGGCCCTGGAGGTGCCGCGGACCTGGGCACTGGCTGTCGTCGCCGCCGCGGTCGCGGGCCTGGGCTACGCGGCCACGTCGCTTGCCGCGCGGCTGCTCACCCCGTGGGCGCCCCGGGGGAACCCGGGCGGTGGGCGGTGAACGGCCTGCTCGCCGCCGCCCTCGTCCGGGTGGGACGTACGGTGCTGGCCGTCGTCGCCTCGGCCGCGGTGATCATCGGACTGTGGTACGCGTTCATCTCCGTGTTCGACCTCGACTCGCTGGTCGCGAAGGACCCGCAGGCGGTGTGGGAGTACCTGTTCACCGCCCGGCGGGCACCGGCGAGCCGTAAGGTCATCCTGGACGGGCTGTGGCACACCCTCGGCGACGCCGGACTCGGCTACCTGTTCGGAACGGTGGCGGCGATCGTCGTGGCCGTGACGTTCGTGCTGGCCCGCCCGGTGGAACGGGCGCTGATGCCGGTCGCGATGATGCTGCGCTCGGTGCCGCTGGTCGCGATGATCCCGCTGCTCACCCTGGTGTTCGGCCGTGGCCCCACGGCCGTCGGGGTGATCGCGGGGATCATCGTGTTCTTCCCGTCGCTGGTCAACCTGACCTTCGGCCTGCGCTCCGGGCCGCCGGCCGCCGCCGACCTCGTCCGCGCCTACGGCGGCGGTCCGGCGACGGTGCTGCGCAAGGTGTCACTGCCCAGCGCCCTGCCGGCGTTGTTCGTCTCGGCCCGGATCGCCGTCCCGGGAGCGATCATCGGCGCGCTGCTCGCCGAATGGCTGGCCACCGGGCAGGGCCTCGGCTACTACATGCAGCGCGCCCAGCAGACCTTCGACTACGGCGGGGTGTGGGCGTCCGTCGTGGTGGTGACCGTGGCCAGCGTCGTGCTGTACGCCGTCGTCGGCTTCGTCGAGGCGATCGTCCTCGCCCGGTACGGACCGAACCCCGCCGGGAGCCGCCCCGGACGCTGACCGGCATCCTCCCAGCTTCCCGACCCTTCGATCCCACGCTTCTTCGACCCATCCCAACCGTTGTCATCCCAACCGTTGTGGCCCTGATCGTCGCAGCCCCTGTTGTTGTGGCCCCCGTAGTGAGGGACGGCATGTGAACGTCGTACGCACCAGCCGCGGACCCCGGCTGATGTCGACACCCCCGCACGCCCCGGCACGCACCCAGTCACCAACGGTGATGCCGGGGGCCGACCGGGATGATCCCCCCGCCCGACCGGGGGAGCCGCCCGTGCGGTCGGCAGCACCGGCCCTCGGCGTCGACCGGCTCGTTCCGTCGGCGGCCCAGGTCGCGCGGCTGCTCCGGGTGGCCGCCGGGGACGAGGACGCCGACCTGGTCGTGCGTGGCGGTCTCGTCGTGGTGGTGCACGACCAGACCGTCCTCGAACGCGACATCCTCATCGTCGGACGGCACATCGCTGCCGTGACCAGGCCGGGAGCCCTCGGCGGCCGGCGTTCGCTGGACGCCGAGGGCCGGTATGTCCTGCCCGCCTACGTCGATGCGGGCCTGCGGATCGAGGACACCCTGCTGCGCCCGGGCGAACTGGCCCGCCTGCTCGTGCCGCGCGGCACCGGCACCCTGCTCGTCGACCCGACGGCACTGGCCGCCTTCGGCGGGTCGGCCGGCGCCCACTTCGCGACCGGATCGACGACTCCGCTGCGGATCCTGGCCCTTCCGGGGGACACGGCCCTTCCGGGGGACACGGCCCGTTCGAGGGACGCAACCGAGGCGGTGGACGCCGAGCCCAGGACGGTCGCCGAGCTCGCCGCCCGCGGCCATCTCGACCACGAGGTCCACCAGGCCGTCCAACGGGGAACGAATCCCCTGGACGCGATCCGTCGGGTCACCCTGCGCCCCGCCCGCCAGCATGGGGTGGACCACATCCTCGGCTCGCTTGCCCCGACCCGGCTCGCCGACCTGCAGGTCGTCGCCGACCTGGCCAGTGCCACCCCACCCGACGTCGTGGTCGTCGGCGGTCGCATCGCCGCCGAGGCCGGCCGCCCCCTGTTCGACAACCTCGACCCCACGCCGGCCTGGGCGATCGGGCGGATCCGGCTGCCGGAGACCCTGCACGCCGGCTCCTTTCCCTGTCCGGTTCCGGCCTGGCCCGTCGCGGACGGTTCCGCCCGCCTGGGTGCAGTCCTGGAGGGTGCGGCTCTGGGCGGTGCCGCCGCGGTGAGCATCGAGTCCGGCGGGTCGGGGTCGCTGGCCCGCCATGGGCTGCGGATCGTCCGGCTGGCCCCGACCGCCCGCGGTGGGCGGCCGGTCGCCGACCCGTCCCGCGACCTGCAGAAGGTCGCCGTCATCGGCGGTCCGGCGGAGGCGATCACGGTGGAGGTGGGCCTGGTCCGCGGCTGTGGGCTGGTCCGCGGCGCGCTCGGGTTCACCACGGCGCAGGCGCCCGGGCAGGTCATCGTCATCGGGACGAGTGATGACGACATGCTCACCGCGGCGCGGGCCGTCGAGGGGATGGGCGGTGGCTTCGTCGTGGTCGATCAGGGCTGGGTGCGGGCGGCGTGCCCGCTGCCGCTGCTCGGCCTCATGAGTGACGCACCCTGGGAGGCGGTGCTCGGCGAACTGGCCGCCGCCGACGCCGCCGCCGCCGACCTGGGCTGCCGCCTGCCGCGACCGCTACGAACCCTGGCCGGCTTCGGCTGCCTGCTGCACACCCGTCCCTGACCGGCCGCCGTCCGGGCGGGCCGGTGCGAGCTGGGCGCGGACGTGGGTGGCGCTGTCGTGCAGGTCGCTGCGCAGCTTCGCGGTGGGATGCCAGGTGCGTCCCGAGGCGTCGGAGTGGACGGTGACCAGGCCCGCGCACAGCAGGCCGAACAGTTTCGCCCGGGCCCGGCCCCGGTCCGTGGTGAGCAGTGCCGCCGCGTCCGCGGTGCGTAGCGGGGCCCGGTGCAGCACCGCGGTGAGCAGCTGCAGGTCGGCGCGGTCAAGGGGGTGGCCGAGGCGTTCCCGGGCGACGACGAACCGGGCGAAGGCCAGGTCCGCTGGCTGCGCGGGCAGCTCGGCGACAACCGACCGCGCGTCCGGGTGGTCGAAGCGGGGGGCGGCGAGCCCGAGTCGCAGCTGGTCGGCGACGGCACGCCCGATGCCACCACCGGTGCGACCGGCGATTCCAGCGCGCCGGAAGGCATCCACGAGCAGGGCGTTCGGGGCCTGTGGCACGCCGGTCAGGGCTGCCCCGGGCCGGGCCGTGGCAGCCGGATCCACCGGATTGGTGATCGCGATGCCGCTGTCACCGCACCGGACGTACACCACCCCGGGAACTGCATAGTCCCGATGGATCAGGGCGTTGGTGAGCAGCTCCCGCAATGCCGCTTCGGACCAGTCCGGCACCCCCAACCGGACCAGTTCGTACCGGATGACCCGGGTGGTGCTGCGGGCCCGGCACCGGGCGAGCAGTTCCTCGGCCAGCCGGAACAGCGGCCAGTGAAAGAAGTCGTTCGCCTCCACCACGTCGCCGCGCAGCACCTGTATCGCCGCCTCATGCTGCGGCAGGAACCAGCGGATCGCGTCCGGACGACCGAACAGCAACAGCGCCTCCGGCCGCAGCTCCGCCGCCGCCGCGGTCTGCGCCGCGGAGCCGCTGCTGGCGGAATCGGTCGGCCGGGGGCGCACCACGCCGAGCGCCTCGGCGATCTCACGGTCCGACAACGCGGCCAGCGTGGCATCGGCACGCCGACCCGCGGCGCTGACCAGGCGGCGCAGCCGGGCGAACTCCCGTGGGTCCAGATCCGACCATGTGGCCCCGGCAATCACCGGTACACCCCAGCCCGCCATGCCGCCCGCGCCTCCTGGCCCCGCGCCTCCTGGTCCCGCCCCACCGATCTCAGGTCGTGGCCGCGGAGATCTCATCGTAGGCGTGGTACCAGGCCGTTCGGGGGTGCGATCGTCGACGTGAGGTGTCGGATATCCGCGGTTGCGAACACGCTGCCGCGCGGCCATCAAGGGGACTTCTGGTGGACAGATGTCCTAAGCTCGCCCTTCTACGGGTGAGCGAGGGAACAGAGCCATCGAGCAGCACACGGGCGCCGAGGAGCAGGACGACGGCGAGAACTTCCTCGCGGCCTGGCGGGAACTGGTGCGCGCGGTGCAGCGCGCCCGCGGTCGCGCCACCCAGCGGCAGGACGGCAGTGGTCTGTCGATCGCGCAGTTCATCATCATGGCACCGCTGCGGGGCGGCTCGCTGACGATGTCGGACCTCGCGATCAGCGCCGGCGTGAGCGGCCCGACGGCCACCCGCGCGGTGACGAACCTGGTCCGATCGGGCCTGGTCGAGCGGGTGGCCTCCGAGTATGACCGCCGTCAGGTCGCGGTTCATCTGACCGCGGCGGGCGAGCAGGCACTGGCGGCCAAGCAGCGCGTGGTGCGCACCTCCGAGGCGCGGTTCATCGCCAGCCTCACCCCCCAGCAGCACCAGGAGGGTGCGGTGCTGCTGGAGCGGATCGCCGAGCTGCTGGACGAGATCTCCAGCTCCTGGTAGCTACTGGCTGGCCTCCACTGCCGTCCGTCGGCACTCTCCGGTGCTTCCCGGTCACCATGGCCCCGCGGGGCTGGTGTCGACGGCCGATCTCGCCGCCGTCACGGGCTGTTGTCGGCTTCGGCGGGCCGGGTGGCTGCCTCCGGCCCCGGAGGATGCGCCCGCGGTCACCCCAGCACCCCGGCGCCCCGGCCACAACCGGCGACGTTCATGGACGGCGCACTAGCTCCTGGTAGCTGCCGGCAGTGTCGTCGCCTGGTCAGGCGGCGCGTCGGCCCCGTCGAGGCTTCCCCGGCGAGCGACCAGCTCCGCGAGTGCGCGACGCAGCGCTACGCCGGCGGCGTCGGCCCGAATGCTCACATCCTCGCCTGCCCACCCTTCGCCGCCTGTCCACCCTCCGTCCGCGCACCTCCGCCTCCGGCCAGGTGTGCGGCCATCGCCGGACGCGTCGTCCGTGCCGGGCAGGGGTAGGCCCGCGAGGTCGAAGCGTTCCAGCAGGGCGAGATCCTCGTCGAGCACGGCTTGTTCGAACGCGATGGCTTCGGCCATCCGGGCGGGGTCACCACCGAGGTCGTCGCGCAGCAGCAGAGTGAAGATCCGGGTGGCGTGCTCGTCCTGCGGCTGCAGGCAGAACAGGATGGTGCTGGTCGTCGCGGCATCGGGATATTCCAGCCGGAGCCGCAGCATGAACGGCGGCTGGTAGGCGTAGGTCGACCGGCGTCGCTGCACACGTGGATGCTCCCCGGTGGCGACCAGCGGATCCTCCGGATTGGCCACCTCCTGGTCCATCCGGACCACAAAACCCGGGCCGTCGGGCTGCACCCGATAGGGAGCGACCCGGGTGTCCTCGCCGGCACCGATCGTCGCGGCGTGCACGAACGGGAAGTGCGCCGTGTCCAGAAAGTTGTCGGCGAGCAGGCCAGCGCAGGCGGTGCTGAGTGTGGGCGGCAGCCACATCGCGTCGAAACCGGGCATGTCCGCATCGGGCAGGTCGATCAGGTCGGCCACCGGCTGCGCCGGGGCGATCCAGACCAGGCCATGACGTTCGGCCACCCCCCAGGCGGGGGTGGCCCTGGCCCGTCTGGGGGGTGGGACGCCGGCGCCGAGTGCGGGGATCACCGTGCACACACCAGCCGAGCCGAATCGCCAACCGTGATAGCCACAGACGAGTTCACCGTCGTCGACCCGGCCGGTGGACAGCGGTGCGAACCGGTGCGGGCAGCGGTCGGCGAACGCTACCAGCGCTTCGCCCAACCGGGCCACGACCCAGGGTTCACCCAGCAGCCGGACCTGCAGGGGAACGCCCCCGACCTCGGCGGCGAGGGCCACCGGATGCCAGCCGTGCCGTAGCGCCGGCTCGGTGTTGCGCAGCAACCGTGCCATCACCGTTCACCTCGCGCTCGTCTCGGGCTGGCCCCGCCTGGCCCCGCCTGAGCAAAACCGTCCGGTGTTTCGAGTGGACCGTCAACATGTAACACTCGGTGACGATACTGGGGTGGTGGTGCCGGCGGCGGAGTGTCGGAGACGGGCCTGCTGGCGGTCGACCTACCGGGAGGCCCGTTCTGAGAAGGAGGCCCGTCATGTCTGATCCGAACCGGCCGGCACCGCCCGAGCGGGCCACCATCGGTCCGGGGGAGGATCTCCCCGAACGGGCCGGGGTCCTGCGCTCGCGCCGGGTGGTCCTGCCGGACGGCGAACGGCCCGCGGCGGTGCACGTCGTGGCCGGGCGGATCGCCGCGATCACCGCGTTCGACGAGGTGCCCGCGAACGCGCCGGTCACCGACCTCGGCACGCTGGCGTTGCTGCCCGGTGTGGTGGACAGCCACGTGCACGTCAACGAGCCCGGCCGCACCGAGTGGGAGGGGTTCGCCACCGCGACCCGGGCGGCAGCCGCCGGCGGGGTCACCACGATCATCGACATGCCGCTGAACGCCATCCCGCCGACCACGTCGCTCGCGGCGCTGGAGACCAAGCGGGCGGTGGCCGCCGGGCAGATCGCCGTGGACGTCGGGTTCTGGGGCGGCATCATCGGCGCCGACACCCGCAACCTCGACGACCTGGCCGCGCTGCACGACGCCGGGGTGTTCGGCTTCAAGGCGTTCCTGGCCCCCTCGGGGGTGGCGGAGTTCCCGCACGTGTCGATGGACGTGCTGGCCGCCGCCACCCGCCACACCGCCCGGATGGACGCCCTCACCGTGGTGCATGCGGAGTCCCCGGCGGTGCTCGCGGCAGCGCCGCCGGTGGTCGGCCGGGCGTTCGCGAGCTGGCTCGCCTCCCGTCCCCCCGCCGCCGAACAGCAGGCGGTGGCGGGCCTGGCGGCGCTGTCCGCGGCGACCGGCGCGCGCCTGCACGTGCTGCACCTGTCGGCCGCCGACGCCCTGGACGACCTGCTCGCCGCCCGGGTGGAGGGGCTGGCGCTGTCGGCGGAGACCTGCCCGCACTACCTGACCTTCACCGCCGAGGAAGTCCCCGACGGGGCCACTGTCTTCAAATGCGCACCACCCATTCGGGGGAGAGAGAATCTGGACCGGATGTGGGACGCGCTGGCCGAGGGCCTGCTCGCCGGGGTCGTCAGCGATCACTCCCCGTCGACTCCCGAGGTCAAGCGGATCGACACCGGTGACTTCGCCACGGCCTGGGGCGGCATCGCATCCGTGCAGCTCGGCCTGTCCGCCGTGTGGACCCAGGCCCGTACCCGCGGACACGGCCTCGCCGACGTGGTCGCCTGGATGTGCGCGGGACCCGCGGATCTGGCCGGGCTGACGGCCAAGGGGCGTATCCAGGTGGGTGCCGACGCGGACCTCGTCGTCCTCGATCCCGACGGGTCCTACCTGGTGGAGCCCGCCATGCTGCGCCACCGTCACCCGCTGACCCCCTACGCTGGTCGTAGCCTGGACGGACTGGTCCGGGCGACCTACCTGCGGGGGGTGCGCGCCGACGGCGACCGCCCACCGCGGGGGCGTCTGCTGGCACGGTGACGGCCCCGGTCGACCCGGAAAGAGGGAAACCTGATGAGTGACGAGCCCGATCTGACCAACCTCGTCGATCTGGCCGCGGCCCGTTTCGGCGGTACGGTCGTGGCCGTCAACGACGAGTTCTTCGCGTTCGCCGAACGGATGCTGCTGTCCGAACCGCCGATCATCCGGCCGGGGGTGTTCACCGAACGCGGCCAGTGGACCGACGGCTGGGAGACCCGGCGCCGCCGTGACCTGCCCGGGGCCGACTGGGCTGTGGTCCGGCTCGGCGCACCGGGTATCGCCCGGGCGATCACCGTCGACACCACGCACTTCACCGGCAACGCCCCCGAGGCGGTCGAGATCCACGGGGCGACGCTCGCCGGCTATCCGTCCGCGGCCGAGGCCACCGACCCCGCGGTGGAGTGGGTGGAGCTGGTCGGTCACACGCCCATCGCCGCGGATGCGGTGAACGTGCTGCCCGTGGCCGAACAGGGCCAGACCCGCATCACCCACCTGCGCCTGACGATCCACCCCGACGGCGGCATCGCCCGGCTGCGGGTGCATGGCACGGTCGTGCCAGATCCCCGCCTGTTCGACCGGGTCACCTCCGATCTGGCCGCCGCCTATCTGGGTGGGGTCGTCGTCGCGGCCAGTGACATGCACTACGGTGACCGGCACAACCTCAACGCCTCCGGCGACGCCCGCGCCATGGGCGAGGGCTGGGAGACCCGCCGTCGCCGTGGCACCGGGCACGACTGGGCCACGGTCCGGCTGGCCACCCAGGGCCAGATCGTGCGGGCCGAGGTCGATACCCGCCACTTTCGCGGCAACGCCCCGCGCGCCGTCGAACTGTGGGCGGCCGACTGCCCCGACCTGGTCGATCCCGACGATGTCGAGTCCGTCACCGGCTGGTTCCCCCTGCTGCCCCGCACCCGCGTCCAGCCCAACACCCGCCACCTGTTCGACCTGGAGGTGCCCGTCCAGGCCACGCATGTGCGCCTCGACGCCATCCCTGACGGCGGTCTGGCCCGGCTGCGCCTGACCGGCGCGCTGACGCTCGTCGGCCGGGAGGCGCTGGCCATGCGCTGGTTCGACGCGCTGTCTCCGGACGCCGCCCGCGAGGAACTGCTGGCCTGCTGCGGCTCGGAGGACTGGGCCGAGGCAGTCGTGGCCCGCCGCCCCTTCGGTACCCTCGCCGCCCTGCTGCCCGCTGCCGAGCAGGAATGGTGGCAGGTGCCTGAGTCGTCCTGGTTCGAGGCGTTCACCGCGCATCCCCGGATCGGGGAGCGTCCGCCCCGCACTCCGGCGCCGCCGACGACCGCCCGGGCCTCCATCGTCTCTCTTGACGCCCCCCGTCGGGAGCAGGCGGCGATGGACGAGGCGTCCGAGGAGACCAAGGCCGCGTTCGTCGCCGGCAACGCCGCCTACGAGGAGCGCTTCGGCTATATCTTTCTGGTCCGCGCGGCCGGCCGCACCGCACTGGAGATGCTGGACCTGCTCCAGGAGCGGATGGCCCACGATCCCGCTGAGGAACTGCGCGTCGCCGCCGGCCAGCAGGCGGAGATCACGGCGCTGCGGATCCGCCACCTGATCACCGGGGCGTAGCGGGATGGGCCTGTCCACCCATGTGCTGGACACGGCGCTCGGCCAGCCGGCCGCCGAGATCCGCGTGCGTCTCGAACGCGGCGAACCCACGGCCGGCTGGATCCTGGTCGCCGAGGCCAGCACCGATCCCGACGGCCGGATCACCGGCCTGCCCCTGACCTCTCCCGGACGCTGGCGACTGGTGTTCGACACCAGCGCCCGTTCGGCCTTCTTCCCCGAGGTCACGATCGCCTTCGAGGTCAGCGACCCGGCCGAGCCCCACCACGTCCCGCTGCTGCTCGCCCCCTACGGCTACTCGACCTATCGCGGCAGCTGATCCCGCCGGCTGATCCCGCCGGCTGGCCGTGGCGGCTCAGTCGGTGGGAGTGAACTCGGGCTGGTCGAGCAGGCGCAGCCAGGTGCCGTCCGGCTGGCGGCGCACGACCTGCGCGCGGGCGCCGGCGCCGTCGCGGGGTGCGGTGGACGTCAGCGCGATGTCCCCGCTGACCAGGGTGGGCAGCGGCTCCTCCGGCTCGAAGCGGGGTGCGTGCGTGAGCACCTGCTCCCACCGGACGCGGATGGCCTCGCGGCCCACCGTCCGCCCGCCCGGCGGGTAGGCCATCACCGCGTCCGGCTCGTAGAGCTCGGCGATGCCGGCGGCGTCCCCGGCGTTGGCCCGCTCGACGAACAGCCTGGTCAGGTCCTCTGGCGCGTGGGCGCGTTCCCGGGCGGTCGTCATGTTCGGCTGCGAAGCCATGGGCTTCCTCCTCGGTTTCTCCCTGGGGTGCTCTGATCCATGTCCACCTTCTGTCGGAGCGGATCAGAAGTCCAACGGCTGGATCTGATGGAAACTAGAATCAGTGCTTATGGAGCTGCGGCAGTTGGAGTACTTCGTCGCCGTCACCGAGGAGGCAAACTTCACCCGGGCGGCCGAGCGGGTGCACATCAGCCAGTCGGGGGTCAGCGCGCAGATCCGCGCGCTGGAGCACGAGCTCGGCGCCGCCCTGCTCGACCGAACGGGCCGCACCGTCACCCTCACCACCGCGGGCGTGGCCGCCCTCGAGCATGCCCGGCAGGCCCTGGCCGCCGTCGCCGCGGTGCGCGGTGCCGTGGACGAGGTGCGCGGGCTCGTCCGGGGTCGCCTGGCCGTCGGCATGGTCACGTCCTGCCTAATCGAGCCCTGGTTCGAGGCACTGGCGGCCTTCCACGAGGCCCATCCCGGCATCGACCTGCGTGTGGTCGAGGACGCCTCGGACCGCCTGATCGGGCAGGTCCGTGCCGGCATCCTGGAACTGGCGCTGGTCGGTACCGCCGCGGACGACGCCGCCCGGGATCCCCAGATGCTGCCCGTACTCGGCGAACCGCTGGTCGCCGCGGTCGCTCCTGGCCATCCGCTGGCCGCGCGGTCCAGCGTCACCCTGGCGGAGCTGACCGCCCATCCGCTGGCCTGCCTGCCCCTCGGAACCGGCATCCGCACCGTGTTCGAGCGCTCCTGCGCCGCCGCGGGTGTCCGACCGCGTTTCGCCGTCCAGGCGGCTGCGCCGGCGGCCGTTGCGGATCTGGCCGCCCGCGGCCTCGGCGTCGCGGTCCTGTCCGCGTCCATGACCGCCGGCCTCGGCGACAGCCTGCGCACGCTGCCCATCGAGGACGCCCCGGCCCACGCGCTGCTCGCCCTCGTCTGGGCCGCCACCCCCAGCCCCGCCCTGCAGGCCCTGCTCCGCCACTGCCGCCGCACCTTCGCCCTGGATGCCCGCCTGGACGGCCGAGACGGCCTGAACAGCCAGGACGGCGGGGTGAGGTGATCCTGATCAGCCGGTGGTGCCCGCTGGACCGAAGCGTCTCATCAGGTCGGCGACGGCAGCGGCGGTCGGCGAGGTGGCCTCACCCGCGTCCCGCAGCCCGGCGAGGACGCTGGCGCGGTCGGCGGGGGAGCGGTTCTGGCTGAGTTTCGCCTGCGCAACGATCGACCGGACGGCGATCTCGACGCCGACGATGGCGCGCAGCTGGCCGGTGACGAAATCCTCGGGGGCGTCGTCCACCGACCAGGGCTGCTCGCGGTGCCGCTCGTGGTGATCGGTGAGGCGGGCGACGACCTCACGCAGCCAGGCGGGCTCATGGTGGAACACGACCGGGCCGGTGAAATGAACGGACATGTGGTTCCAGGTCGGCACGACCCGGCCGTGCTCGGCCTTGGTGGCATACCAGGACGGTGAGACGTAGGTCTGCGGCCCGCGCAGGATCGCCAGCGCCGCGACAGTCGGATCGGCGCCACGCCACTGCCCGTTGGCTCGGGCGATGTGCCCGAGTAGCCGCCCGTGCGGGGCCCAGGGGCGCTCGGGTGCCGCATCGTCTGGATCGTCATCACTGGAGTGGGCGACCGTCGGGTCGGCCTGGACGGGGGTGCGATCCCAGATCACGGGGACGAGGGTGGCAACCAGACCCTCGCCGTCGAAGGTGACCAGGTCGACGGCACCGATCTGCTCGACCATCCCGACGACCTGGTCGAGCTCGGTCAGCTCGAACGGGCGCGGCACGTACACGGCTGTGATCGTATGCCGACGGCGGTTCCGCGGAACCGCCGGACACCATCCTCGGTAGCTACCTATGCGCTACCGGCTACCGGCTACCGGCTACCGGCTACCGGCTACCGGTTCGGCTCGGCCAACGGCCAGCCGCCGGCGGCCAGCCGAGCGCTGACCCGGGCGATGTCCTGGTCGAGCGCGGAGTCGTTGGTGAGTGCGGTGATCGCCGCGCGGATCGCGCGCACCGAGGCGGGGTCGTCGCCCTCGCTCAGGGTCGCGGCGAGCTCATCCACCTCGTCGGCGGTCAGCTTGCGGCGCAGCAGAGCGAACAGGGGAAGGTAGTCGCGTTCGGGGACACCCTGGGGGTAGCCGGCGCGCAGCCAGCCGACGATCGAGGCCAGGAACGGGGGTAGCGGCCTGCTGCTCATGATGATGGCGGTTCCTGTCTCAGGTTCCGGCGACAACGGAGTAGATGCCCCAGCCGATGCCGGCGAGCACGATGGCGAAGCACAACGCTCCGGCGGCGATACCCACCGGGTTCGACCCGATGATCCGCGCGTCGTCCCCGGTCGCGTCCGTGGTGGCAGCGCCTTCCCGGCCGGAGAGGCTGATGGCGTGCAGGCCGACGGCGAACAGCGCGGGCAGGCCGGCGCCGGCTACCAGGCCGAGGACAACGATCTTCCACAGGGCGTCGAGGTCGATCCAGGAGTTCACAGCCAGCCCGTCCTCTCGTGGTAGCGGCTGCGGAGCGGGTGGTGGAGCACCGGGCAGCAGGGCAAGCATGGCAAGCAGGGCATCAGGCGGCGACGGGCTCGCGGGTGTCGGCCGGAACCAGGCCGCCGTCCCACTCCTCGTTGACGTTGTGGTGGCTGACCGGGGTCTTGCGGGCCTGCCAGTACAGGGCGACGCAGGCGAGCACCAGCACCACGAAGACCACCGCGACGCCGGCCGTCCCACCGATGCCGGCGGCGATGCCGTAGCAGGCGGCGCCGACCAGGCCGGCGGCGGGCAGGGTGAGCAGCCAGGCGGTGGCCATCCGGCCGGCGACGCTCCAGCGCACCTCGGCGCCGCGCCGCCCGAGGCCGGTGCCCAGAATCGAACCGGTGGCGACGTGGGTGGTCGACAGGGAGTAGCCGAAGTGGCTGGACAGCAGGATCGTCGCGGCCGAGGACGACTCGGCGGCCATGCCCTGGGGTGAGTCGATCTCGACCAGGCCCTTGCCCAGGGTGCGGATGACCCGCCAGCCACCGAGATACGTGCCGGCGCTGATCGCGATCGCGCAGGAGATGATGACCCAGGTCGGAGCCTCGGCGCCGGCGTGGAGGGTGCCGTTGGCGATGAGCGCCAGCGTGATGATTCCCATGGTCTTCTGCGCGTCGTTCGTGCCGTGGGCGAGCGACACCAGTGAGGCGGAACCAATCTGCCCGATGCGGAACCCGTGGTTGCGGGTGCCGTCGGGAACGCTGCGGCTCAGGCGGTAGATGAGATAGGTGCCGACCGTGGCGATGAGCGCCGCGATGATGGGCGACAGGCCAGCCGGAATGATGACTTTCGAGACGACTCCGTGCCATTTGACCCCGCCGCTGCCGGCCGCCGCGATGGTCGAGCCGATCACGCCGCCGATAAGCGCGTGCGAGGAGCTCGACGGAATTCCGAAGAACCAGGTGAGCAGATTCCAGGTGATTCCGCCAACCAGGCCGGCGAAGACGACGGTGAGCGTCACGTCGCCGGTGTTGACCAGGCCACTTGCGATCGTGGCGGCCACGCTCAGCGACAGGAAGGCGCCGACGAGGTTCAGGGCGCCGGAGAGTGCCACGGCTACTTTGGGCGGTAGGGCTCCGGTCGCGATGGACGTTGCCATCGCGTTGCCGGTGTCATGGAATCCGTTTGTGAAGTCGAAGGCCAGAGCCGTTACGACCACCAGGGCCAGTACACCGTCGTTCACATCGACCGTTGTAGTCGCAAAGGACGCCGGTGTCGACCCGTCCCCTACTGTCTGCCTACTGCGGAACGATGATGTCCTGCGTCCTTTGCCTGCTGTTCACGATATGCACGAGACTCGTTCGGTTTACGGGCTGTCGGACCCGGTTGGGTAGTGGTTTTCCCGCGGCCGGTCGGGGCGGTGCCCTGGCGTTTTGCAACGAGCATTCACGGCGGCACGGGATGCCCGAGTGGGCCTTGGTGGTAGACTGTGGGTAGGCTGACGACTTCACAATATCGGCGCGATGTCGATGTGGTTGCCGGTCGTTGCCATCCGGCGGGGCACGCCGGAGTGAGGCGGCCGTCATGACGGCACTCCAGGTTTTCTCTCCTTTCGACCGCGTCGATCTCGATCGGTTCGATGACGACGGCGGTGCGCTGGGCCGACCGAAGCCGTCTGCCGCCTCACCGGCGCCGGGCAGCCGGCCGGTGGTCCCGGCCGCGCAGTTCTCGCCGATGGGGAACGAAACACGCCTGTCCCTGGCCCGCACCACACCAGGCCAGGCTCTTCCGCGTTACGACGGAAGCTGGTGGCCGCGATCACTGAACCTCGCCGCCGAGCTCCCCGAGCTGCTCGCGGCATTGGCCCGGGCCGGCAGGACGGTTGCCCGGATGTCGGTGAACGGCGATGCCTGGACCGACATACCGACGCGGTTCGCCCGGCCCGGCCTGCCCCCGCTGCGGGTGAGCTGGTACCGGACCCTCGATCCCCGGGTCGTCACGCTGGGGGCCGGCACCCGGCCCTGGATCGACCTGCTGGTCATTGCGCCCGGCACCTCACCCGCACGTGCGCGTGAGGTGCTCCGGCGGGCAGCCGCCGCAGCACCGGCCGACCCGGCGGAGGCGATCCCGCGCACCGCAGGGTGAGGGTCGCGCGTTCAGCTGCCGGAGCCGTTCAGCGTGCCGGTGAGTCCGGTCGGTGCGTGGGCTGCCGCACCAGGCTGTGCACCTGTGTACGGCGCAGCCCGACGGATCCGAGCCCGGCGTCGTCGACCAGCCCGGCGTCCAGGGCCCGCAGGATCTGCCCGGCGAGCGCCCGCCCGGTCGCCGGCTCGTCGGCGACCGGGCCAGCACCGGCGCTGGCATCCCGGGCGCTGACATACGCGCCGAGCCGGGCAAGTGCGTCGTCGAGGCCGGCGAGCAGACAGCCGGCGACGGCGGCATGCCGGCTCACCAGCTGCCCCGGATGCAGGTCCCAGCCCTGGTAGAGCCCGCGGTGCCAGGCTCGGCGGACGAGATCGGCATGCCGGCGCCAGGCCCGACGGACGTCGGCGCCGCCCGTCCCGGGCCGTTCGTCGACGGGCAGCAGGTTCGACGAACCGTCGGCGACGTCGATGCCGGTGCCCGCGGTCACGAGCTGCATCATCGTCGTCGCGTACTCGACCGACGGATGGTCGCCGGCCTGGTCCGCACCGCTGATCCCGAGTGCCGCGGAATAGTCGTAGGTGCCGACATGCAGCCCGATGAGCCGCCCCGCCGGACCGGTGGCCGGGACGACGCCTTGGGCGCGCCCGCGCTCGCGGCCGAGGTGGTGACCGGCCTCGGGGTTGGGGTCACGTCCCAGGTCCAGGCCGGCGCGGACGAGGTCGGGCAGGGCAAGCACGGCCGCCGGGGTCTCCACCTGGATCTCGATGCCGATCGGCACCGGCAGGCCGAGCCGGGCGGCCAGCGCGGCCAGCACGTCGACGAACACCCGCACCTGTTCGGGCGCACTTACCTTCGGCACGGTGAGGACCAGCCCCGGCGGCGGCCCGTCGTCCCCGACCAGCGTGGTCAGGAACAGGTCGAGGCTGCGCAGGCCTCGGGCCCGCACGGCCGGGTCCAGGGACTTTGGTCGCAGACCGTAACGAGTGGGCAGGGTACCGGCAACCGCCGCGGCCCGCAGCGCCTGGGCGGCCCGGACGGCGTCGGCGTCCTCGACGTCGTCGGCGCGCAGACCGTAACCATCCTCAAGATCCACCCGCAGGTCCTGGACCGGTTCGGTGGCGAGCGTACGGCTCACGTGGGCATGAACGGCAGCGGCGACGGTGTCGGTCGGGTCGCCACCGGTGGCGACGGCGAGCGCCGCCGGGTCCGGTGCATGCCGACGCAACAGCTGGGCGGCCTGGGCGCCCCATGCTGGGACGACGTCCGCCCGCATCTGGTCGGCCGGCAGGTAGCAGGTGTGCACCGGCTGGCGCCCACCGTCGGCGGACGCCCCGGGATGGCGAGCGGCCAGCGCCGCGTCGAGCGGTTCGAGCACTGCGGTCAGCCGCGCGATCGTCTCGAGCGGCAGCGTCGTGCGGTTCATGTCGTCCGCCGGATCACGCCGGCCTCCCGATCAGGTGTGGGGCAGGCCGGGCCGGGACAGGCCGAGGCCGCCGCCGACGCTGGGTGCACCGATCGGGGGGGTCGATGCACGGCGCCGACGGCGGCGGTTCGGCTGGCCCGTCGAGGGCCGTTGCGGCACCTGCCGAGTCCACTATGGGGTCCGCGCTGAGTGGTCCGGTGAGGCGCCCCCTTGCTTTGTACCAAATCCTGGCGCTGATATACCCGATCGAGGCCAATCGGCGCGGATTGCGGACAGTCTTAAGCTTTCCGTGACGGAGGAGTTGCAATCCTCGCCGAGCGGGATGCTGACCGCAGATCAGGGGGACAGGAACAGTGCGGATGGGGGAGGAGGCCATGGCCGCCGATGCGTCGGGCCGCGGGGTGCGCCCGGCTGACGGCACGCGACCCGTCGCCGGTGATCCCGTCCGCATCGAGGATGCGGCCGACCCGCGGGTGGACGACTTCGTCGCGCTCACCGACGTGGCACTGCGCCGTCGGCGGGAACCGGCCGACGGACTGTTCATCGCCGAGGGCGAGCGGGTGATCGTGCGGGCCCTGCGGGCCGGCTACCGGCCGCGGTCCGTGCTGGTCTCCCCGGCGCGGCTCGCCGCGGTGCCGGCGGACCTGCCCCCGGACGTGCCGGTGTACGTCGCCGGCCCGGACGTGCTCGCCGCCATCACCGGATTCGAGGTGCATCGCGGGGCGCTCGCGTCGATGTGCCGGCGTCCACCCCGTACGCCCGCGGAGGTGCTCGCCACCGCCCGCCGGATCCTGGTCTGTGAGGACATCGTCAGCCACACCAATCTGGGGGCGATCTTCCGGTCTGCCGCCGGCCTTGGCATGGACGCGGTGCTGCTCAGCCCGCGCTGCGCCGACCCGCTCTACCGGCGGTCGGTGCGGGTGTCGATGGGGGAGGTGTTCGCCGTCCCCTACGCCCGGCTTGATCCCTGGCCCGCGGCCCTTGCCGACCTGCGCGCGGCCGGCTTCGACCTGCTCGCCCTCACCCCCGCCGCGGACGCCGACGACCTTGCCGCCTATGCCGCCCGCCGGTCCGGCACCCCCAGCCCGGCTGGCGCCGGGGACACTCCCGAGGACGGCCCGGCCCGGGTGGCGCTGTTGCTCGGCACCGAGGGGCCGGGGCTGTCCACGTCGGCCCAGGCCACGGCGAGCGCCCGGGTGCGAATCCCGATGGCCCACGGCGTCGACTCCCTGAACGTGGCCGCGACCGCCGCCATCGCCTGCTACCTGCTCGGTCGCCGCTGACTCGGCCGCCGTCCGAGCTGTGGGCGCCGCGGGTCAGGCCGCGAGCCAGGTACAACCGGGGAGCGGCAGGTTACGCAGCACCCAGAAGGCAATCACCACAACCGGAATCGCCGGCAGTGCCCGGGCCGGTATGCGGGGCAGTGGTCGCCGCCACCCGCCAGCCCGGGCCATGGCCACCAGCCATCCGAAGGTGAGAATCGGGGCGACCACGACAAAGAACAGGTTGTAGTTGGCCGCCTTGCCGGGATGGCCGTGCAGCAGCTGATGCGCGGCGCGCAACGATCCGCATCCCGGGCAGTCCAGCGACGTGGCCCAGCGGAACGGGCAGACCGGATAGTGCCCCGGATGTGCTGGGTCGACCAGATACACCCGCGCCGCGGCGACGGCCGTGATGACGCCGACGGCGGCGAAACCGACCAGCCGAGCCCGCGGCGCCCAGATCCGTGGCTGCGTCATCCAGGCAGGCGGCGGTGGCACCCGACCCCGTGACTGCGTCGTCCGAGCGGGGGGCTGCGTGGCGCCGGTCCGCGGCGCCCACGGCTGCGCGCCGTCCACGTCGGATGCCATGTCAGATGCCACGGGCGAAAGCGTAGCCCGGTCGAACCCATGCCCTCCTCGGGCAGGCCCGAGCCGACGTCGGCTCCCGGCCCGAAGCGAGGCCGGCCCCGAACCTGAGGCCGGGACCGGCACCCGCGGGTCGCCGAGGCAGATGCCGCGGGACGGTCAGGTCGGTCACTCGATGTGGAGGGCACGTTCCTCGGCGGTACCGGTCCGGCGGGCCGCCATGCCTCTGTCGGCATGGCTGTCCCGGCCGGTGTAGTCATCGCTTCCGGTGTCGCCGGGATAGCTGCCCTCGCCGGGGTGGCCGTCCCCGTCGGTGTAGTCGTCGCGGGTGCCCTCGGGATCGGACGCGCGACGCTCGGCTTCCAGGTAGGGGTCAGGATCGGGCAGCTCGGCGGCCAGCAACCGGTCCAGTGAGGCCCCTCGGCGTTCCTCCCGCGGTGTCGCGGGGAAACGCAGGTTCTCGCTTGGCCGGTCGGGTGCGTCCCAGGTGTCGTCGAGCGGATCGCGGCCGGCCTCGGTCGAGCCGAGCTCGTCACTGTCGAGGATTTCCGCGGGCTCGAGCGGAGCGTCCTCGGTGTTCCAGGGTCCGGTTTCTGCGGCTGGCGGCGTCATGGCGGCCTCCTTGGCCGGCCACCCTGCACACGGGCCCGGCTTCGGCGTCGGTGCGTTCCGGGCCGTTCCCGGCACGCTCTGCTGGTCCACCTTCCCGTGGTCAGCCCGGTCAACCACGGGCCTGCCCGGACCGTGGACGGCACGCCCGTCCGGTCGGCAATCCCGCGGAAAGGATGTCCCGGGCGGGGCCGCCGAGGTGCGTCGCCGGCCGGGAAATCGTGGGGAATCGCTCTTGTCGTGTGTCATGATGCGGCGGTGCCGCAGCCCATGAATGTCACGTCCACCAGTACGGCAAAAGCCTGGATGTATCTGGCTGTGGTGGCCGGTTTCGGCCCCTATGTGGCAGGTGGAATACGTACGGAGCAGGTCGTCGTGTACGGCGGAATGCTCCTTTTCCTGCCAGCTGGAGGAATGTATCGGGGTCTCTCCTCGCGGCATCTCGTGATGCTGGTGGTCTGGGCGTCCTTCGCTGCGTTCGTCATACTCGACTCGATCGGGGTGACCGTGCTCGGTGACTTCGAGCCGGGATCGCTGCTGGCCGGCATGGACAACTACCTTTATCCGGTCGCCGTGCTGCTCATGGTCGGTCGCTGGATGGGCTGCGGTTACGACCGGACGGAGGCACTCGACCGTTTCTGCCGGGTGTTCGTCGTACTTATGGTGCTCAATGCCGTGGTGGCGATGCTCGGCCTGGTCACCGACCTGACCCCGGTGCTCGGCGCGTTCTGGGGCGGTGTCGCGCTGGACGGGCAGAGCGTGGCGCTGCTGGCCCTGAACAACGGTCGGCTCTCCGGAATCTTCAACCAGCCGGTGGAGGCCGGGGTCGCCTACTCCCTCGCCCTGTTCGCCGTCGTCTACCTGTTCGCCCGGCCCGGCCGGGGTGACCGCCCGGCGCTGCTGGCGCTGACGGCGGGACCCATCCTGGTCGGCGGTGTGCTGAGCGTTTCGAAGATCTTTCTGTTGTGCGGGGTGCCGATGGCCGTGTGGCAGGCCGCGCGGCTGGGCCGGCCACTGCGCCGGGCCTGCACGCTCGGCACCCTGCTGGTGGTCGGCGCGTTCGGCGCGGCCCAGGCCGGGCTCACCCACTGGAACGGTTCCTGGATGCTGCGGATGCTGATTCCCGGCGCGGGTTCGAGCGGACTGTTCGCCCAGTACACCGCCGACCGCTTTCACTCGGTCGGCGCGTCCGCACGGGCCTGGTCCTACGTCCTGGACAGCCGGCCCTGGCTGGGCTACGGCGTCAGCGGGCTGGCCGTCCCGTACGACTCGGCCTGGGCGGAGGCGGTCGTCGTCGGTGGGCTGGTCGGCGTCGCCCTGCTGGCCGTGGTGCTGGCGCTGGTGGTCGCCTCGTGGCGCCGGGTGCGCCGGGTGCGACCGCCCGCGCAGCGCCGCTTCGCCACGTCCGTCACCGTGCTGAGCGTGGTCGGGACGATGGGACTACCCATGATGACCGCCAACCGGGTCGGCCTTTTCCTGTGGGTTCTGCTGGCCCTGCTGCTGTTCGCCGACGATCCGGTTACCGATGGCCAGGTCGGCGACGACCGACTGGCCGCCGGGGCGTCCGTCGGACGCGGCGTCGTCCGGGCCTTGCCGACCACCGTCCCGTTCCCGCGGCCCGCCGTCGCGTTGGACGGGGATGGCACCGGTCGTCTGCGCCGAAACGGTGCCGCAGTCGGCGGGAACGGCTCTGCTGGCAGGAACGGCTCTGCTGGACGAGGTGCCGGTGGCGCGGCCGCTCCGGCGTCGGTGCCGTCCCGGCCGGGGGAGTGCCAGCTCCCGCCGCAGCGCCGCCAGCGCGGCCTGCCCGGAAAGGACGTCGTTCTTGTGCCGTAGGGCCGGTGCCTCGACGAACCGCCAGCTGGCCAGCGCCACCAGCACGGTGCCGGTCAGGGTCGCGGCGACCCACGGCAGCGAACCCAGCCGGTACAGGCCATAGACGGCCAGCAGCTGCTGCACCGGCGCGGAGTAGATGTAGACCCCGTAGGAGAGATCCGTGGTGACGCCGACCCGGTGCAGCGGAAGGATCCGGTCACCCGGCAGCCGCACCTGTGGCGCCCGCAGTGCCGCCCAGACGCAGGCATAGGCCAACGGCAGGCTGGCCAGCGCGTGCCCGTCCGGAATCGCGAGCGCGGCGCCGGCGACGGCGACGGCGAGCAGCCCAAGCCACGTCCGATCCGGGATCCGCCCGGCATATACGCACAGGGCCGCGCCCGCCAGGAACAGCGAACCGAGCCGGACGGTCGCGCCGATGAACTCGTTGTCCAGCGCCGTCGGCAGCGCCGCGAGGTCAAGCCAGCGCAGCACCCACAGCAGCCACAGCGAACCGGCAAGCGCCCACAACACCGAGGGCCGGCGCCGCAGCAGACCGGTCGCCCCGAGCGCGGCGATCCCCAGGTAGCACAGCGCCTCCCACACCAGGCTCCACAGCGATCCGTCCCAGGCCACCGGGCCATCGGGCAGCGCCGTGATCGGTACGTTGTCGGGTGTACCGGCGATGTCGTAGAAGTGCATCAGCAGCATGCTGTTGGCACGAATGTAGGCGAACGGCCCGTGTGCGTCGGCGGTGAAATATCCGTGCAGCGTCCCGTGGGTATGCAGCCAGCCAAGCGGCGCGATGACCAGCGCCGTGACCGCCAGGCAGGCCCAGAATGCCGGAAAAATGCGCAGAAAACGATGCCAGAGGAAGCGCCAGGACGACCTGATGCGCAGCCGGCTGCGGGTGATGAGGAAGCCGCTGACCGCGAAGAAGCAGTCGACGGCGGCCGCCGCGGGGTCGAAATGGGAGTGCGCGCCGGGAACCGATGCGAACCCGCCTGCGATGAGTCCGTGTTGCAGGAAAACCACGAGCGCGAAAATGATCCGCAGAAGCCCGAAGCAGTTGCGTTGCGGGTCGAAGCTCGATTCGAGCGTGGGCCGCGGATCACAGACGGTCATACAGGCATCCCCTTGGCGTTCGTGTTCACGGCAGAGCTGGCCGGGTCACCGGCCAAGCGGCACCTCCCGGCGGAATATAGCTCTCCGTGGTCTACCGGTCATCGAAGGTGAACGATGGCGGCGTGGGTGTGGTCCTGGCGCGGCCGATGCCCACCGCGCTGGGACGGACACCCCGCCGGTGGTGGTGACCCCGATTGCGGACGATCGTCAGATGACGTATAGCGTCCCGTTTTGTGGCTACTGTTGCTGAGCGGATCCTCGACCAGCTTGCCCAGGTCCCCGAGGGAATGGACGACGGCAGACTGGCCGCCGCGATCGGGGCGAGTCGGGGCACGGTGAACCAGGTCTGCCGCCGGCTCGTCCAGTCCGGCCAGCTCAGCCGCGCTCCCGGGGACGGCGGTCGGATCGTGAACCGCCTGGCCACGGCCCCCACGGCCCCCACAGCCCCGCCGGCCGCACCCGTACTCCCGACGATTCCGCCCCCTGCCGCCGCGTCAGACCAGCTCCCGGCTCCGGACGGGCTTGCGGCTCACGTCCCGGATGGGCTTGCCGTGCCGGTCTCGGACGGCCCTGCTGCGCCGGTTGCGGATGAGCTCGCCGCGCCGGCTTTGGGCGTGCTCCTGACCCCGGCTCCGGACGCGTCCCAGGCCGCCGAACCAGATGACAGGCCTCGCACCGCACCCGAGCTGCCCGAGGCTCTCGCCCTGGCCGAGGCACCCGAGGAAGCTGCACCGGTCGAAGCAGTCGTCACGCCCTTGCCCCCCGCGTCGGTCGAACCCATTGTCGATCACCCGGTAGCGGCCCCCGCCGCCGCCGAGCTACCGCAACCGGCGACGTTCGCGCCGGAGGTTCCGCCGGTCCAGGTAGAACTGGTCGAGGCAGCGGGGTCCGAGCTGCCGTCCTTCGAAGCGCCTTCCCTCAAGGCGCCTTCCCTCAAGGCGCTGTCGTCCGAGGTGCCGGAGCCCGAGGTGCCGGAGCCCGAGGTGCCGGAGCCCGAGGTGCCGGAGCCCGGGGTGCCGCCGGTCGAGGCAGCGCAGGCGGAGACATCGGGGTCTGAGGCGCTGCCGTCCAGGGGATTGCCGGTTGAGGCGGAACCGGTTGAGGCGGAACCGGCTGAGGTAGCGCTGGCTGAGCCGGGCGCGGCTGAGTCAGTTGCGGCAGAGCCGGGCATCGCGGGACCGGACGAGTCGATCGTGGACCAGGCCACAGCTGCTGAGCCGAGCGAGCTCGTCGTGGCTGGGCCGGTCACGGACCAGGTAGCGGCGGCAGAGGCGGCCGAGGAACAGCCGGCTGCGCCGGTCGCAACGGGGCCTGGCCGGGTGGTGGCTCTGCCGGTCAGGGCGGCGGGGACTGGTCCATCCGAGGACACCGTGGCCGCGATCGGGCAGGCCTTGGCAGCACTTGACGAGGCGATGGCGAAGCTTGGCACCATCGCGTCCGCTCCGCCTGGGTCGGCACCCACGGGGGCGTTGCACACCGCAGCGACGTCCGGGCCGGCGATACCGTCAGTGACGACAGCCACGGGTTCGGCACCGTCGGGTGCCGCGCCAGCACGGATGACCGACGTCGGCGGTACGGTGTCCGAGCCCGCCGACCGGACCGAGTTCAAGCCATCGATCCCGGGCACCGACAGTGAAGTCGGGCCTGTGGGCGGTGGGCCGGCGTACGTTGGCTCGAACGGTGCCGGATCGATCGGTACCGCCTCGAACCACGGTGGGTCGGGCGGTAGCGGATCGACCAGCAGCGGGTCGAACGACGGTGGGACGAACGGCCTTCGGCCGCCCGGCGTCGGGACCAGCCCCGTCGGGAGCGAGGGCGCCGTGAACAGCGACGCCGGGTACGGGGAGACCGGGGCCGCAGACGACAGGCCGGCGGACACCGGGGCGGACGCCTCGTCCGGCCAGGGCACGCCCGTGGACAACGGGAGCGTGCCCCCGGTACGTCGACGCTGGTGGCGCCGCATGTTTGTCCGCAACACAGGATGATGTAACTGTGCGTAGTCTACGGTGGCATCGGCGCCGCCGTCAGGACGACGTGTCGAGGACGTCGACCCGGTTGTGCAGGTCGCGCGTCACCGATCTACCAGGGGAGATCATGTCCATGCGAGCGAAGCCGCTCGTCGCCGTCGTCGTCCTGTCGTCGTTGGCGCTTGTCGCCTGCGGTAGCCGGGCTGGGAGCACCGGCTCCGGTACGACGGCCTCCAACGCACCGACGAGTGCGTCGAACAACACCGCATCTGACGTGGGAGTGACGCCCACGGAGATAAAAGTCGGGTCGATCGCTGGCCTGAGCAGTGGCTTCGGCCCGGACACGTTCTCGGCGTCGCTGTACGGGGCGCGAGCCTACTTCAAGGCTCTCAACGCCGCCGGCGGGGTCAACGGTCGCCAGGTCAACCTCGTCGAATGCGACGACAAGGGCTCGGGCGAGGAGAACGCCAACTGTGCCCACAAGCTCGTGGACGACCAGAAGGTCTTCGCGCTGGCGGGCGTGACGGCCTTCAGCTACGGGGGCGCGCAGTACATCAACTCCAAGGGCGTCCCGGACATCGGCGGCCAGCCCGTCGACAACTCCTACGACCAGTACCCGCACCTGTACTCGATCTACGGCAGCTACTACCCGCGGAACGGTTCGCGTCCCGGCTACAACGGAACGCTGTACGCGGGCACCGAGATCTACCGCTGGTTCAAGAACAACCTGCATTCCAAGGTTGCCGGTGTCGTCTACTACAACGTCGCCCAGTCGCAGCGGTATGCCACGTCGATCGTGAACGGTCTGGAGAAGGAGGGCTACACGGTCGTCAAGGAGGAGATCAACCTTGGCGCCCCGGCGTGGGACTCCGCCGTGCTCGACCTGAAGCGCCGTGGCGTCCAGGTGGTTTTCGACGCGATGGATGACGGCGGCAACGCCCAGCTGTGCAACTCGATCGAAAGTCAGCGGATGCCGCTGCAGGCCAAGGTAGCCACTGCCCAGGGCATGGCGAACAACATCGGCCAGATCTACAGCGCGTCGCCGAACTGCCGTAACGCGATCTATGCGACGAGCGGGTCCGCGAACTACTCGGACACCTCGATTCCGGCAATCGCCCAGTACCAGAAGGACCTGCAGGCCGCGGCACCCGACCGGGTCGCCAAGGAGAACCTGTGGATGCTGGAGGGCTACGCGTCGGCCCAGTGGCTGACCGATGCCATCCGTTCCTGCGGTGCGGACGTGACCCGCAAGTGCGTCGAGGCGTTCATGAACAACGGCAAGGGCTATGACGGTCACGGTCTGCTCATCCCGACCAACCGCGTGTTCACCCACGACGCGACCCCCCCGACGCAGGAGCACAACTGCCTGAACGTCACCCGTTGGCAGGACTCGGCCAACGGTGGCAAGGGCGGCTGGGTCAGCCAGGTCAAGGACATGAACACCAACTGCTTCGACGTCCCCAACCTGCCCTACTCCGCCGGCTGACCCCACGCCGCCAGAACCACCGCACTGCCAGAACCACCGCACCGAGAGCACCAGCAGAGCTGTATGCGATGGCCTGACAACCGGGCCCCGATCGGACCCCGCGACCTGCGCGGTGGCTCCAGGTCGGGGCCCGTTGTCATGCACGGCAGGCTCCTGCTCGGACAGGCAGGGACGACGGAGCAAACGCGGGCGCGCCGGCACGGCGATATCGGACGGAGCGCGACGGCCGTGCGCGTCACCCACGATGTGGCGGGCACGCGGCCGTGCGATGGTGCGGCCTTCGCCGAATCTCCTGCGCACTGCGCGTACCAGGACGGGGAGCGCCGGCTGTCTGGGTGTCCTGGTCAGGACGGGCCCCGGCCGGATTCCCACCGGACGGTTCGTCGGTGGCAGCATCGTGGATGACGGTGTGTCCGCGGGCCGCCAACAGGTGCCCACGCGTGGTCTTGCCGGCACCAGGGGCGCCAGTGAGGACGTACCGGCGGATGGGTACCGCTTGGCCCTAGACCGGGCCCTAGACCGGGCCCTAGACCGGGCCCGGTCGGATGCATCAGGATCAGCCGTGGAAGAGGGCGATGGTGCGATCGGCGTGGCTGGTCACGGCGGTCAAGAACTTACGTCCCATCAGGCCTGACCTCCCCAGACGCGGGGAGCCGGATCCGATCCGCGGCCCACCCTTCGCGTGATCGACGATCAGCCGGTCTGACCGGCGGCACGGCGACCATCTGGCCTCAGCCACCACCGCCACGTCGGAGCGAGCAGCCAGCCAGGTCCGACCGATGAGCCAGCCAGCCAGATAGCGCGAGCAGCGGGCGGCCAGTCAGGACCGAGGAGGGCATCAGACCGAGGCGGCGGCGGTGTAGGTGGCGAACTCGGCGGGGGGACCGAGAAAGGAGCGTTCGCCGCGGTGCAGGACGTAGACCAGGTCGGACATGGCCAGCGCCTGCTCGGTGTACTGGTCGGCGAGCAGCACGGTCGTGCCGGATGCGGCGACCGTTGCCAGCCAGCCGAACAGGTCGGCGGCGACCTTGGGGGACAGGCCGAGAGACAGCTCGTCCACCATGAGCACCGACGGGCGGGCCAGCAGGGCCCGGGCCAGCGCCAGCATCCGGCGCTCACCGCCGGACATGGAACCGGCCCGCTGGGAGAGCCGCTCCTTCAACCGGGGAAACGACTCCAGCGCCGGGGTGATGTCCGGGTGCCCGCTGGCCTCCGCGATGATCTGCAGGTTGTCGCGGACGGACAGGGTGGCGAACACCGCCCGCTCATCGGGCACCAGCATGAGCCCGCGCCGGGCCCGGTCGACGGTGGACATCCGGGTGATGTCCTCGCCGCGCCAGGTCAGGGTGCCCGAGCGCAGTGGGATCAGACCAGCCAGTACCCGCAGCGTGGTGGACTTGCCGGCGCCGTTGGTGCCGAGCAGCGCCGTCACCTTGCCGGCGGGCAGGGCCAGGTCGATGCCGTGCAACACCTCGACGGTGCCGTAGCCGGCGCGCGCGCCGGAGAGCTCCAGCTCCGCGGTGACCGAAGTCATGATCCCTCCCGGGCCTGGCCGGCGGCGGCGAGCGGTGCCTGGGCCAGGTACACCGACCGGACGGTCGGGTTGTCACGGACGGTCTGCGGGTCGCCCGAGGCGACCACCTTGCCGCCGACCATGGCATAGACCTGGTCGACGACAGAGAAGACCAGGTCGACGTCGTGGTCGACGATGAGGATGCCGACCCCGCGATCGGCGGTCTGGCGCAGGAGCTGGGAGAGCTTGGCGGTCTCGGCGTTGTCGAGCCCGCTGGCCGGCTCGTCGAGCAGGAGGATGTCCGGCTGGGCGCACAGGGCCCGGGCGAACTCCACCAGCCGCAGCGCGCCGGTCGGCAGCGTGCCGGCGATGGTGTCGCAGAGGTCGGCCAGGCCGAGGGAGGCCAGTACCTCCTCGACGACCTGGTCCACCGGCCCCTTGGGCGCGAGCCCGGTGCGTTCCAGCAGGCCCGCCACAGTGCGGCTGATCCGGCCCCGGCCCTGTGCTGAGAGGCCGAGCAGGCCGCCGGCGTAGTCGCGGCGACGGTTCTCGGCGCCGACGAGGAGGTTGTCCGCCACGGTAAGGGTGGGAAACAGGGACGGCACCTGGAAGGTCTGCACCAGGCCACGCCGGGAACGGATGTCCGGGCGCATCCGGGTGATATCGGTCGTGCCCAGCAGCACCTGGCCCTCGTCGGGCTGCTCGACCCCGGTGAGCAGGCTGAACAGTGTCGACTTGCCGGCGCCGTTCGGCCCGATCAGACCGGTGATCATTCCGGGTGGGGCGACGAGGTCGACATGGTCGACCGCCGTCAGGCCGCCGTAGCGGCGTACCAGGCCCACGCCCTGCAGCACTCCGCGGCTCATCGCCAACCCCCCGCCTGCGTCGTCGGACCCGGACCTGATATCGGCTCGCCTGGCCCGCCTGAACTGCCCGTGCCGGCGGCCGTTCCCACCAGGTCCGGTCCGCCGGCCGGCGCGGCGGCGTGGGTCACCTGGCCCGCCTGGCCGGCGGCGTACTGGGCGACGGCGGCCACGAGGGCGGCGCCGAACGGGGTGGGTGCCGGCGCGCCCGCGAGGGGGCCATAGGAGCCGGAGACGGCGGGCCAGCGCGGAACGTGGCCCGAGCGGGCCGCACCCAGGGTCGCCCCGATGCCGGGCAGCCCGCTGTTGCCGACGATGCCGGTGGTCGCCGGCAGATAGCCGACGGCCGAGATGCGCACCGGCACCGGCCGGGGGGCGCGCTGGTTGGGATCGACGAAGCTGTCGGCGAGGTACTGGGCGAGCAGTCGCAGCACGCCGCGCACCGCGGAGGCCAGACCACCGGGCATCCAGCCCAGTGCCAGCGCCAGGATGCCGACCGCCAGCGTCGAGGTGCCGGCGGGGGCGAGCACGTCGATGGTCACCATGAACGCGGCGGCGACGATGGCGCCGGCGGCGCTGTCGGCACCGAACACCACGACTGCGGTGAACCACAGCAGGCTCTGCAGCGGCGCGAAGTCGTCGGCGGCGAAGGAGTAGCTGGAGTGCACCAGCAGCGCCCCGCCGAGCCCGGCGATCACCGAGGACACGGTGAAGGCGAGCAGCTTGAGGTTGCGCACGTCGACGCCGATCGCGGCCGCACCGCCGGAGTGGTCGCGCACCGCGAGCAGCGCCCGGCCGAGCCGGCCGTGGTGCAGGTTGCGCACCACCAGCAGGCCGAGTCCGAGGCACAGCAACTCGAGGACGTAGAAGGCCTTCTCCGACAGTGCGTGGCCAAACGCGGTGAGCGGATCAAGGTACAGGCCGCTGGCGAACGTCGGCTGCTCGAAGACGAACCGGCTGACGACCGCGCCAACCGCGAAGGTGGTCAGGGCCAGGGTGAGCCCGCGGCGGCGGATGGCCGGGTAGCCGGTGATCAGGCCGACCGGGGCCACGAGCAGCGCGCCGACCAGCATCGCCCAGATGCCCGGCAGCGCGGGCAGGCCGAACAGGTCGCCGTTGGCGAGCTTGAGTGAGAGCAGGGCGCCGAGCCCGGCGAATCCGGCGACACCGAGCGAGATCTGCCCGCTGTACCCGGTTACGATCACCATCGACAGGAAGATCAGGGCCAGCGCCGGCACCTGGAAGGCCGAGCGCAGGTCGGAGGGCGCGAACGTAAGCGGGGCGAGCAGCAGCGCGAAGCCGCCGAGCTTGCCGAGGTAGTCGCGGCGGAACCGGGTCTGGCCGACCCGCCCGGACGGCGGGGCACCCCGGCTCGAGAAACTCGACGTCGCGCCCGAGTCGCCGCTGCCGAGCTCGCGCAGTTTCGGCACGGCCAGCAGCAGGATCAGCAGCGCGACGATGAACAGGTTCGACTGCAGGACGGTGAGGATCTGCCCGGCGTCGCCGTCCAGGGTGAACTGGCGCAGCTCGCTCTGCAGGATCGAGATGCCCAGGGCGGTGAGCACCGCGACCGGCATGCTGGACAGCCGGGCGGCCACGACGACCGCGAACGTCTCCAGCACCAGCAGGGTCAGGCCGTAGGGGTTGAGCTGAAAGCGGGGCGCGAGCAGGACGCCGGTGAGGCCGGCAAGCGTGGTGCCGGCGGCCCAGCCGGCGGCTGCCACCCGGTCGGCGGGGACGCCGGAGAGCTCGGCGAGCTGCCGATCGTCGACGACGGCGCGGATCTGGCGGCCGAACGCGGTCCGTGCGCCGATCAGCCCGATCACGATCGCGAAGACCACGACCATGGCCAGCTCGGCGAGGGCGTCGACACCGATCCGGGTGTCGCCGAACAGCCGCACCGAGTGCGCCGGGAAGATGCTCGGTGCGTCGCTGCGTGAACCCAGCCCCCACAGCCCGGCGGTGATGCCAAGGATCAGCACCAGCACGCCCAGGCTTGCCACCAGCGATTCGGCCGCCGAGGCGCGCCGACGGGCCAGCGGCCGGAAGACCAGCCGTTCCAGCAGCAGGCCGATGCCCGGGGACACCACACCCAGCGCGAGTACGGCGGCCAGCCAGATCGGCAGGCCCCACTCGACGACCATCTCCCGGAAGACGTACGCGACCAGCGTGGCGATACCGCCCTGGGCGAGGTTGAGCACCCCGTTGGTGCGGTAGGTCACCAGCAGGCCGATGCCGGACAGCGCGGCGATCGCGCCGAGCGAGATGCCGGCGAGCCCCAGGTCGATGCTGGTCACTGGTCAGCCGTGCCGGCTGGGTGCCGCGGTGCCGGGGGTGGCTGCATAGGCGTTCTGCTGCGGGTACGCGTCCGCCGCGGGCTTGCTGCCCTCGGCTTCCAGGCCGGTGGTGGCCGCCGCGATGATCAGCGAGTGCAGGTCGTCGATCTGAGCGGTCGCCCGGGCCTGTGCGGCCTGGGTTGCCTCGACCCGGTCGGCCACCAGCAGGGCACTGCCGATGAGCACCAGGGCCAGGCCGCCGAAGCCACCTGATACCACGTATGGTAGCTGCATGGCTACATCCGTTTGCTTGGAGACGCCGAGATAGCAGCCGAGCAGGAGCACCCCGCCGGCCGCTGCCACCACCCATCCCCGCAGCGCACGGACCACGTCGACCACCAGGCGGGTGGTGGGCCGCGCCTTGCCGGGCCCACCGGTCTGCTCGTTCACGTTCGTCTCCCCCATGGAGCGTCTCGTCGTCGGTCGTGCGGGCGTTCCCCCGCTGGCGCCCGTCCCGGCGGATGATCCGGGTCTCGACAGACGTCAGATTAGTGCGCGGAGCTGCACAGGCCTGCCGTCGGGTGGCCCAGGGATGTTCCCGGCGAGCTCCGGTGGCACGGGAAGCTTCGTCGCATTCGGAATCAGAGGATAGGTCAACCTCCGCGACGAGCCGGATGGTATGTCCGCTCGCGGACAGTGTGCGGCGCAACTGCCGTGATGTCGACCCATGCCGGAGGGCACGTCGCCGACGCGCTGGCAGCACGCCTCGGACAGCCCGGAGCGTGTCGGCTGGTCAGTCCGGACGACAGGTCTGGGCGGGGATGTGGGCGGCGGCGTCGAGAACGTCACACAGCACCGCGGTGGCCGCTGCGCCGAGGGTCGCGCACCGGTCCACCCAGACCCGTCGGCGCTCGCCGACGCGTCGGTCCTCGACCTCCAGCGGGCCCAGGACACCGCCCATCGCCGCCTGCAGGTGCGCCCACTCGTGTGCGGCCGACCAGCTCGTGAAGGAACCGAGGTACTCGCCGTCGTAGTCGTAGACATGGCAGGGCCGTGGGCCCGTGGGTCGGTCCGCCCGCATCACAGCCAGCCCTTCGGGGTCGGGGAAGCCACTCATGATCATAGGGTGGGGCGGGTGGATTGATCAGGTGATGATCGGCACGTTGCGCTGGCGCGGCGGCACGCCGGTGCCCCCGGCAGCCCGTCCGTGGCACCAGGCGTCGGCGACGATCCGTTCGATGCTGGAACACGGCGAGCTCCAGCCGAGCTCCGCCCGGATGCGCCGGCTGTCGCCGATGAGTGCCTGGGGCTCGGCGACCGGCGGGCAGTGCACCCGGCGCACCGGGCGCCCGCTGACCCGCCCGACCGCGGCCAGGACGTCGATGACGCTGACCCCCACCCCGCTGCCGACGTTGTAGGTCGCGCAACGCCCGGGTGCGGCCACCGTCAGGGCGGTGAGGTAGGCGGTCGCCATGTCCCCGACGTGCACGTACTCCCGCAGCGCCCGGCCGTCCCCGTTGACCCGGAACACGTCCCGGCGACCGCTGGCGACCGCGATCGCCGATGGGATGATGCGGCTGTCATCGGAGTCGAAGTGGCCGAGGGCGGCCCCGGCCACATTGAACGAACGCAGGATCACCGCGCCGACGAGTCCCGTGCCGGCCTGGTGGCCGAGCAGGCGTTCGGCGGCGAGTTTGGACGCGCCGTACGGATTGGACGGGTCCGGCCGGCGGCTTTCCGGCACGCCGGTGAGGTCCATGTCCCCGTAGACGGCGCAGCTGGAGCCGAAGACGAGTGCGGGTGCCACCCCGGTGCGTTCGGTGCCGGCCTCCAACGCGGTCAGCAGGTTGGCGGTGCCGGTGAGATTGGCCTGGAAGTAACGCAGCGGCGCGGTGCGGGACTCCCGCACCCGAGTGAGCGCGGCCAGGTGGCACACCCCGTCGAAGCCCCGGGTGACCCCGGCCGCGGCGAGCGTGGGCGAACGGAGCAGGTCCGCGACGACGACCTCGACCCCCGGCGCGAACGCCGGTGCCGCGGCCGGGTTGCGGACCATCGCCGTCACCGTGTGGCCCGCAGCGGCCAGGGCGTCCGTGACCACCGCGCCGATGAACCCGGACGCGCCGGTGACGAGTACGCGCATGATCCGGATCAGCCTGCCCCGGATCAGGCGCCGGCCCGCACCCGCAGGCCGGGCAGCAGGGTCTCCCGGTGGCGCCAGGCGAGTTCGAGGCAGGCCGCAGCCGACGGGGCGATCGGCTCGGTGTCGACGAGGCGCCGCAGCGCCGCGTGGGTGAACGGGATGCCCTCGGTCACCGCCCGGTTGGGCCCGGCGGTGACGACGGAACCCTCTGTGTTGCTCTGCACCATTCCACCGAAGAGCTTGTCGAAGGCGTCCGCGTCGATGACCACGACGGTGAGTATCTCGCCGAACAAGGTCAACGCGTCGAGGCCGAGGCCGAAGTACGACACGCGCATCGTCCCGGCGCGCCGCGCCTGCTCGAACGAACGGAACGGTTCGTCCGTCTCGTAGGCGATCGGACGCGACGAGCTGCCGTCGTGCTCGGGGTTGCCGAGCAGCTCCTCACTGAGCTCACGCATGATGTTGTGCCACAGGTCGAAGTCGGCCTGATGGTGCACGGCGGTGATCCCGGACGGCTGGAACACCCCGGCCGGGATCACGTGGTAGACCCCGCCAGCGGTGGCCACCGACCCGGCGCTGCGCCGGTGCAGGAAGAAGCTGGCCTGCCCGCCCCGGTCGTGCCGGATCGTCAGGGTGTTGATGGAGGGCAGCGCCACCCGGCGGGCGAAGTCGAACGGGCTGCCGATCCGGGCCCGGAACGGCAGCGCCGGCCAGGACAGGCCGGAGCCGGCCATCGCCGCGGCCGCCTCGTGGGCCACCGTCTCGCACACGTCCACCGCGTCGAAGTAGGTGGTGTGGCCGAAGTCGAGGGTCGGACGGTTGGTCGCGCTCGCCGGCGCCGTACCGTCCCCGCTGATGTCGAGCAGCCGGAAGCTCAACCGGTTCTCGAACAGGGTCGGTCGGTCGAGGTCGCGCATCGCCCGGGTGTAGCGCTGGTAACGGGTCTGCGGGTTGGCCCCACCGAGCAGCGGGCGGCTGCCGGCGGTCTCCGGTTCGTCCCCCTTGATCAGCGGCGGTTCGACCCCGTCCCGCCAGCGCAGCTCGACGTCGTCGATGTCGACCGGCCGGTCCCACACCCAGCCCGGACGCGACAGCAGGCCGCTGCCGAGCCGGTCGGTCTCCGGGTAGAGCCGCACGGCGGCCCGGGCCAGGCTGATCCGGTGGTGGTTGAGGTGGTCACGGGTCAGCCGCCAGGCGCGCTGGCTCGCGGCGACCTGTTCGGCGGCGGGGCTGCGGGGGGCGGCCTCGCGACGACGGTCGTTCATCGCCCCGGGGGCGAGCCCGACGTCCTCGGGAGACAGCGCCAGGTTCCGGGCGATGTGACGCAGCGTCGAGATGTCGTGGATCGCCCGCCGGCCGCTTTCGACCTTGGACACGTACGACTGGTCGAAGCCGAGCCGATCGGCCAACTGCTGTTGAGTCAGCCCGTGAGCCTGTCGATAGGCCCTCAGGAGCTGGCCGACACCGACGCTGGCCGGAGTGGCCCGCGGCGGAGTCCAGAGCCAGGTGTGACCAGTCACCTGCTGTCCTCTCATCCGACAAAAGTGTTACGCGAAGTGAGCATAACGAGTCGGGCATCTGCGAGCGCAGTGACATAAATCGACCACTCCCCTTCGGGGCGGTCCGGCGGCGTCCGGTGACTCCTGGCGACGGGTCTCATCCGTTTGACAAGCCGTCGTGAAGATCCCAGATGATCACAATGATGATCACCACAAGTATCCAGCGCAGGAAGCGGATCCGGCCCCAGAACTCACCCGCGATCCCGCGCCCCGCGCGCGCTCCGAACACCAGCAGCGCGAGCAGCGCGCCACCGACCACGACAAGGAAGACGCCCGCATTGCTGTGGTCCACAGGGAAGACCATCGCATAGCGACCCACGGCGCCCTGACCGTCCCGGGTAATTCATCCACCAGCTCCGTTTCTCCCGCGATGTCACCCGGCCGGTTCGCTGTTGTGGTGCGCCCGGCGAGATCCGTCCTGCCGCCCGGCCGATCTGCCCGTCCGCGGCGGCTCGCCGGGTCGTCGTGCACGCCGACGCCCACATCGACGTCCGCCTGGGCCGGGGTGCCGGGCGACGCGTGCACCCCCGTCGTAACCACTCGGCGCGCATCTGACGGGCGTCGTCCCTAGCCTGTTCGGGTGTCCACGGCACTTATGACCGATCGCTACGAGCTGACCATGCTCCGCGCCGCCCTGCAGTCCGGCGCGGCCCACCGGCATGTGGTCTTCGAGGTCTTCACCCGAGCTTTGCCGCCCGGCCGCCGGTTCGGCGTGCTGGCCGGTACGGGACGGCTGCTCGAGGCCCTGGCGGACTTCCGTTTCGGCCCGGACGAGCTGGCCGTCCTGCGGGCCGAGGAGATCGTCGACGAGGCCACGGCGGCGTGGCTGGCCGACTACCGCTTCCATGGCGACATCCACGCCTTCGCCGAGGGCGAGCCCTTTTTCGCCGGCACGCCCGTCCTCGTCGTCGAGGGAACCTTCGGTGAGGCGGTCCTGCTGGAGACGCTGGTGCTGTCGATCCTCAACCACGACAGCGCCGTCGCCGCCGCGGCGGCCCGGATGGTCGCCGCCGCCGCCGGGCGACCCTGTCTGGAGATGGGTTCGCGGCGCACCCATGAGGCGGCGGCCGTCGCCGCCGCGCGGGCCGCCTACGTCGCGGGGTTCACCGCCACCTCGAACCTGCAGGCGGGCCGCAGCTACGGCGTGCCCGGCGTCGGGACCAGCGCCCACGCGTTCACCCTGGTGCATCCGAGCGAGGCCGACGCGTTCGCCGCCCAGGTGCGGGCGCTCGGTGCCGACACCACCCTGCTGGTGGACACCTACGACGTCACCGAGGGGGTCGCCGCGGCGGTGGCGGCGGCCGGCCCGCGGCTGGGCGCGGTACGCATCGACAGCGGTGACATGGCCGCGCTGGCCCGTGCCACCCGCGCCCAGCTTGATCGGCTGGGGGCGCCGGGCGCCCGGATCGTCGCCACCGGCGACCTCGACGAACATGCCCTGGCCCGCCTCGCCACCAGCCCCCTGGACGGCTACGGGATCGGGACGAGCCTGGTCACCGGGTCGGGTGCGCCCACGGCGGGTTTCGTCTACAAACTGGTCGAGGTGGACGGCGCCCCGGTGGCGAAACGGTCGGTGGGCAAGGGCACCCGCGGCGGTCGCAAGCGGGTCCTACGCCGTCACGATCCGGCCGGACGGGCGGTGGCCGACATCGTGCAGACCGAGGTCGTTCCGGCCGGGGCAACCTCGCTCGACGCGGCGTCGCTCGGGGGGAGGCCGCTTGAAGCGGCCCCGTCCGGGGGACGGTCGTCCGGGGTGACGGAGAACAGCCGGGACCGGGAGCTGCTGCGCCAGCTCGTCGTCGGCGGCAGGCTCACCGATGAGGGGCTGATCGGTCCGGCGGGCACCGCCCGGGCCCGCGAGCACCATGCCCGCGCGTTCGCCGCCCTGCCGCGCAGCGCCGGTGACGTGCGCTTCGGCCAGCCCTGCCTGCCCGTCGTCCACACCGCCGGGTCCTGATCCACGCCGACCGGCCACACTGGAGACGTGTCGCCGCCCGCCGTCGCCGTCAGTGTGGACCTGGTCCTGCTGACCCTGCGTTCGGGTCAGCTGTGCGTCCTGCTGACCGGACGGGCCGGTGCGGACGTCTGGACGCTGCCCGGGGGGTTCGTCGACGGTGACACCGACCTTGACACCGCCGCCGCCCGGCAGCTCACCGACCAGGCCGGGGTGACCGGTACCGGGCATCTCGAGCAGCTGCGCACCTACGGTGGTCCGCACCGCGGCCCGCGGATCTCGGGCGTCAGCGTCGCCTACCTCGCCCTGCTTCCCGATCTGCTGGCCACCGTGTCCGCGGCGGCCGGCCGGGTCTGCTGGCGCCCGGTGGACGAGCTGACCACCACCGCCGAGCGGGTGCTCGCGCCGGACCATCAACGGATCGTGGCGGACGGTGTGGAGCGGGCCCGGGCGAAGCTCGAGTACACCCCCCTGGCCGCGGCCTTCTGTGAGGACGAGTTCACCCTCGCCGATCTGCGCCGGGTCTACGAGGCGGCGTGGGGGGTCGCCCTGGACCCACCGAACTTCCGGCGCAAGGTGCTGTCCACCCCCGGTTTCGTCGTCCCGTGTGGACGGCGCACGTCTCCGCGCGGGGGCGGTCGCCCGGCCGAGCTCTACAGCCGGGGGGCGGCGACCGCCCTGCACCCCCCGCTGCTGCGCCGCTCGGTCTGAGGGCTGCTCGGTCCGAGGGTCGGGAAGGCGTCACAATAGGACTCGTGTCTGTCACCGCCGTGTCGCCTCTCGATGTCGAGGAGGTCGACGAGTCCGTCGACGACGATCGGCCGTGGGTCACGATCGTCTGGAACGATCCGATCAACCTGATGTCGTACGTGACGTACGTGTTTCAGAAGCTGTTCGGTTACAGCCGGACGAAGGCTCACGAGCTCATGCTCGACGTCCACCACAAGGGCCGGGCCTCGGTCGCCACCGGCACCAGAGAGGAGATGGAGACCGACGCTGCGCGCCTACATGCCTACGGACTGTGGGCAACCATTGCGCAGGACTGATCACGCCGTTCCGTCGATATCCCGGGTCCGTCCACCGGTCCCGGGATATCCCGATCCGTCCCGTACACCTTTCATCCCGTGCACCGAGCCGAGGTCGGGGTGTGGTTTTCGGTCTCCGCTCCGGTCGACTGCGGCCTCTCCGTCCTAAACCAGTTCGCCGTTCTTTGCTGACCGATGTCCCGGTTCCCGGAAATCCGACCGGCCCGCGCGTCTTGGTCGACGTCCTGCGCGTCAGTGTGCGGATGTCGTTTTCTTGTAGGTGTTCAGTATGCGGTCCGATGTTCTCGGCGGCGGTCACCCCGAGTGTTCGCGGCTTGATCGTCCGAGCTACCCCCTTCTGGGTTCCCTCGCGTCCGTCCCGCGGTCGCTGCCCATGGGCGCCCGGTGCCGGCCGGCCGGGGCCCCGTTGCGGCCGACCGTGCGCCGAGTCACCTGCCGGATGCGGTCACTGGCTGGACTAAGCTGCTGACGGACGCGCGCGACGGTCGCGACGGTGAGGACGTGAGGACGTGGCCGCAGACGGTTTCCGGCGAACCGGGGCCGGCATCGAGCTGAGCCTGCCCGAGCTGGAGGCGGCACTGCTCACCGAGCTTGTCGGCCAGATCGACGGCATGCTCGAACCACCGCCGGTCGAGGATCCACTGGAGGCGCTGGTCGGGCTGCGCGACACCGCCCCGCCGCCGCCGGACGACCCGGCGCTGTCCCGCCTGCTGCCCGACCCCTACCCGGACGACCCGATGGCCTCCGGGGACTTCCGGCGCCGCCGCACCGACGACCTGCTCGCCCGTAAGCGTGAGGCCGCCCGCCGGGTACTGGCCGCGGTGCCGGGTCCCGGCCGGGTGCTGGTGCTCGACGAAGCCGCCGCACAGGACTGGCTGACCACCCTCAACGACCTGCGCCTGGTCCTGGGCACCCGGCTGGACCTCACCGACGACGACTCGACCGGCGAGCTCGAGTACCTTCCCGCCGACGACCCGCGCCGACCGCTGGCGGCGGTGTACGGCTTCCTCACCGAGCTGCTCGACGACCTCACCCGGGCGCTGGGCTGAGCGTGCGGTTGCCGGGCTGATCGCCTGGGCCAATCGTCAGAGCTACGAGCCCATTGCCCCGTCCGCGTCGTACGGTGGGCCGGTGCTGCGAATCGACCGTGCCTGTTATGAGGCGATTGTCGCTCATGCCCGGCGTGACCACCCGGACGAGGCGTGCGGCGTGGTCGCCGGGCCCGCAGGCTCGGATCGGCCGGAGCGGTTCATCCCGATGGACAACGCCGAGCGTTCGCCCACCTTCTACCGGTTCGACCCGATGGAGCAGCTGCGGGTCTGGCGGGAGATGGACGATCGTGACGAGGAGCCCGTCGTGATCTACCACTCGCACACCGCGACCGAGGCCTACCCGTCACGTACCGACATCTCGCTGGCGGGCGAGCCCGGTGCCCACTACGTCCTGGCCTCGACCCGGGAGCCCGGGAGCACCGAGTTCCGCTCGTTCCGGATCGTCGACGGGCAGGTCACCGAGGAGCCGGTGGAAATCGTCTGACCCGCCCGGGCGTTATTGTCCCGGGCGTCGCTCGCCGGGTCTGTCGTCCCGGGGCACCATCCCGGCGGGGCACCGTCCCGGGTCCGTCGCCCCGGAACGTCATCGACCCGGTACCGAAGGTCCCGGGTCGGGTCTCCCGGCGCTGTCCGGGCGTCCCAGTAGCAGTTCGAGTCGCACTCCCAGCCGCGTGAAAGGAACATCATGGCAGTCCAGGTCCGTGTGCCGACGATTCTGCGTACCTACACGGGGGGTGCGAAGCTGGTCGAGGGCGCGGGTGACACGGTCGCCGACCTCTTCCATGACCTAGACACCCGCCACAGCGGGCTGCGTGGCCGGCTGGTGACCGGAGACGACGGCGCCGAGCTGCACCGGTTCGTCAACATCTACATCAACGACGAGGACGTGCGCTTCCTCGGTGGGCTGGACGCGAAGCTGAAGGACGGCGACGAGGTGACCATCCTGCCGGCGGTGGCGGGTGGGTCCGTGCGGCCGACCACCGCCGGCTGAGCCGGCCTGATTCCGAGCGGCAGGTCCGACTCATGCGATACGACTCCCTGGCCGACTCGGTCGGCCGGACCCCGCTGGTCGGGCTTCCGCGACTGTCCCCGTCGCCGCAGGTCCGCCTGTGGGCGAAGCTGGAGCAGGACAACCCCACCGGTTCGATCAAGGACCGGGCGGCGCTGTGGATGATCGCGGACGGGGAGAAGCGCGGGCTGCTCTCCCCGGGCGCGACCGTGCTCGAGCCGACGTCGGGCAACACGGGCATCTCGCTGGCGATGGTCTGTCGCCAGCGGGGCTACCGGCTGATCTGCGTCATGCCCGAGAACACCTCGGTGGAGCGGCGCCAGCTGCTGGAGATGTGGGGCGCCGAGATCAGGCCCTCGCCGGCGGCCGGCGGTTCCAACGAGGCGGTCGCCGTCGCCAAGCGGCTTGCCGCCGAGAACCCCGACTGGGTCATGCTCTACCAGTACGGCAACCCGGCCAACGCCCAGGCTCACTATGAGACGACCGGCCCGGAGATCCTCGAGGACCTCCCGGAGATCACCCACTTCGTCGCGGGCCTCGGCACCACCGGCACCCTCATGGGTACCGGCCGTTATCTCAAGGAGCACGTGCCCGGTATCGCGATCGTCGCCGCCGAGCCACGCTACGGCGAGCTCGTCTACGGCCTGCGCAACATCGACGAGGGCTTCGTGCCAGAACTGTACGACTCGTCGGTGCTGACCACGCGGTACTCGGTCGGCCCGAAGGAGGCCCTGCGCCGTACCCGCGAGCTGGTCCAGCAGGAGGGCATCTTCGCCGGCATCTCCACCGGCGCCATCCTGCACGCGGCGCTGGCGCTGGCCGACCGGGCCGTCCGCGACGGCCAGCCGGCCGAGATCGCGCTCATCGTCTGCGACGGAGGCTGGAAGTACCTGTCCACCGGCGCCTACGCCGGCACCCTGGAGGAGGCCGAGGCCGCTCTGGAAGGTCAACTCTGGGCGTAGGCACGCCTAGGAGATACCCAGGACCGGGCCGAGCTGGGTGGCCAGGTCGCGGAAGGCGCGACCGCGGTGGCTGATGGCGTCCTTTTCGGCGGCGGTCAGCTCGGCGTTGGTGCGGGTCTGGCCGTCGGCGAGGAACAGCGGGTCATAACCGAAACCGGCGCTGCCGCGGGGTGCGGCGAGCAGCACGCCGCGCAGCTCGCCGTGGGTGACCAGCTCGGCGCCGCCGGGAGTGACCAGGGCCGCGGCGCAGACGAAGGCGGCTCCGCGGCGGGGCGCCGCGACGTCGTCGAGCTGCGCGAGCAGCAGCGCGTTGTTCGCCTCGTCGCGCTGCTCACGGGTGCCGTCGCGGCGCCCGGACCAGCGGGCGGAACGCACGCCGGGCAGGCCGTTCAGCTCGTCGACAGCGAGGCCCGAGTCGTCGGCGACCGCGGGCAGGCCGGTCAGGGCGGCAGCCGCGCGCGCCTTGATCAGCGCGTTTTCGGTGAAGGTGGCACCGGTCTCGGCTACCTCTTCGCCGTCAGGCAGACCCACCAGTTCCACGTCGAGACCGCTGGCGGCGAGAATGCGGCGCAACTCGACGATCTTCGCCGCGTTCCGGCTGGCGAGCACCAGCCGCGTCGGTCCACTCATCGCGCGCCCGTCGCCGTCCGGGTGCCGGGCGCCGGCGGCCCGGCCGGGGCGGGGCCGGCGAGTGCCTCGTTCTGCCAGGCGGTCAGCTGGGCGCAACCGCGCACGGCGAGGTCGAGCAGGCTGTCGAGCATCGCCCGGTCGAACGGGGCACCCTCCGCGGTGCCCTGCACCTCGACGAAGCCCTCCGCGCCGGTGCACACCACGTTCATGTCGGTGTCGGCGGTGGAGTCCTCGGTGTAGGCCAGATCGAGCATCGCCTCGCCGCCGACCACACCGACGCTGACCGCTGCCACGCTGGTGGTGATCGCCGCCGACCGGCCCAGCCAGCGGGCGGCGTCGACCAGGGCGACGTACGCCCCCGTGATCGCCGCGGTGCGGGTACCGCCGTCGGCGAGCAGGACGTCACAGTCGATGGCGATCGTGTTCTCGCCCAGGGCCGACAGGTCGATGCAGGCCCGCAGGCTGCGCCCGATCAGCCGGGAGATCTCGTGGGTCCGCCCGCCGACCCGCCCGCGCACCGACTCTCGGTCGTTACGGGTATTGGTGGCCCGGGGGAGCATCGAGTACTCCGCGGTGACCCAGCCCAGCCCGCTGCCCTTGCGCCAGCGGGGGACGCCCGTGGTCACCGACGCGGCGCACAGCACCCGGGTGCGGCCCGCGGTGATGAGAGCCGACCCCTCGGCATGCTCCTGCCAGCCCCGCGCAATCGTGACCGGACGCAGCTCGTCCGGCTTTCTGCCATCTACTCGAGTCACGCCGTGACCCTACCGGCCGGGCCGGCGGCGCTGATCAGACCTCGAAGGTGGCGCCGGGGCTGGCGACGGTCAGCGCGCCGTCGAACGCGGCGTCGGCCTCCTCCCGGGAGCGGGCGGCGTTGCCCCAGGGCACCAGGTGGGTGAGCACCAGGTGCCCGACGTCCGCGCGCTGGGCGTGCTCGCCGGCCTCCCGTCCGGTCAGATGCAGATCGGGCGGGTTGTCCTCGTCGTCGAGGAAGGACGCTTCACACAGGAACAGATCGCTGTCGCGGGCGAGGCGCACGAGCCGGTCACAGGCGCCGGTGTCACCCGAGTAGGTCAGCACCTTGTCGCCGGTGGTGATGCGCACCCCGTAGGCCTCGACCGGATGGGCGACCCGAGTCAGATCGATGCGGTACGGCCCGATGTGCAGACAGCCGGCACCGATGGTCCGGAAGTCGTAGATGTCGGCCAGGCTGTCCTCGGGTCGCTTCTCGAACGCGCCGCACAGCCGTTCCTGCGTGTTGATCGGACCGTAGACGGGCAGCTTGGGCGGCATGCCCTCCGGGTGGTAGCGCCGGGCGTAGGAGTTCGCGACCAGATCCAGACAGTGGTCACCGTGTAGATGACTGAGCAGGACGGCATCGATGTCGCGCAGGTCGCAGTGGCGTTGCAGCTCGCCCATGGAGCCGTTGCCGGCGTCGACGACGAGGCGGAAGCCGTCCGCCTCGACCAGATACGACGAACAGGCCGACGTCGGACCGGGGTACGTGCCGGAACAGCCGAGAATGGTCAGTTTCACCGTGGCACCACCGGGCTCTGCTGGCTGGAATGACTCTGCTGGACGGGACTGCTGTGCTGGACGGGACCGCTGTGCTGGTCGGGGCCGAAGCCGTGCTGCGGCACGCCGCGGACGGCGAGCAGCTCGGGGCCGAGGAAGCGGCGGCCCACGCGGGTGAAAGACGTTGGATCACCGGTGGTCAGGAAACGGTGACTGGGCGGAGGCAGCGCGGGGTCGCGGAAGAGGCCCTCTCGGGCCAGCACGCGGTAGGTGTCCTTCGCTGTCTCCTCGGCGCTGCTTACCAGTGTTACGCCATCCCCCATCACAAGGCCAATCACACCGGTCAACAGCGGATAATGCGTGCATCCCAGGATCACCGTGTCGACGTCCGCTTCCTGCAGGGGCGAAAGGTACGCCTCGGCGAGGCCGAGCAACTGGCGTCCCGAGGTGGTGCCCCGCTCGACGAAATCCACGAACGCCGGGCAGGCGACGCTGGTCAGCTCGACGCCCGCGGCCGCGGTGAAGGCGTCGTCGTAGGCGCGGCTGGTGATCGTGGCCACCGTGCCGATGACGCCGACGCGGCCACTTCGGGTGGCCGCCACCGCCCGCCGGGTAGCCGGCAGGATCACCTCGATGACCGGGACGTCATAGCGCTCACGGGCATCGCGCAGACAGGCGGCACTGGCGGTGTTGCAGGCCAGCACGAGCACCTTCACTCCCTCGGCCACCAGACGG
Source organism: Frankia sp. R82 (assembly GCF_023716925.1). Taxonomy (GTDB): domain Bacteria; phylum Actinomycetota; class Actinomycetes; order Frankiales; family Frankiaceae; genus Frankia. The sequence continues at coordinate 70,961 of NZ_JAMQQG010000047.1, forward strand.
TCGAGGCATTCCAGCGCGTACCGACGGACCTCGGCGATCGGACGTGGCCCGTACGGCGCCCGTGCGGTGTCGCCGAGATACACCAGTGGCTCATGCGGAAGCTGGTCCAGAATCGCGCGGGCCACAGTGAGACCACCGACTCCGCTGTCGAACACTCCGACCGGCGCGCCACTCATGAGCGATCAGACTAGGCCGGAAACCCGCTGCTCACCCTGTGGCTGTCATCACGAAACTTTTGTCCAATGCCGGACAGCTCACCTACGCCCGAGATCGTGGCGATCTGTCCGGTGCGGCGTCCTGTAGTCATGTCCTGGTGCTACCCGCCGACGTCGCTGGGCGTGCAGCGTCCGGACGATGTGTGGCTCGGTCAACACTCATGACCGGCAGTCGGCGGAAAAGCGAAAAACCGGCGAGGTGGCGCCGACTGGCCGTGGGCATCGGCATACGGGTTGAAGGATCGCAAAGAGGGTGTAGGCTAGAACTGCTTGTAATCGATCAGTGACTACAAGCTATCGAACAGGTAGGTTGAGGTCGCGGCTGTGGTGTCCGGGTCGTTCCCATCCGTCCCCGGCCCGCGACGCCCAGTCGCTCCTCGATCCAGTCGGGGGGCGGGGGGGGGGGGGCGGGGGGTGGCGGGGGGGGGCCCCCCCGCCCGCCTGGCGGCGTACGGGTTGTTGCGCGGGTTGGTACGCA
>NZ_JAMQQG010000047.1:71663-78439 GCF_023716925.1 Frankia sp. R82
CCCCCCCCCCCCCCCCCCCCCCCCCCCCCCCCCCCCCCGCCCCCCCCCCCCCCCCGCCCCCCCCCCCGCGCGGCCCCCCCCCCCCCCCCCCCCCCCCCCCCCCCCCCAGGCCGGATGCGCTGGTCAGGAGTGGTCGGCGGTGATCGACGGCAGTCCCGGTCTGTCGGATTGGCGTCGATCGGTATCGCGGCCCGCCAGCAGGGGATAGGAACGGGTAAGTGGCCAGCTCACTGAACCCGAGCCGGCTCGGGTCCCAGCGTCGTGGGGGTTGACATCACAGCCTGGCTCGTGAACCCGTGTCTCGCGGTCGAACCGCATGCGAACGAATGGTCCCCGAGCTGGGACTACGCCGATTCGGATGATCTGGCCGACGCTGACGGCATGATTGATCCCGTCGACACGGCTGATCCCACCGGCATGGCCGACCCCGCCGGCGTGGTCCGGCCCGGTCGGGCGAGGCGGGATCAGGCCAGGCGGGAGCAGGTCAGGTCAGGCCTGCGCGGCGGCGCGCGGTCTCGGTGACGGCGGCCCAGTCCTGTTCGGCCTGGCCGTGCGCGAGCGCGTCGACGAACGCGTCGCGCAGCACCCCGCCGAAAGGCAGCGGCACGTTGTGTTCCAGCCCGGAGGCCAGGGCCAGCTGAACGTCCTTGAACCCCAGCGGCAGGCGGAAGTTCACCGGCTCGTAGCTGCGGTTGCCGATCATCGTGCCATAGCCGGTGAAGATCGGGCCGGTGAACAGGCCCTCGGTCAGCAGCTCGAGGAACTGGGCCGGGTCGAGCCCACCGGCCTCGATGACGGTGGTCGCCTCCGCCATCGCCTCGATCGTGCAGGCGATGAGGTAGTTGCCGAAGATCTTCACCAGATTCGCGGCGGACGGGGTGTCGCCGACTGTCCAGGTGCGCCGCCCGAGCACGTCGAACAGTGGTCGCACGCTGTCCAGCGCAGTCGTCTCACCCGCGGTGACGATGACGAGGGCGCCGGCGGCGGCGGCCTCGGTGCGGCCGAACACCGGAGCGGCGACATAGCGCAGCCCCCGCTCGGTGTGTACGTGCAGCGCCTGCTCGGCCAGGGCCGTGCTGACGGTGGCCATGTTGACGTGCAGCGCGCCGGCCGGAGCACTCGCCAGCACGGCCGGGTTCAGTAGCCGCTCGGTGACCGCCCGGTCATCGGCGAGCATGCTCAGCACGGTGCCGGTCGCGAACGCCTCGTCGATGGTGGCCGGCACGGCACCGGCTGCCACGAGTCGCTCGACCGGCTCGGGCGAGCGGTTCCACACCAGCACGGTGTGACCGGCCGTGACCAGGTTGCGGGCCATGGCGCTGCCCATCCCACCCAGGCCGATGAATCCGATCCGCATAGGGCCACGCTCCACTGCGTGGTGAGGTGGTGTCAAGCAGACGCACGGGCGGCGAGCACCGCCAGCGCGGCCGTCACCAGGTGGCGCATGAGCGCCGGATCCTCGCCGCGGTAGCGAGCCAGGAAGTCCTGCGGCGTGATGACCCGACGCCCTCGGGACTCGTGGGTGCTCTCCCAGGTGCCGAGCTCATGCACCCGGGCGGTGCGGATCACCATGTAGGTGAGATCAGTGGGGCCGAAGTGGTCCGACTCGAGGACCTCGACCGGGTACAACGGGCCGAGCCGCGCCCGGATCTCCTCCCAGGCCTCTCGCCGCACGGTCTGTTCGATCGACGACTCGCCCCGCTGCACATGCCCACCGGGGATGTCCAGCCCGCGCGCCAGCTCGGCGACGACGAGGTGGCCGTCGCCGGTTACCGCCACCACCGCCGCGCTCGTCACCCGGTCGAACGGCGGGTCCGAGGACGGACCGAGGCGGGTGAGGGTCGACGCCTGGGCGGCGCCCCGGCGCACCGGCCGGCGGTCGGCTCCCGCGGTGCCGGTGTCGGTGCTGTTGCCGGTGTCGGTGTTGCTGTTGGCGGCGTCCATGCAGGGACGGCTCCTCCTCCGCGTCGAGAGCAGGCGTCCCTGCATGGTGCACGAGGTTGGGCCCGGGTGGAACGGCAGGAGCGGAGGGAACGGCTGGCCGGGTTCGGGCGGCTCAGGAGCCGAGAATCCTGGTGGCCGCGAACCTTGCGCCCTCGGTCGCGCTGCCGTCGAACGCGTACATCAGGTGGGCCAGGCCGTTGACGCCGTTGGCACACACCGGATCGCCGGCCTCGCAGAACTCCTTGGACTTCGGGCCGTAGGCCGGGCTCGAGGTCGGGATGTGCCCGGAATACAGGGCCAGTGGATTACCGAACACCACGACCGCGGAGACCCGTGGCGCCAGGTTCGCCGGAATGGTCTCGCCCTGGCCGAGGAAGGTGAAAATACCGATCGAGATGTCGGTGACACTTGCTCCCTGCGAGTATCCGCCCAGCACGAACTTCGTGTTGGGGCAGGCCGCGGCAACCGAGGTCACGTGCCGGGTCATGTCCGTGGCACCGGCGCCAGCCGAAAGCTGGGTGATGTCCGCCGCATAGTTGACCGCATAGGAGCCGACCGATTTTCCTGGCAGATTCTTCTTCACTCCGTCGACGAACGGGGTACCCACGATCCCGAGCCCGGGAAGCTCCGTGCTGGCCCGTGCGAAGACCACCTCGACATCGGAGCAGGTGGCAGCCTGCGCCGTACCCGCCGTCATCACCCCGCCGCCGATGATGCAGGCCAGGGCGGCCAGGCCGGCAGCCAGGGCCCGTACGCCCAGGGCTTTGATGCTTTTCGCGGTCATGAAGTCCTCCGTGTCGGCCAGCCCTGACCGGGCTGGTCCGGCCTGTACCCCCCATCCATTGTTGTGCGTTTTGGACGATATCTTCCGTACTAAATATGCACAAGAGGTGCATATTGAAAACGCCCCGAAGATCCCCTGAAGGTGCTACGCCAGGGGCATGAGCTGGGCTTTTGTGGCAGGTGGCAGGTGGCAGGTGGCAGGTGCGGGTCACGGCACCGTGTCCGCCCGTCTCACTGTTCGTCGGGGTCGCTCCGCCGTCGGGATCGACCGGCGTCGCCCACTTGGTGGATCTCCTTGTGTGGAAAGCGGCGGCGGGCGTACTCGGCGGCCGGCGAACCCGCGGTGACGTAGAGCGGCTCGACCTTGTCCTGCAGCGGGCGTAGCACCTGCGCCATGAACGCCCGGCGGTCCGCCAGGTAGGGATCGAGCACGTCCTCGCCGGCCGGGCATACGGCCATGCAGTACGCCGCCTTGTAGTTCGCACGAAACGACAGGCTCTGCCACATGGAGGCGTTCTCGGCGTCGCTCACCCGGTGCCGGAAGTCCGCGCCGTCGGCGCTGTCGGCCACCGTTTCCGCCCAGTCGGTGAAGCCGCCCATGAACTCCCGGTAGTTGTGCGTGAAGCAGGTGACGAAGTCGAACGCGCCGTCCTTGGCGATCGCCCCGACCGGGCAGGCCGCGACGCACAGCTTGCATTCCAGACAGGGGTTGTAGTCGATGGGGGACCCGTAGGCGCTCACTGGGGCGTCGAGGAGCAGCGTGGCGAGCAGGACGAAGTTCCCGAACCGGGGGTGGATGACGTTGCGGTGGATACCGATCGCCCCGAGACCCGCGGCGACCGCGACGGTCTTGTGTGCCACCACCCAGATCCGCCCCGGGTAGCGGTCCATCTCCATGGGAAAGGTGGCCGAGGGGTTGACCGCCCGGAACCCGGCGTCCTGCAGCGCACGCACGATCCGGCGGGCGGCGGCGTTGACGATCTCGCCGCTGTGATGGAACTCCTGGTTGGCAACGCTGCGCTCGGGTGAACGGACGTTGTCCCGGTTCATCCGCACCACGATGCTGACCAGGCTCCGGGTGCCGGGCAGGGCCCGCTCGACGTGTGGTCGCTCGTCGGCGAGTTCGGGCCGGTCGATCGGCACGGCGGCCATGTCGTCGGCGCCGGCCCGCAGGGCGACTTCCCGCAGCCAGTCGGCGTCGACGACCTCGGGCAGGCCGCAGGCGGGATCCGATCCGCCCCGGCGGGCGAGCGCGGCGCGTACCGACGGATGAGCGGCGAGGCGCGCGGGCAGGGCGGCCGGGCCCTCGGGATCGTCCTGGGCAGGCATGAGGTCGCTCCAAGAGGTCCGTGTGCAGCATGGTTGGAAAATCAAACTGACTATCGGACATCCCGCGTGGTTGGGTCAACCGGTAGATTCGGACGTACGGCTCCGCGTGTCGACGGGTTCGGGGAGGCTGTGGCCATGGCGGCTGGGGGGCGGGACTGCTCGATCGCGAACGCGCTCGGCGTCATCGGCGAGCGCTGGAGCCTGCTCGCGCTGCGCGAGGTGCTCCTCGGGGAACGCCGGTTCGACCAGATCGCCCGCAACACCGGGGCCAGCCGGGACATCCTGGCGGCTCGCCTGCGGACCCTGGTGGCACGCGGCGTGCTCACCCGTCAGCTCTACGAACAGCATCCGCCGCGCTACGAGTACGTCCCCACCGAGGCCGGTCAGGCGCTCGCCCCGATCCTGCTCGCGCTCACGGACTGGGGGGACCGGTACGTGACCGACGGCCCGCCCCCGACCCGCTGGGAACACGACTGCGGCGCCGAACTGGAGCCGGAACTGGTGTGCCGGCACTGCCACGCACCGGTGGCCGCCGGCACCACCCGCCTACTGCGCCTTGGCCGGGTGTTCTGACGGCCCGCTGGGCTGGGTCACCGGTCAGCCGGGCAGGCCAAGCAGTTCGATCACGGGGGACTCGTGCTCGTGGCCGAGCACCGACAGGGTGCCTGCGCCCAGCACGAACCGCGCACCGGCCCGCGGCGGCAGGCCCAGCCAGCGGGCGATGAGGACCCGCAGCATGTGCCCGTGGCCGACGAGGGCCACGTCGCCGCGTTCCAGCCACGGGCGCAACCGGGCGAGCACCGCGTCGGCGCGGGCGCCGACCTGCTCGACGGTCTCCCCGCCCGGTACCGGGGCGTCCCAGACCGTCCACCCGGGTACGGTCTCGCGGATCGTCGCGGTGGTGATGCCCTCGTAGTCGCCGTAGTCCCACTCGGCGAGATCGTCCCAGACCAGGCGCTCGGCCACCGGCGGGGCGACCAGTCCCGCGAGGTCTGCGGTGTGCCGGGCCCGGCGCCGGGGGCTCGTCGCCACCAGCCCGAACGTCAGCTCGTCCAGGTGGGTGGCCTGCGCCGCGGCCTGCCGCTCGCCCTCTTCGGTCAACGGGACATCGGTCTTGCCAGTGTGCCGACCGTCGCGGCTCCAGGCCGTCTGGCCGTGGCGCACCAGCACCACCCGGCCCGGGGCGGGCGGGGGCGTGGAGCTCACCCGCGCCGGACCGCGCGCCGCCGACGCCGCCGGCGCACCCCGCCGACCAGCAGCACCATCGAGCTGCCGGCCAGCACCACCCGATCCCAGCGCACGACCCGCACGACCGTCGGGGACTGCGCGGACACTCCGGACGGCGCATCGGAGGTCGCCCCGGGCGCCAGCTCCACCTCCGAGCCCGGCACCGGGGCGAGACCGAGCGCCGGGCCGTACCGCTGGCGCAGCTCCGCGGTGCGGGCGCGCAGCTGCTCCTGGGCCCGTTCGGCGACGCGGCGAGGGCTCACGATCTCCGCGATGGCGTCGATGGTCTCGGCCAGCTCGGCGCGGGTCTGTTCGATCTGACGCTGAATGGCGGCCGGGTCCTGCGGCACGAATGTTGCCCTCTCGTCCGGTGCGGGTGGCGGCGCGACGTCCCGCGTCGGGTGTGGCCGGCCTGTTCCGATCGTGCCAGACCGGCCACCCCCCGGCGAGGCGAAACGTCACGGCGCGCGTCGGGACATACCTCTCATCCGTGGTGACGGGTACCCGCGGCGGGCATCCGCCGAACCGCGGCGCGGGCGAAACAGGCCGACGGACCGCGGACGGCGGGCCGTTCGGCACCCGGGGGACGGCCCGGTGCCGACTACGCTGAAACCGTGCGGGGCGGCCCCGACCGGGCCCGGTCGGGGCCGGATCGGGCCGGATCGGACATTCGGGCACAGTCCGCGGCCGGGTTCGTGACGGCTGGCCCAGATCGGGATAGCGGGCCGGTTCCCACTCGTTGGCACAGGCAACTCGACCCGGGTTTCCCGGTGTCCGCGGCACGTTCGACCAGGAACGGAACGGACATGTTCACGATCGCTCATCGCCTGCGCATCCCGTCGCAGCAGGCGGGCCGCGTGGCCTCGACCGCGCTACGACTCGTCCTGGGTGCCGTCTGGCTGGCTGCCGGGCTGCTGAAGGTCAACGATCCCGACGGGATGCTGCGCTCGGTGCGGGCGTTCCGGATCCTGCCGGAGTCGCTGGTCCAGCCGGTCGCCTACGCCGTGCCGTTCCTGGAGATCGCCCTCGGCGTGCTGCTGGTGGTGGGCCTGGCCGTGCGGGTCGGCGCCGTCGTGTCGGCGCTGATGTTCGCGGCCTACATCGCGGCCATCGCCTCGGCGGCGGCCCGCGGGCTGCGCATCGACTGCGGCTGCTTCTCCTCCGGCGGCGATCTGGGTGCGGACGCGCCCACTCACTACACCTCCGAGCTCGTCCGCGACAGCCTGCTGCTGCTCGTCGCGCTCGCGCTTGCCTGGCGGCCCGCCGGCTACCTCACGGTGGACCGTCTGCTGAACCGACCGGTCGATCTCGACCCCTCGCACGACCCCAGCCTGGACGACCCCAGCCTGGACGATTCTGGCTCGGACGATGGCGCCATGCCGGCCGCCGACCACCGCAGGAGTGACGTAGATGGCTTCGAAAGTCTCAAAAGGTAAGGCAGCGGCGAGCGCCGAGGACCGGCGGGCGAAGGCCGCCGCCGCCCGGGCCGCCGC
>NZ_JAMQQG010000049.1 GCF_023716925.1 Frankia sp. R82
GGGTCCACGGCACGGGCGCCAGCGGCGGTCCGACCGCCGGTCGCTGGCCCGCGCGGGCGACAGCCGGCGCGTGATCGGCTCCGGTCGTGTCGATCCGGGCGGTGCCACCATGGCCGGTGCCGGTGCCGGTGCCGGTGCCGGTGCCGGTGCCGGCGGTGTCGGTCTCGGTCAGGTCGGCCGGAAGGACCCTGGTCGGTGTTGCCGGCAGGGCGCCGGGCACGGTCCTGGCCGGGGGTGCGGTCGTGACGTCCGGGTGGTCGGAGGGTTCGGGCTCGTCCGTGGCGAACGGTGCGTCGTCGGGGGTGAGCCGGTTGTCGGTGTAGGCGAACAGCACGGTTGGCCGGTCACCGGCGACCTCGTCGAAGGCGTCGATGAGCAGCGGAATGTCGTGCCCGCCGAGATCGCGCAGGCAGGCCAGAATCTCCTCGTCGGGCAGCGTGTCGAGCAGGCGGCTGATGCCCACCCCGGCGGCGCCCGGGCCGGCCAGCCGGCGGCGCAGCTCGGTTCCCCGGGTGTGCAGCAGCTCCTGGTACTGCGCCGGGGTGAGCTGGTCGAGTCGGGCCATCAGCGCGGGGCCGCCGGGGGCTCGCGACAGTGCGCCAAGCCGTCGCCCGTGCCGGACGGTGAGCACCTGCCAGCCGGCCGCCTCGAACATCCGGGCGGCCCGTCCCGGCCCGCCGACGCCGCCGGCGTCCCGGCCGCCACCGACCGTGTCATTCGACCCGGCCATGCCGTTCGAGCCGCTCGCGCCGTTCACCCCGGGCTGCCAGCCGTCCGACATGCCGGTGCCGGAGACCAGCACCACCCAGAACAGCTCGCCCAGGTGCGCAACCCGCTCGTCGGTGATCGACTCCCAGACGGACGGATCCCGCAGCTCGGTGAAATCGATCAGGCAGATCTGCCGCCCACCGGGGGTCAGATCGAACCGGTTGCCGGCGAAGCGGTGCGCGAGCGCCGCCCAGACCGTCCCGCTGGGCCCGACGTTGCCGGCACCGAGCCGGCGCAGCGGACGTCCCTGGCCGGCGATCGCCCCCGCCTCCCAGGGCGGCGCCGGTGTGACCTCGCCCGGCAGCGGCAGCGGCAGCGGCAGCGCCTGCGTCTCACCGAGTGCCTCGTGCACGGCGAGCAGCAGCGGGGCGGTGTGCGGGGTGACGCTGACCCGGTCCTCGGCGCGCAGTGCGTCGAACCACAGCACGGTGGCGACGCTGGAGGCGGCGGCCACCGCGGCCCGGTCGCGACGAGCGTCGGCCGCCGAGCGCCGACCGGAACGCACCCCGGCCTCGATCAGGGCGGCGGCGCGGCTGCGGAGCCGGCCGTCCAGGGTGGCCAGGGCGGCCAGGTCAAGGATGCCGTCCGGCGGACCGGGAACGGGCGGGGGGGATCCGTCGTGTGAGGTAAGCGTCGGTGTCGCCATCTCGTCCTCGTTCTCACGGCTGGCTTCCAGGTCCGCGAAGCCGGTTGCCGAGCCCGCGGCGCCGGCTCCCGGATCGGCGCGGTCGGCGGCCGGGTCGGAGCCGCCGGGTCCCCGGAGTGGGTCGGGGGCGACCGGCTGGGCGGGCTGGGCGGGCTGGGCGGGGTCGGGTGCCGGCGCGGGCGGGCCGCCGTCGGCGGCAAGGGTCAGCTCCGGATAGGCGTGCGCCGCCTCGAACCCTCGAGGTTCTGGTCTGCGAATGTTCGGCCTTCGTCCCACGGCGCCGCCCTCCCCATGTCCGGACGTGCGACGCAGGCCGGAGGTTGTCCCACCGAGGCCGTCCTACCGGAGGCCGTCCCGCCGGGATGCGGACAGCCGCGTCCACCGTGCGGTGTTACGCACCATTTCAGCATCCGCGGTGCGGCGCCGCACCGCCGGCCGGATCTCGCCGCGTCCCGGGCCGGGGCGTGGACGGTCCGGGTGCGGCCGGTCCGGCGGCTACTATCTCCGGTCATGGTCGAAAACGAGGGTCGCGTCGCGCTGGTAACGGGTGGTAACCGTGGCATCGGCGCTGCCTGCGCTGCCGCGCTCGCCGCGGCCGGCGAGCGGGTTGCCGTGGCCAGCCGGGGTGGCTCGGCGCCCGAGGGGATGCTCGGCGTCACGATGGACGTCGCCGATGCCGACAGCGTCGACAAGGCCTTCGGCAAGATCGAGGCCGAGCTCGGGCCGGTGGAGATCGTGGTGTCCAACGCCGGCATCGTGCGGGACACGCTGCTCGCCACGATGAGCGAGGACGCGTTCCGCGACGTGGTCGACACCAACCTGGCCGGCGCCTACCGGGTCGCCAAGCGGGCCGCCCGGCCGATGATGCGGCTGCGCCGCGGGCGGCTGATCTTCATCTCGTCCGTCGTCGCGTCGATCGGTGGGCCGGGGCAGGCCAACTACGCGGCGTCCAAGGCCGGTCTCATCGGCTTCGCCCGCTCGCTCGCCCGGGAGCTCGCCCCGCGCAACATCACCGCCAACGTCGTCGCGCCCGGTCCGATCCGCACCGACATGACGGACGCCCTGACCGAAGCCCAGCGCGAGGCGCTGACCGCGGCGGTCCCCGGCCGGCGGATGGGCGAGCCGGACGACGTCGCCGCCCTGGTGGCCTTCCTCGCCTCCCCGGCCGCCGCCTACATCAACGGCGCGGTGATCCCGGTCGACGGCGGCCTGAGCATGGGCCACTGACCTCATCGACGTCCACCCCTGCGGCGACCCGTCTGGGCTCACGCCGTCGCCGAACCCGGTTCTGATCGTCCCTGGCGTGACATCGGTCGGTGTGCGCACCCGTCCGGGCCGTCGGTGGATGTGTGAGCGGGTGCGTTGCGGCGCGGGCCGATATCGTGGGGGTGCAGGCCCGGCGCAGCCACGAGGAAGTGGGTCCGATGAGCGTGATTCGGGTGGAACCACGCGGTGGCCGTGATTTCGACGTGACGGTCGCGGAGGAGACCCCGCCCGGGGTGAGCGGGTTGTCGTTCACCTACCAGGTGCGGGTCGACGATGAGGTGCTCGCCGCTACCGGCACCGCCCCTGACGACGAACCGGCGCAGCTGGCGCTCGTGCGGGTGTCGTTCGAGTACCTGCTCGCCCGGGAGCCGGCGGGATCGATCCTGCCGGCGTTCGACCTGTCGGCCATCGGCGGGTACTTCCCGACCTATCTCGCCGACCTGGCCGATCGTGTGCCGCGATGACTCCGCGGGTGACTGACCCGACCGCCACCGCCGGCCCCGCGGCCACCGCCGGCCCCGCGACCACGGCCGGCCCCGCGACCACCGCCGGCGAGTTCGACGCGTTACTGGTGGTCTCCTTCGGTGGCCCCGAAGGCCCGGCGGACGTCTGGCCGTTCCTGCGCAACGTGACGGCCGGGCGCAACGTGCCCGAGGAGCGTCTCGCCGTCGTCGCCGAGCAGTATCGGATGTTCGGCGGTCGCAGTCCGCTCAACGACCAGAACCGGGCCCTGGTCGCGGCGCTGCGCGAGCAGCTGCCGGGCCTGCCGGTCTACTGGGGCAACCGCAACTGGGCGCCCTATCTCACCGACACCGTCGCCGAGCTGGCCGCCGCCGGGGTGCGGCGGGCCGCCTGCTTCGTGACCTCGGCGTTTCCGTCCTATTCGGGCTGCCGGCAGTACCGGGAGGACCTCGCTGGCGCGCTCGCGGCCCTGCCGGCCGGGGTGGCGGCCCCGGAGCTGGTGCCGCTGCGGATGTTCTTCGACCATCCCGGGTTCGTCGAGCCGATGATCGACCACAGCCTCGCGGCGCTCGCGGCCCTGCCGGCCGGCGTCCGCGCCGACGCCCCGCTGCTGTTCACGGCGCACTCGCTGCCGCTGGCCCAGGCCAGGGCCAGCGGCCCGCACGGCCATGCCTATCCTCGCCAGCTGCGCACGGTCGCGGAGCTCGTCACCGCGGGCATCGAGCGGCACACGGGAATCCGCCACCAGCTGGAGGTCGTCTACTGCAGCCGCAGCGGCCCGCCCTCGGTGCCCTGGCTCGAACCCGACGTCGGTGACCGGCTGGTCGAGCTCGCCGGGCAGGGCGCGGCAGGCGCTGTCATGGTGCCGCTCGGGTTCGTCAGTGACCACATGGAGGTCATCCACGACCTGGATGTCGTCGCTGCCAGCCGGGCCCGCGCCTGTGGCCTGGCCGTGACCAGGGCGAGTACCGTGGGTACGGAGCCGCGGTTCGTTGCGATGGTGGGCGAGCTGCTGGCGGAACGGACGGATCCGCGCGCGCCACAGCGTGCACTGAGCGCGTTTGGCCCCTGGCCAGATGTGTGCCCCGCTGGTTGCTGTCAACCCACGTCCCGCACCCGCCCGGGAGCGAGTGGCGACGAACAGGTTGGCGAGCGACCGGAACCGGTGATACTGATCGGTGACGACGCAACCAGTCCGGCTCGGCCGGCCGGCTCCACGCGGCCCGCGCGCACCGGGCGAGGACAGGGACAACAGTAACGGAGCGATCGGAGATATGCAGCGTTACGTGTTTGAATCCCCGGAGCGGTTCGTGGTGGGAACGGTGGGGCAGCCCGGTGACCGCAACTTCTTTCTCCAGGCCGCCGGCCGCGGCCAGGTTGTCACCGTCGGCCTGGAGAAGACCGAGGTCACGGCGCTCGCTGACGGGCTGAACACGCTGCTCGGTCAGGTTGGTCAGACCCAGGGCATCTCCCTGCCCGCCGCCGCCGACGTCGAGATAGACCTGGCCCCGCTCGACGCCCCGTTCCAGGAGGACTTCCACCTCGGCCAGCTCACCGTCTCCTGGGACGGTCACCGCGTGTTCGTCGAGGCCGCGGGGCTGTCCGCCGGCGAGCCCCGACTGCCCGAAAGCGAGGACGAACTCGACTCGCTGCGGGTCGGGCTCTCGATTCGCCAGGCGCGTGCCTTCATCGAACGGGCCCGCACGGTCGTCGCCGCCGGCCGCCCACCGTGTGTCCTGTGCGGTCGCCCCGACGACCCCGGCGGCCATTTCTGCCCCCGCCTCAACTGACCGTGCCGGTGGCTTCGGGGCGCTGACCGTCAGCGCGGCGGGCGGACGGCGGCGTAGCTGGGGTCGAACGCCTCGTAGGCCGCCTCGTAGGCGCGACGCACGGCGGCGGACAGCGAGCGCAACGCGGCCGTGCGCCGCGAGATCTCGCTGGCGGTGACGGCGGCACCGTCGTCGCGGGCCGCCAGATCCAGCAGGGCGGACAGCCGCTCCGCCCGGGCCAGCAGGGCATGGGCGGCCGGCGGATGGCCGGGGCCGAGGCCCGGGCCGGGCTCCTCCTCGCCGCGGTCGCGCAGCAGCGCGAGGACCTCGGGGCGGGCACTGGCGATGTCGAGGTGCAGCAGGGCCGCCGTCGTCATCCGGATCGCGTCGGAGAGCTCGTGTTCGGCTGCACGCAGCCCCGCGCTCGGCGGTGGGATCCGCCCGGCGGACAGCACCCGCCAGTGCACCGACTCCAGCCGGCCCTCCACCGCCGGGCCGTGGACGACCACGCCGGGCACCAGCACCAGCGGTGGGTTCGGCCCGAGGACGAGGACGGCCTCGCCGGCGGTGATCGCGTCCCGGTTGACCTCGGGCGGGCCGGGCAGACCGGTGGCGTCCCCGGGCACGGGCAGGACGAGGCGCAACCGTTCGGCACCGGCCGCCCGCAGCGCGCCGAGACCGAGCACCAGCGGCTCGTCGCCGAGGGTGTGCGGGGCCGCCTCGCCACCGAGTGCGCAGTGCACCTGGGTGATCACATCGTCCAGTCCGACCAGCCCGGCAAGCCACGCGTTGCCCCAGCCGGTGAGGACGCCGGACCGGGGCGAGGCTGACAGGGCGGGAAGCACAGGCACTACGGTAGGCAATCGTGGGCCGCTCAGGCGCGCCGAGGGTGGCTCCGGGCCAGATTTTCGTGTCGGAGTGCCTCCCACGGCCCGATCAGCCCATTACCAACCGGTTTCACCGACGATTGTCCGGCTGTCCGCTCGGTCTCCGCCCGGCCGGGCGGAGCGTGCTCCGTGGCACGTTGCCCGGCGGCCAGGCAACGCCCGACCAGCCAGGGCATTCCGACCTGCACCAGCCACAATCCGTGCCGCAGCGCGCCGGGTGCGGCGGGCACCGCCGCCGCGGAGGTGACCGTGGCGGCACCGTCGGCCGCGTCGGTGGCGACAACGGCAGCGTGACCGCGTGTTTCGCGGCCCGTCCCGGGGCGGGGTACCCCGCTCGGAGCCACCCCGGCCTGCGCGAGCCGGTGCGCGAACGCCTGGGCGATGAGCTGGTGCCCATACGGGCCAGGATGCACCCGGTCGACGTCGAAGGTGGACCGGCGGCGCACCGCCGGATGCTGGCCGAGGTCGACGACGAACACCCCCGGATCGTGCCGGGCGGTGGCCCACACCGCCGCGTTGAGCTGCTCGACCCGTTCGGCGAGCAGGCGACCCAACGGTGCGGGCAGCCGCAGCAGCCGACCCGGATCGGGCATCGTCGCGGTCAGCACCGCAGCCCCCTGCGCGCGCAGGCGGCTGACCGTCCAGACCAGGTCCTGGCGCAGCCGCAGCGGATCGAACCCGGGCTTGAGCACGTCGTTCATGCCCGCGACGACGGTCGCCAGCTGCGGTGTGCGTTCCAGTGCGACCGGTAGCTGGCGCAGCCGGACGTCCCTGGCGGTGGCGCCGGTGGTGGCCAGGTTGGTGTAGTCGATGGTGCCCGCTGGGCCGAGCAGCTCGGCGAACCGGGCGGCGAAGCCGCGGGGTGGGCTGGCCCCGCGATGTTCCCGGCCCATCGTCACCCCGTCCCCGAGCCCGACGGTGATGCTGTCGCCCAGCGCGACGAACCGCGCGGTTGTCGCGGTGCGGTCCACTGGCCGGCCCTCAGGCTGCCAGCGGCGGTGCGGGCGGTGCGGGCGGTGCGGGCGGTGCGGGCGGTGCGGGGGGTGCCGGCGGTGCGGGCGGAGCGGTTGGGAGAGCGGGCGCACGGTCACTGTGCACGGGGTGGACGGCGGCGGCCAACCCGGTCGCCGTCGGGTCGGTGTGGGTCTCGGTCCCGGTGTGACAGGCGAGGAACCCGGCGATCGTCGCCGCCCAGGTGAACTGCTCCGCCCGGGCCCGGGCCGCGACCTGCCGGGCCGGGCCCACCGGTGTGAGCAGGTCACAGACGGCGTCGGCGAAGGTGAAGCCGCTGCCGGCGGCGACCAGACCGACCCCGGGTACCACCAGTTCGGCCACCGCACTGGCGTGGTGCGCCACGATCGGGGTACCGCTGGCCAGCGCCTCGAGGGCGGCCAGGCCGAACGTCTCGACCGGTCCCGGGGCCAGCGCCACGTCGGCGCTGGCCAGCAGGCCGGCCAGCCGGGAACGATCGGCCACGAAACCGAGAAACGTCACCGGCAGGCCCGCGGCACGCCGTTCCAGGCGGGTGCGTGCCGACCCCTCGCCGGCGATCACCAGCCGCACCGGCACCCGGCGGCGTACCAGTTCGGCAACCGTGTCGAGGGCGAGATCGACCCGCTTCTCCGGCGACAGCCGACTCGCCACCACCAGCAGCGCCTCCTGGTCGCGGGCGAACGCACGGCGCAGCGTCCGGTCACAGCGGTCCGGATGGAACGCGTCCAGCTCGACCCCGAGCGGGATGTGGCGCAGGTTCGGCGTGTTGATCCGGACAAATTCGGCCGCCGCCCACGCGGTCGTCGTCACCACCGCGTCGAAGCCCGCGGCGAGCGCCGTGTTCGCCCGGTCCGCCGTCGCCGTCGTCGGCAGTATGCCGCGCAGCGACCGGGGGGTCCACGTGCCCAGCAGCCGGTCGAGCCGTTCGTGGCTGACCACCAGCGAGGGCACCCCGCGCCGGCGGCCCCAGCGGCCGAGCCCGGCGAGCGTCGCCCGGTCGTGCACCTCGAGCCGGTCGGGCGCCTCCGCCTCGAGCAGCGCGGCTACCCGCCAGGGCTGGCTGATCACCCGGTAGCCGGTCGAGCCGAGCCTGGGCGCCCTCACCCGCACCACCCGCGCATACGGATGCTCCTCGACCCCGTCCCGCTCGCCGGGCAGGATCTGGACGACCTCGTGCCCGGCCGCGGTGTATCCCGCCGCGAGCTGACGCAGGGTCGTCCGGATACCGCCGGACGTGGGCGCGACGAAGTTCGCCGCCTGCACGATCCGCACGCCGACCACCTCTTCTCCTCCGCACGTCCGGCCCAGCCCGGACGGGTCCCGTCCGTCCGGTGCGGCCCACGTGCCCCAGCTTCTGTGCTGCTGTTGCCGTCCGTTCAGCCGTCTGCTCCGCCGTCCGCCGTCCGCCGTCCGCCGTCCGCCGGCCGTCCGGTCGGCTGCCGGCTCAGACCAGGACGTCGCGGTAGTGGCCGAGCAGCTCGTCACCGATCGCGCCCCACCCGCAGCCGGCGACCGACTCCTGCGCGGCCAGCGCCATCGCCGTGCGCCGCCCGGGATCCCCGGCGAGCACCGCCACCTGGGCGCGCAACGCCGCCGCGTCCCCGGGGGTGTAGTGCAGGCCGGTCCGGCCGTGCTCGACGACGTCCAACAGCCCGCCGGCGGCCGGCGCGACCACGGGCACCCCGCTGGCCTTCGCCTCCTGCGCCGCCTGGCAGAATGTCTCGTGCATGCCCGTGTGGACGAACACGTCGAGGCTTGCCACCGCCGCCGACAGTGCGCTTCCGCTGCGGAATCCCAGAAACGCCGCGTTCGGCAGCTGCCGTTCCAACGCCGGCCGCGACGGCCCGGCGCCGACGACGACCAGCCGGATGCCGGGCAGATCCGCGACCGACGCGAGCAGATCCACCCGCTTCTCCCGGGCAAGCCGGCCGACGTAGCCGACGAGCAGCTCGCCGTTCGGCGCCAGCTCACCGCGCAGCTGCTCGTCGCGGTGTCGCGGGTCGAACCGCTCCAGATCCACCCCGCGACTCCAGCGGGCCACCCGCTGCACCCCCTGGCGCAGCAACGCGTCCACCGCGTCCCAGGACGGGGCGAGGGTCCGCGCCGCATGCCGGTGCACGGTGGCGATCCAGTGCCAGATAGAGCGCTCGGCGGCCCGCAGTCCGTAACGGGCGGCGAAGGCGGCGATATCGGTCTGGTAGACGGCCACGCTGGGCACCCCGAGCCGACGGGCGGCAAGGACCGCCTGCGCGCCCAGGCCCGCGGGCGCCGCCACATGGACGATGTCCGGGTCGAACTCGCGCAGCGCCGCCGGCAGCGCCGGCCACGGCACGGCGAACCGGAACGCCGGGTAGCCCGGCAGCGGTGCGGACGGCGCCCACAGCACCGGCGCTCCCGCATGCGAGTGTGCCGCCGTCCGCCGCTGGGCCGGTGCGGGAGCCGGCGCGATCACCATCGCCTCATGACCCTGGTCACGCAGATGTTCGAGCACTCGGCACACCGTGTTCGTCACCCCGTCGACGTGCGGGAGAAACGACTCGGTGATCACGGCTACGCGCACACGAGCACCGTGACAGCGCCCGACGCTGTTCCGCGGACGCCCAGCCGACCGCCACATGAACGCTTCGGCACAGCTTGGTGCCCAGGCCCGAGGGAGTTCGTCCAGCCCTCTGCCCTGACCCGCGGGGCCGAGAAGCGGCGGCCCAGCCCGGACGACCACATCGCCGAGGAGTTCGACGCCAGGGCCGATCCTGTCGAGGCCTGGCGACGGAGCTTCGTGCCGGCTTCGACGGCCGCTGGTGTTCCGTCAGCCCGGCCCTGCCCCGAGGGGCGTGGCGCGTCCCACCCGGGCATGGTTCTCCCGTGCGGCCGGCAGAGAGGATATTGGATCGGGACGCGGCTGCCGGGATCGCGCCCAGGGGCGGCAGCGGGGCAACGCATCGGGTGCGGTGATCGTCGGGTGCGGTGAGCATCAGGCGCGGGGACAGATGGCGCAGGGACAGGCGTCGACGGGCGGACGAAGGCGGCGAGGTGCGCAGGTGAGGTTCAGACCGGAGCAGTCGGTGCTCATCACGTCTGCCGGACGGTCACGGCAGTGGGAGATCCACCGCCGTGAGCTGCGCTATCTGGCGTCGATGGGCTTTCGGGTGGTGTGCTTCCTGCTCGCCGTCCTGGTGTTCCACGGCTGGTTGCGTTACCTGCTGGTCGGTGTCGCCGTCGTGCTGCCATGGGTCGCGGTGGTCGTGGCCAACGGTGGGCCGGCGCCTGAACGTGGCACACCGGTGACCTTTGACCCGGCGCGGGCGGCGCAGGAGGTGCCGACGGCGATCGAGGCGTCCACCCATCAGGTCGTCGACAGCGACGGCTGGGTGGACGAGTCCGGCTGGGTGCACGCCGGCCCGCCCGGTGGCAGCACCGCCCACGGATCGCCGACCGGCGCGACCGACCGCACTGGGACGGGCACGACCGGTGCCACTGATGCCGGTAGCGGTGCTGGTGCTGGTGCCGCCGCGGGCCCGACAGGCGGCACGGGAGCGCGTCAGGGCAGGTCGTGAGCGCCGGTGCGGTGAGCGGGGTCGTCAGCTTCACCACGGACTACGGGCTGGCCGACGGGTTCGTCGCCGCCTGCCACGGAGTGATCCTGCGCGCGGTTCCGGCAGCGCGGATCATCGATGTCACCCACCTGGTGCCAGCCGGGGACATCCGGCGGGCCGCGGCAGTGCTGGCCCAGACGGTCCCTGCCCTGCCGGTGGCGGCGGTGCATCTTGGCGTCGTCGACCCGGGCGTGGGCACAGCGCGCCGGGCACTGGTGCTACGGGCGGTGCACGGGTGGCTCGTCGGGCCGGACAACGGGCTGCTGATCGCGGCTGCCGACCGGCTCGGCGGGATCGACGCCGCGGTGGCTCTGCCGGTCCCGCCCGGGACGCCCGCGACCTTCCACGGTCGGGACGTCTTCGCTCCCGCGACCGCCGCGCTGCTGGCCGGACGGGACCTTGCCGAGCTCGGCGAGCCGTGCGACCCTGCCACGCTCGTCCGGCTCCCATCCCCGCACGTCCGGCTGGGACCGGACGGCGGACTCGAAGCCGAGGTCGTGCAGGTCGACGTGTTCGGCAACGTCCAGCTTGCCGCCACCGGCCAGCAGCTTGGCGACACGGGACTTGTTCCGGGTGCCCACGCCCGGCTGCGACGCCTGCCCGTCGACCAGTCCCGGTCGGACGTCGCCTGGGCGGCCGCGGTGGTGACGACCTTCGGTTCCGTCCCGCCGGGAGCGCTGCTGGTGTACGTGGACGCTGCGGGGATGGCGGCTGTCGCCGTCCGGGACGCCCATGCGGCGAGCCGACTGGCGCTCGCCCCCGGCGACCGCCTCACCCTGAGCCCGGTGACCCGGTGACCCGGTGAGTCCGCTGGCCTAGCGCTGCCAGCTCGGGCCCGGGTCGGGGGCGTCGTCGCGCAGGACCGTGGCCTCGATCAGGCCGTACGGACGGTCCGGCACCTGGTAGATGATGTCCGGATTGTCCAGGCCGAAGGGGGTGAGGTCGACCAGGAAATGGTGCTTGTTCGGCATTGAGATGCGTATTTCGGCCACCTCCTCGACGGCGTTCAGGACGGCCTCACCCATCCGGTACAGGGTCTGCTGCAGGGCGAGACTGTGTACCCGGGCGAAGGTGGTCACCAGCGCGTCGCGCACCCGGTCGTAACGAGGGCCGAAATCGAGGTCGCTGGCCACATAGCGCCAGTGTGCGGTCACCTCGGTGGCAAGAATGCGATCGGTCGTCTCGGCGAGCGTGGTGTACCGGTCACGGGCGAATCCGTGGAACTCCGAGCCGGTTGACTTCAGGACGACCAGACCGGCGAGGCCGGAAACGACATGGGACGACGGCCCGTCGATCGTGACCACCGTGGTCCGCCGCTCGCCGCCGGAGCGGCTGAATGCATGATCGTGCGGGGCGCCGTCCACGACAATGCGATCCCAGCGATACTGCTCGATCTCGACGCGGGCCCCCTGGATCCACCCGAAGGCGTCGACGAAGTGCCGTCCCAGCCGTAGGGAGAAATCCTCGATCTGCCCGATCCCGTGCTCTCGGGCGAACGCGTACACCGTGTTCTTCTGCGCGTCGGTGGTGAGAACGTGGGAGTTGTCGCCAACCAGATGTGCGGCGTCGAAGTCGCCGCGCAGCGCCGTCGAGACGTTCAGATCGGTGATGCGGTGCACGGCAGGGGAACGATCGACCCGCACGAGTCGTACCTCTGCCTTTCCGAACTGGTTCGGTCCGAGCACGATCGCCATCTGATCTCCCTCGTCTCGCCCCGGTCGCCCCGGTCGCCCCGGTGCGGCGGTTCATCCGGTCACCGCACCCGTGCGCCGGCCCGGACCACGCTCCGGGCCGGCGATCGCCACCATCCTCGCCGACCGCGGGTTCCCCGACCGCGGACCCTCCGACCGCGGGCTCCCGGGTGGTCGCCGTCACGTGTCGCGTCCGGGCCTGGATGGACGTCCGGTGCGCAATTTTCCGGCGATAATCCCGCCGAACCGACACCGTTTCCGGGTTGGACCGGTGACCGTCGAAACGGACGGCGGACGATCGTGCGGTGGTTGCGCGCGACACCGCCCGATGGTGATGGGTTGTGCCTTGCGTGACGTGTGATGTGTGTGGGTCGGTGCATTCGGGCAGTCCAGGAATTGATGTACCCGAAGGCAACTTTGCACGGTCTCCGTGCGTCGGAAGGGGGGAAGGGGGAGGGGCTTGTGGGGAATACCCGGAGAGGACTACCCTCCGTATTTATTCACCCTACGGTGAGTGATTGTCGCGGAGATGACGTACAGGGTTTCGTGATCGACGGGCCGGGGCGGCGACCCCTGGGTACGGTTCAAAGCAAGGTTTCCGTCCGGCGGTGGCGCCGGCCGTGTACTTCGGAAGAGGGCGTTGAATGTCTCGCTCGGTAATTGAGCCCTCACGCGTGCCCCGGGGATGGTGGGTGCTTCCCGGGCGCCGGCGGGCAGCCGTGCACGAGGCCCCCACATCCGTCACGGTCGCCACCTCGGGTGGGGCTGCCATGGCCGGTTCGACCGCCGTGGTGGCGGTTCCGGCCCGTCGCCCGCATCGGGCGCGGCGGCGCTTTGGTGCGGCATGCGGGCTGGTGACGGCGCTGGGGCTGGCCGCCTGTTCGTCGGGGGGCGGCTCGTCCACGCCGGCCGGGGTCGCCGCGTCGCCGCCTCCGGTGGCCCACGTCACGGTGACTCCTGGTGATGGCGCCTCGGGCATCGCCGTCGCCGATCATGTCGTGGTGCGGGCCAATGCCCCCCTCGCGCAGGTCAGCGTGAACCGGCAGGCCAGCGCCACCGAGAAGACCGACGCGGGTGCGGTGCTCGGCGAGTTCTCGGCCGACCGCAGGACCTGGACGTCCAACCAGGGGCTGTTCGCGGCGTCCCGCTACGACATCGCCGCCAGCACCAGCGCGGCAATCGGCATCACCGGCACCACCTCGGTCCACTCGAGCTTCGAGACCGGCACGCCGGAGCGGGCGATGCGGGTCTCCTGGGAGCCGGTCGCCGGGCAGACGGTCGGTGTCGGCGCGCCGATCAGCCTGACCTTCAACGCGCCGGTGACCGATCGGGCCGCCGTCCAGTCGCGGCTGGCGGTGCGGGCGAACCCGCCGACGCTCGGTGCCTGGCACTGGGTCACCAACCGCCTGGTGGTGTGGCGTCCGCAGCAGTACTGGACGCCCGGCACGCAGGTGCACGTCGAGGCCAACCTCGCCGGCATGGACGTCGGTGGTGACCGCTTCGGCGTGAAGGACCGCGCCATGGACTTCGTGATCGGCTCGGCGCTGATCTCCAAGGTCGACGCCGCCACCCACATCATGAAGGTCTTCCGCAACGGCGCCCTGCTGCGCACCATGCCGGTCAGCCTCGGCAAGCCGAGCACGCCGTCGATGGACGGTCCGCACAACGTCCTGGGCAAGTCCCCCGAGGTCATCATGGACTCCGCGACAGTCGGCGTCCCCAAGGGCAATCCGGACTACTACTACGAAAAGGTCCAGTGGGCGGTGAACTACACCAGCGGTGGCCAGTACGTGCACTCGGCGCCGTGGTCCGTTCCCAGCCAGGGGCGCGACAACGTCTCCCACGGCTGCATCAACGCCTCCCCGGCTGACGCCGAATGGTTCTACAACCTCAGCCATCTCGGGGACATCGTCGACATCTCCAACACCGGCCGTCCGGCCGACACCAGCCAGCTGGGCAACTACTGGTCGGTCTCCTGGAACGCGTGGAAGGCGGCCAGCGCGCTACCGGTCTCCGACCAGCCCGAGACCACCGCCAGCCCGTCCGTCCCAGCGACAGCGCCGGCCCCGGCCGGTGGTGGCCTCGCCCCGGCCACCACGCCAAGCCCCGCCGCTCTCGCCGCGGGCGGTGCCTGACCGTTCGTCCGGGTCCGTTCATCTGTGTCGGGGTGGCGATGGCCCGCGCCACCCCGACACAGGTGACGAATGCGCCACATGTCGGCGAATTTCCCTCGGGTCGTCCCATGGGACGGCCCGTGACGGCGTGGGTCGGCTCATGCTGTTGAGTGGAACCATGACGACTGCGCGCCCGAGATCCGGCGGGTATGCGCCGGGCGCCGGGAGACCGGCCCGGGCGCGGTGGCGGTCGGCGGGGGCGGGGCGGGCACCGCGGTGCACGCCCTGATCGCGAACAGTGGGCGACGTTCGAGAGGTGTGCTGTGAGGCGCTTGCGCAACCAGACCACGGGTCTGCCGGTCTGGTGGGTCGAGGTGCTGATGCTGGCCGTGCTGTACTACTCGTACACCGGCACGCGATCCGTCGCCGACGCCTCCGCGGCAGACGCCATCCGGCTTGGCCATGACCTGCTGCGGTTCGAGGCCTGGCTGCACATCGACATCGAGCTGTCGCTCAACCGCTGGCTGCAGCGCGTTCCGGTGGTGGCGGTGCTGTGCTGCTACTACTACGGGACGCTGCACTTCGTCGTCACCCCGAGCCTGCTGGTGTGGACGCATCGGCGCAACACCGCCAACTATTCACAGATCCGCTGGACGCTGGTCGTCACCACCCTGATCTCCCTGTGTGGCTTCTTCCTGTTCCCGACGGCGCCGCCACGCCTGCTCCCCGGCGAGCCGTTCACCGACACGATGGCCCACTTCGCCGGCTGGGGATGGTGGACCGGCACCGCCAGCGCCGCCCCGCAGGGCCTCGAGGGCATCACCAACCAGTTCGCGGCCCTGCCGTCCCTGCACTGTGCCTGGGCCCTGTGGTGCGGATTCCTGCTCTTGCGGTACGGCCGCCGCCGGATCACCCGCGTTCTCGGCGTCCTGTATCCCGCCGCCACGGTCTTCGTCGTGATGTCCACCGCGAACCACTACCTGCTGGACGCGGTCGCCGGCTGGATCGTCCTCGGCTTCTCCGCCGGCGTGGTCGCCCTCGTCTTCGCCCGCCGCCGAGCCCACCGCGCACCCCCCACCGCCCTGACCGACCCCAGCTCCACGGACGTCACCTCCGCGTCGGGTGCCACCGGCGTGTCAGGTGCCATCGGCGTGTCGGGTGCCACGGGAGCTCCGGGCGCCACCGCCGTGTCGGGTGCCACCGTCTCCGCGTCGGATGCCACGCAATCGTCGGCTGCTGCTCCACCCCCCGGATCCCTCCCCGTCATCGCCCAGCACTCTGACGGCGCCCGCGCCCACTGACCGACGGAGTCAGCCTCGGCTGGCCGCCCCCTTGGCCGGCGGGCCCGCTCCTTCGCCGCCGGAGCACCCGCGCCCGCCGCCGCTGGCGGCGGAGTGCCGCGGTGTGACGAGTGACCGTCGGGGAAGCAGAACGAAGTTCCTCGAGGTTTGTGTGATGACCTGACGTCCAGACGGACGTCGGATGTCGGACGTCGAGGCCGGCATCGCGTCAGGGCCTCGGGTGGGCCGGCGCCGAGGACTTGATCGCGTCTTGCCGAGGGTTAGTGAAGACTCAAGGCCCCGAATCCTTCACCAAGCCTCGGCAGGATCGGTGGCGGGCGGCTTCCTCGGCGATGTGGTCGTCCGGGGTAAGCCACCTTCGCGCCGTTCGAAGCGCAGGGTCGCCGGCGTTCGGCGCAGGTCGGGTGGGCGCGTGTGGTGCCTGGGTTCGGCTGCGGTGTGCGGGCTCGAGGGTGGTGTGGGCCGGTGGTGGTCACCCGACCGGGCAGGTTGTTTGCCCCGCCGTGTCCGGCCCGCAGACGATGTGCGATGGTTGTGCCTGATCCGGCCTGGCTCGATCCCGTCCTGGTTCGCCTGGCCGATCCCGCACCGTCTGGACCTCGCACCGTCTGAACCCGGCACCAGTCAACAACCGGCACCAGTCAACAACCGGCGCCGCCCACCATCGCCACCAGTCGACAACCGGCGCTGCCCACAGCTGGCGCCGTCCGAACCGGCACTGCCTGACCCGCGCCGCACGAACCCGTATCGCCTCACCCCGCCTGGCCTGACCGCACGTGGCCTGACGCCATGTGGTCCGATCTGCACGGAGTCTGCTCGATGACCCAGTCTCTGGCCGCGCGCATGAACCGTCCCCGGCCGGTCGCCTTCGCCGTGTCGCTGTTGTTGGCGTGGCTGCTTCTTGCCCTGATTGCGTTCGCCCTGCGTCGCGGACCAATCCAGGATGATCTGGCTACCCGGGCGAGTGCGGCGGTCCGGGCGGTCGGCGGAGTGCACGCGCAGGTGCACAT
Organism: Frankia sp. R82; assembly: GCF_023716925.1. Taxonomy (GTDB): domain Bacteria; phylum Actinomycetota; class Actinomycetes; order Frankiales; family Frankiaceae; genus Frankia. The sequence goes on from NZ_JAMQQG010000049.1 coordinate 16,501, forward strand.
CGAAGGGCGGGAGGCGGTGGTGACCGGGCGCTTCCCGAGCGCCGCCGCCGCCGAGCAGGCGCGGGCGTCGGCTGCGGTCTCTGGTACCACCTCGGCCCGGCTCGGCGACGACGTGGTGATCGTCACCGAACCGGCCCGGCCGCTGGTGCTTGCGGTATCGGGTGGGGTGCTGTCGGTCACCGCGACCGTGGCGGACCGGGACAGCCGCGACGCCCTGCTGGCCGCTGTCGCTGATGCGGCCGGGCCGGCCACAGCGGCCGGCCCGGCCAAGGC
>NZ_JAMQQG010000050.1 GCF_023716925.1 Frankia sp. R82
CCCCCCCCCCCCCCCCCCCCCCCCCCCCCCCCCCCCCCCCCCCCCCCCCCCCCCCCCCCCCGCCCCCCCCCCCCCCCACGCCTCTTCTCGACATATGCGTGGCTTGTCGGCACAAAAAGAACAGTTCTCGGGAGCGGGGCAGCGCAGGTCACAGCGGGTCGCGGGAACCATTGCAGGCGAGTTACAGTGTCGCTCGACGTCCGGTACCCCACCCGAGGACTGGAACGGGAAGTCATGAGCATTGTTCTCCCCGCCGCGCCCGATCAGGACTGTGACCAGGGTTTCCGTCGTCCGATCGTCGCGCGGAGCCGAGCCGACCTGCGCGTCGCGCTCGACGAGGCGCCCAGCCGCGACCGACCGCCGACGGGCGAGCGACCGCCGCAGCCCGCCGACTCCGGCACCGGCACCGGCACCGGGTCCGGACGGCCGACCCGGGCGGTCGTCATGACGATGGGGGCGCTGCACGAGGGGCACGCGAGCCTGCTGCGGGCGGCGCGGGCGCAGGCCGACCAGGTGGTCGCGACCATCTACGTCAATCCGTTGCAGTTCGGCGCCGGTGAGGATCTGGACCGGTATCCGCGGACCCTCGAGGCCGATCTGGAGATCTGCGCCCGGGCGGGGGTGGATGTGGTGTTCGCGCCGAGCACGGTGCACGAGGTGCCGCCGCTGGTGCGGCTGAGCGCCGGCCCGCTCGGGGAGGTGCTGGAGGGGGCGTCCCGACCGGGCCACTTCGACGGGATGCTGACCCTGGTCGCCACCATGCTGCACCTGGTCCGTCCGGATCTGGCGTACTTCGGGCGCAAGGATGCCCAGCAGCTCGTCTGCATCCAGCGGATGGTCGCCGACCTGGCCTTCGGGGTGACCGTGATCGGGGTGGACACCGTCCGCGAACCCGACGGGCTGGCCCGCTCGAGCCGCAACGTCTATCTCACGCCCTCGCAGCGGCGCAGCGCGCTGGCCCTGTCGGCCGCCCTGCGCGCCGGGCACGCGGCGGCCCTCGCCGGGGGTGGGCCGCAGGCGGTGCTCGCGGCGGCACACGCCGTGCTCGACCCGGCGGACGGCGTCGAGATCGACTACCTCACCCTTGCCAACCCGAACGATCTCGGTCCGGTGCACAGCGGCCCGGCGCTGCTGCTCGTCGCGGCCCGGGTGGGCACCACCCGCCTGATCGACAACATCTCCCTTGTTCTCCCCGCCGACCGTCAGGGGGCCTGACCGTGTTGCGCACCATGCTGACCGCCAAGATCCATCGGGCCACGGTGACCCAGGCCGACCTGAACTACGTCGGCTCGGTCACGATCGACTCCGACCTGCTCGAGGCCGCGGACCTGCTGCCGGGCGAACAGGTGACGATCGTGGACATCAACAACGGGGCCCGGCTGGAGACCTATGCCATCCCGGGGCCCGCCGGCAGCGGTGTGATCGGCATCAACGGGGCGGCCGCCCGGCTCGTGCACCCCGGTGACCTGGTCATCATCATCGCCTACGGGATGATGGAGGACGCGGAGGCACGCCAGTACGTCCCCCGGGTGCTGTTCGTCGACGCCGAGAACCGGATCATCGAGCGGGGGGGCGACCCGGCCGAGGCGCTGCCTCATGATCCGTCCAGCCTGCGTGGCGACCTCCCGATGGCTGCCGCTGCCGCCGCCGTCCCGGCGAGTCGGACGGTCGTGGCGTCGCGGTGACCGTGCTGCCCTGCCGGCTCGGCGCGCCCCGCCCGGGGTGGAGCAGTGCCGCCGACATCGTCGTCATCGGGTCGGGGATCGCCGGCCTCACCGCGGTCCTGCACGCGCGCCGCGAGCTGCCCGCCGCCCGGGTGCTGCTGGTCACCAAGGCCCAGCTGGACGCCGGTTCCACCCGCTGGGCGCAGGGCGGAATCGCCGCGGCCCTGGCCGCCGAGGACTCGCCCGCCGACCATCTCGCCGACACCCTGGTCGCGGGGGTGGGGCTGTGCGACGTCGAGGCCGCCCGGGTGCTCGTCGACGAGGGGCCGGCCCGGGTCCGGGAGCTCGCCGCCCTCGGTGCGCAGTTCGACCTGGCCGCGGACGGCACGTTCGCGCTGACCCGCGAGGGCGGCCATCTGCGCAACCGGATCGTCCACGCCGGCGGGGACGCCACCGGTCTTGAGGTCGAACGCGCACTGATCGCCGCGGTGCGGGCGGACCCGGACGTCGAGGTGATCGAGAACGCCCTCGTCCTCGACCTGCTGCTGGACGCGGACGGTCGGGCCGCCGGGGCGACCCTGCACGTGCTCGGCGAGGGCAGCCAGGACGGCGTCGGCGCGGTCACCGCACCGCACGTGGTGCTCGCGACCGGCGGGATGGGGCAGATCTTCGCCTTCACGACGAACCCCGGGGTGTCCACCGGCGACGGGGTGGCGCTGGCGTTGCGCGCCGGCGCGGTGGTGGCGGACCTGGAGTTCGTCCAGTTCCACCCGACGGCACTGTGGCTGCCGACCACGGCGACCACGGCCGCGGTCGGCGGGGCGGGTACGGCGGGCTCCGCGGCCGCGGGGGTGGTCCAGCCGGGTGGCCAGCAGCCGCTGGTCAGCGAGGCGATGCGGGGCGAGGGCGCGATCCTGGTGGATGCGGCCGGCGGGCGGGTGATGGCCGGTGCGCATCCGCTGGCCGACCTCGCGCCGCGTGATGTCGTCGCCAAGCAGATGTCGCGGGTGATGGCCGCCCAGCAGGTTGATCATCTCTACCTGGACGCCCGGGGCCTCGGCGCCCGGATGATCGAGGGACGATTCCCGTCGATCACCGCCCGGTGCCGGTCGTTCGGTGTCGACCCGGTGACCATGCCGATCCCGGTGGCACCGGCCGCCCACTACGCCTCCGGCGGGGTCCGCACCGACCTGTGGGGACGCACCACCGTCCCCGGGTTGTACGCGTGCGGGGAGGTGGCGTGTACCGGTGTCCACGGCGCCAACCGCCTCGCGTCCAACAGCCTGCTCGAGGGGCTGGTCTTCGCCGCGCGGATCGCCACCCACATCGCCGGCCAGGCCGGCGGTGACATCAGGGGCGGGTCCGGCCGACGCCGTGACGCCGTTGCGGCCGCGCTGTCGGTCGGCCGCGGCAGCGGGCTGACCGACCCGGCCGAGCGGGCGGACCTCACCCGGACGATGACCGACGGTGCCGGCGTGCTGCGCAGCGCCGAGAGCCTGCGTTCGACCGCGAAGGTCCTGGCCGGTCTCGGTGACCTGCGGGTCAGCGGGGCGACGGTGACCGCGGGCCCACCCGCCTGGGAGATGACGAACCTGCGGACCGTCGCGACGGCCCTGGTGGCCGCCGCCGCCGCCCGCACCGAGACCCGCGGCTCACACTGGCGGGAGGACTTCGGCGAACGCGACGACGCCCACTGGCTCGGCCGGATCCTCACCCACCTCGGTCCGGAGGGCGAGCTCGTCGTCGACGTCGAACCCATCGAGCCTGCCCGCCCGGGGGCCGAGTCCACCCGGTCCGCGTCATGACCGGCCAGCTCATCCACGCCGGCCGGCTGTCCGTGGGCACCCGCAGCCAGCTCGCCACCGCCGGCCTCGATCCCGACCAGGTGGTCGCCGTCATCGGCCGCGCCCTGGCCGAGGACCTGCCCGGCTGGACGCCCGTCCCCACCGCCACCCCCACCGCCGCGTCAGGTCCGGCCGACGGTCACGCGGAACCGTCCGGCGCGGTCGATGCCACCTCGGCCGCGACCGTCGACGCGGCACTGGTCGGGCACGGCGCCCTGGTCAGCCGCGCGGCCGGGACGGTGGCGGGGCTGCCGGTCGTCGCCGCCGTGTTCGAAACCGTGCTCGGACCCACGGTGACCGTCACCCTCGTCGCCGCCGACGGGGACCAGGTCGCGCCCGGTCAGGCCGTGGCCCGGGTCAACGGCCCGGTGCGGGGCCTGCTGACCGCCGAGCGGACCGCGCTGAACCTGCTGTGTCATCTCAGCGGCGTCGCCACCCTCACCCGAGCCTGGGTGGACGCCGTCGCCGGCACCGGCGCGAAGATCCGCGACACCCGCAAGACGCTGCCCGGGCTGCGCGCGCTGGAGAAGTACGCGGTGCGCTGCGGCGGCGGCGTCAACCACCGGATGTCGCTAAGCGACGCCGCACTGATCAAGGACAACCACGTCGTGGCGGCCGGCGGGGTCACCGCGGCGTTCGCCGCGGTCCGGGCGCGGTTCCCGCAGCTGTCGGTCGAGGTCGAGTGCGACACCGTCGAGCAGGTCGCCGAGGCCGTCGCAGCCGGGGCCGACCTGATTCTGTGCGACAACATGGGCCTGCGGGAACTGCGCGCCGCGGTGGCGATCGCCCGCCCGGCCGGCGTGCGGCTCGAGGCGAGTGGTGGCCTGAGCCTCGCGGTGGCGGCGGACGTCGCGGCCACCGGGGTGGACTATCTTTCGGTCGGTGCGCTGACCCACTCGGCCCCTGTCCTGGACCTCGGCCTTGATCTGCAGGAGGCCTGATGCTGCTCGCCATCGACGTCGGTAACACCAACACCGTGGTCGGCGTGTTCGCCGACGAGACGCTCGTCGACTCGTGGCGGGTCCGCACCGACCCGCACTCCACCGCCGACGAGCTGGTGCTGCTCTACCGCGGTCTGCTGGGCGACTACCAGATCACCGGGGTGTCGATCTGCTCGACGGTGCCGGCGGCGCTGCGTGAGCTGCGCCGGATGGTCGTGCGGGCCTACCGTGATCTGCCGGTGGTCATCGTCGAACCCGGCACCCGCACCGGCGTGCCCATCCTCATCGACAACCCGAAGGAAGCCGGCGCCGACCGGATCATGAACACGCTCGCCGCCTACCACCTGTACGGCGGTCCGGCGATCGTGGTCGATTTCGGCACGTCGACGAACCTGGACGTCGTCTCCGAGCGCGGCGAGTTCGTCGGTGGGGCACTCGCTCCCGGCATCGAGATCGCCCTGGACGCGCTGGCCTCCCGGGCCGCCCAGCTGCGCAAGGTGGAGCTCACCCCGCCGCGCTCGGTGATCGGTCGGGGCACCGTCGAGGCACTGCAGTCCGGCATGATCTACGGCGTCGCCGGGCAGGTGGACGGGCTGGTCCGCCGGATCCGGGCGGAACTCGGCACGCATGCGACCGCGATCGCGACCGGTGGACTCGCCTCGCTGGTGCTGAAGGAAAGCGAAACACTCGATCAGCACGAACCGCACCTGACTCTCATCGGCCTGCGGCTGGTGTTCGAGAAGAACACCTGATTCCGACCGTCGGGCACCCGACATCGGGCAGGATCCGCAGGTGCAGGGCCCACGCGACCAGTTACTATTCGAAGCTATGCGGGACCGAGAAGTGGCGACCTGCTCCGGGCGCCGGCTCGGTCGCCGAGCATTTGTTGACAGGTTCACCAACCGGCCCGTTCGACTCATCCTTGTGCTGGTGATTTCCGCCATCACCGGCATGGTGTCCGCCGGGTGGAGCGAGCCGGCGCACGCCGCCGCGCAGCCCGCCCATCGGACCCTCGCGGCGCTGGGTGACTCGTACTCCTCCGGCGAGGGCACCCCGCCGTTCGACACCGTCGATCCCCGCTGCCGGCACAGCACCCAGGCCTGGCCGCGGCTGCTGACCACCCTCGACCCGTCGATCTCGCTCGACGTGTTCGCCGCCTGCGCCGGGGCGACCACCAGGGCGCTGAGCTCCTCCTTTCGGGGTGAACCGCCCCAGCTCACCCAGCTGCGGCAGGCCGCTCCGGCGCCGGACATCGTCACCATCACGATCGGCGGCAACGACGCCGGATTCAGCCGCGTCGTGGTGAGCTGCTACACCTGGAAATGTTTCTGGACCGGAAACGACAAGTACGAGCGCGACTACATCAACAAGGAACTTCCCGACATTCTTGTAGCCAGCTACCAGGACCTGAAGACGGCCGCCCCGGATGCCCGGATACTCGTCGTCGGCTATCCGAGCATCATCCCGTCCAGCCAGAGCAAAAACACCTGCCACTGGCTCAGCAACACCGAGCGCGGCCAGCTGACCAGCCTCAACAGCCTGTTGAACCAGGTGATCCGGCGATCGGCGGCCAAGGCGGACGTCGAGTACGTTTCGACGGACCGTGCACTGCGCGGGCACGAGATGTGCACGAAGGACTCCTGGGTCGCCCCGATCAGCGTGTTCGGCCCGGACCGCGACCTCAGCGCCCATCCGAACGCGGACGGCCAGCAGGCGATCGCGAAGGCGGTGAGCCGGTACCTGGACGTCCACGACCGCTGATCGGGCCGGTCCGGTCGGGAGGTGCCGTCCGGCACGGGCAGCGAGAATCACATACGTTCCTGCGTACCGGCGACCAGGCCGAGTCACGGCCCCGCTCGACAGGCCCGCGACGCTCCCCGCATGATCGCCGGGTGTCACCCGCCGGTCGCATCGGATGAGGTTCGTCACATCGGCCTGCGGTCGCGCCCACCGTGGTCCGCACCCCGAAGGACCGCCACGTGCAACGTGGCAGCCCCGGCGGCCATGGTGGCGGGACGACACGTGGCACCTCCGGCGCCGACCGTTTGACAGAGTCATGAAGTTAGCTTTACCTAACTTCATGCTCCTTCCCTCGTCGCTGTCGACACCCGCGCGGGAGCCGATCGCCGCAGGCGCGACCACGCCCCGGGGCGGCCACCCGGCTGGCGCCGCGGGCTGGCAGGTCCCGGCTGCGGTCGCCGAGTCCCTGGCGCCCCGCGGGCTCCACCTCGGCGTGCCAGACGGGCCGCCGTGGGTGAGCTGTGCCGAGCTGGCCACCCCGGCCGGGGTGGCCGGGTCGCTGGCCCGGGTCAGGCGGGCCAACCCGGGTGCGAGCGCCGAGGTCGCCGCCAGCTATCTGGCCAACTGGTACACGGCGGCCGTCGTCGGTCCGGCCATCGCGTTGTACGTCCTGGTGCGACGGGTGCCGGACCTCGCCCCGGCACAGCTGGCCCTGAGCGTCCCGGACAGCGGCTGGTTCGACCGGACCGCGCTGTACCGCCCGGTCGCGGCGGCCCTCGCCAACGACCCCCTCGCCGCCGGCATCACCCCGGCCACGCCCGGCCTCGGCGCGTCCCAGGGCGGTCTCCGCGGCCCGACGGCCCCTGCCGGTGCTCCAGCCGCCGTTCCAGCCCCCGCCTGCACGGGGGACGGCTTCGGTGCCGGTCCGGACGGCGGGATCCGGGTGGTCGAGGATGCGGCCGCCCTGCGCACGGTCCTGGTCGAGGAGATCCTGGCGCATCTCGACCCGTTCCTGCGGGAGCTGCGGGCCATGGTGCGCCTGGGCCGGCCGGCGCTGTGGGGGGCGGCGGCGGCCCAGTGCGCGCGGGCCTTCCTGCTCACCGAGCGAGCCACCGGGGATCCCGCGGCCGGGCGGGACGAGGCCGATGCCTTCTTCGCGCTGGCGACGCCGACGATGCTTGCCCGCCCGCGGTGGCAGGAGTTCGTCCACCGCGGGCGGACCTACGTCGGCATGCGCCGCGGCTCCTGCTGCCTGGCCCACCGGCTGGACGCGGAGTACTGCACCACCTGCCCGTTCACCGGCGACGCGGATCGGGAGCAGCGGATGCGCGCCTGGATAGATACTCAGGGTGATGGTGGTCTGGCTGTATGAGACAACATCAGGGCACCCATCGGCATCAGCACACGTAAAGTAGTAGGGCGACGGCAGGCGCATCCGGCGAGGTCGTCGCGAGATCCGCTCTGATGCGGTCACCCTTTGAAGTTTAATAACTACAAAATACTTCATTTATGATATGCACCACATTTTGGTGCAGCCGGGCATGCGCTACCGTCGGTCACGATGGGCGGGGCGGCGAGAGCGCCTACGGGGCCCTGCGCCCGGGGTGGCACCGGCGCCGTCCGGCACGAGTCGTTCTGCTCTTGGCGGAACGACGTGACGGAATCATGGCTGGTCGGCCACGGTTGCCCTAAGCGTCTCCGCTGGTCGTGCCGGCCTTTGCGCCGGTCGTCCGGGCTCAACGAAGAGGTCGGAGCCGGCGGGTAGGTTTCTGTTCGATGCGTGAGGACATGCCTCGGCGGAGCTAGCATGCGGATACCGGCTGTCGTGTGGTCGGTCGCAGCTCGAAGGAGCGCACATGTTCGAGAGATTCACCGACCGGGCACGTCGGGTCGTCGTCCTGGCCCAAGAAGAGGCCAGGATGCTCAACCACAACTACATCGGGACCGAGCACATCCTGCTCGGACTGATCCACGAGGGTGAGGGCGTCGCCGCCAAGGCCCTCGAGTCCCTCGGCATCTCCCTTGAGGGTGTGCGGTCCCAGGTCGAAGAGATCATCGGCCAGGGCCAGCAGGCGCCGAGCGGGCACATCCCGTTCACGCCGCGCGCGAAGAAGGTTCTGGAGCTGTCGCTTCGGGAAGCCCTCCAGCTCGGCCACAACTACATCGGGACCGAGCACATCCTGCTCGGCCTCATCCGCGAGGGCGAGGGTGTCGCCGCCCAGGTGCTCGTCAAGCTCGGCGCGGACCTCAACCGCGTGCGCCAGCAGGTCATCCAGCTCCTGTCCGGCTACCAGGGCAAGGGCGAGACGGCGACCTCCGGCGCGCCCGCCGAGGGCACCCCGTCCACCTCGCTGGTGCTCGACCAGTTCGGCCGCAACCTCACCGCGGCGGCGCGCGAGTCCAAACTCGACCCGGTCATCGGGCGCGAGAAGGAGATCGAGCGCGTCATGCAGGTGCTGTCGCGTCGTACCAAGAACAACCCGGTACTGATCGGCGAGCCCGGCGTCGGCAAGACCGCCGTGGTCGAGGGCCTGGCGCAGGCGATCGTCAAGGGCGAGGTGCCCGAGACCCTCAAGGACAAGCAGCTCTACACCCTCGATCTCGGCGCTCTGGTCGCCGGGTCCCGCTACCGCGGTGACTTCGAGGAGCGGCTGAAGAAGGTCCTCAAGGAGATCCGCACCCGCGGCGACATCATCCTGTTCATCGACGAGCTGCACACGCTGGTCGGCGCGGGTGCCGCCGAGGGCGCGATCGACGCCGCCTCCATCCTCAAGCCGATGCTGGCCCGCGGTGAGCTGCAGACCATCGGCGCCACCACACTCGACGAGTACCGCAAGCACCTGGAGAAGGACGCGGCCCTCGAGCGCCGCTTCCAGCCGATCCAGGTTGCGGAGCCCTCGGTGGCGCACACCATCGAGATCCTCAAGGGCCTGCGCGACCGGTACGAGGCGCACCACCGGGTGTCGATCACCGACGCCGCCCTGGTCGCCGCCGCGTCGCTGGCCGACCGGTACATCTCCGACCGCTTCCTGCCGGACAAGGCGATCGACCTGATCGACGAGGCCGGCTCCCGGATGCGCATCCGCCGGATGACCGCCCCGCCGGACCTGCGCGAGTTCGACGAGCGCATCGCGAACGTCCGTCGGGACAAGGAGTCCGCGATCGACGCGCAGGACTTCGAGAAGGCCGCCTCGCTGCGCGACAAGGAGAAGACCCTCCTGTCGGAGAAGGCCAAGCGGGAGAAGGAATGGAAGGCCGGCGACATGGACGTCGTCGCCGAGGTGGGCGACGAGGAGATCGCCGAGGTCCTGGCCATCTGGACGGGCATCCCGGTCTTCAAGCTCACCGAGGAGGAGACCGCGCGTCTGCTGCGCATGGAGGACGAGCTGCACAAGCGCGTCATCGGCCAGCAGCAGGCCATCAAGGCCGTCTCCCAGGCGATCCGGCGCACCCGCGCGGGCCTGAAGGACCCCAAGCGTCCCGGTGGCTCGTTCATCTTCGCCGGCCCGTCCGGTGTCGGTAAGACCGAGCTGTCCAAGACGCTCGCCGAGTTCCTCTTCGGCGACGAGGACTCCCTCATCCAGCTCGACATGTCCGAGTACATGGAGAAGCACACCGTCTCGCGACTGGTGGGCTCCCCGCCCGGCTATGTCGGCTACGAGGAGGGTGGCCAGCTCACCGAGCGGGTCCGCCGCAAGCCGTTCTCGGTCGTCCTGTTCGACGAGGTCGAGAAGGCGCACCCCGACGTCTTCAACACGCTCCTGCAGATCCTGGAGGACGGTCGCCTGACCGACTCCCAGGGCCGGCTGGTCGACTTCAAGAACACCGTTCTGATCATGACGTCGAACCTGGGCACCCGCGACATCTCCAAGGGCCCGGGCATCGGCTTCGCCACCGGTCAGGGCGCGGTCGACTACGAGCGGATGAAGGCCAAGGTCCAGGACGAGCTCAAGCAGCACTTCCGGCCCGAGTTCCTTAACCGGATCGACGACATCATCGTCTTCCACCAGCTGTCCGAGGTCGAGATCATCCAGATCGTCGATCTCATGCTGGCCCGGGTCGACATCCAGCTCAAGAACAAGGACATGGCCCTCGAGCTCACCTCGGCGGCCAAGGCGCTGCTGGCGAAGAAGGGCTACGACCCGGTGCTCGGCGCCCGGCCGCTGCGCCGCACGATCCAGCGGGAGATCGAGGACGTCCTGTCCGAGAAGATCCTGTACGGCACGCTGAAGCCGGGCGAGATCGTCGTCGGTGACGTCGAAGGCGAGGGAGAGGACGCCAAGTTCATCTTCCGCGGCGAGACGAAGCCGGTCGAGGTGCCCGACGCCCCGCCGGTCGACCTGGCCAAGTCCAGCGAATAGGGCTGCTTTCAGCAGGTAAGTAGATCACCGTGGCCTGAGCCCCGGAGCCTCCCTGAGGTTTCCGGGGCTCAGTCACAGGTGGTGGCGCCCGGCCGCGGTCCACCCCGGGCGGAACCGACCCGGGCGGGCGGAGCGGGGGCGACCCGTCAGCGGTAGGCGTTCCAGCCGAGGCTCGCCGCCAGGCCCAGGGCGGCCAGGCCGATCAGGGCCCGAAGCAGGCCGGCCGGCAGCCGTCGCACGATCAGCGGCCCGATCGCCCCGCCGACCAGCAGGCCGGCCGCCAACGGCAGGACCGCCAGCCACCGCACCGGTCCGAACAGCGCGAACACCACCGCGGCGACCACGTTCGCGAACCCCGACACAACGTTCTTCAGCGCGTTCACCCGAGCCAGCGGCTCCGGGATCGCCACGGCGAGCGCGGCCAACAGCGCGATCCCCCCGCCGGCGCCAAAATAGCCCAGGTAGACGCCGGTGAGCACGACCAGCGCGAGGATCACCCGCCCACCCTCGGCCGCGTCCGGGGCCCGGCGCGCAAGAATCCACGGCTGCAGCCACAGCACCACCGCGGAGCCCGCGATCAGCACCGGCACCACCCGTTCGAAGGCGGACGCGGGCAGCGCGAGCAGCAGCGCGGCCCCGGCTGCCCCGCCAGCGAACATCGCCGCGCCGTACCGGCCGATCCGGGCACCCTGGCCGACGAGCTCCGGACGCGATCCAAGACCCGCCCCGACCGCGACGAACAGCAACGCGGACGTATTGGTGACATTCGCGGCCAACGGCGACAGGCCGGCCGCCAGCAGCGCCGGATACGACACCAGCGAGGCCAGCCCGGCCACGGTGCTGGTGATGCCGGCGAGCACCCCCGCACCGATCAACAGCAGCACGTCGCCGGCGGTCATCGTTCCTCTCGAGCAGAGTCACACGGCCAGATCGAAACCGTCCGCCGATGACATCCAACGCATCGTCGAGCTCGGACGTAACCTCGCAGGACGGACATCACGTCGGGTGGGTGCGCGCGGAACGCTCAGAACGCGGCGGGAACGAAACATCGGGAACGGGATCTATGGGAACATGGCGGCTGCCCGGCAGGCGTTCCGGGCCGGGACCGCGACCATCATCGGCCACGTCACCGGCCGAGTCCGCCGGCCGGCCGGCTGAGGCTCGCGCCGAGACCGCCGAGCCGAAGGCCAGGACAGTCGAACCGCTGACCGAGACCACCGGATCGGGCGCTGCTGCGGCTACCGGCCCCCGGGGCGTCCACCTGACCTTCGGCGCGGATCCCGCAACAACGGTGGTCATCTCCTGGCTGGCACCGCCCCCGAATCCGGACGCGGCCGATGTGCCGTCGGTCCGCTACTCCCCCGCGCCGCCCCAGACCGTGGCGGCACAGACCGTGGCGGCACAGACCGTGGCGGCACAGTGCAGGTCCTACCGTGACGCGCGGGTGGACACGGTGGTGCATGTCTGCCATGGCACCCTGGCGGGCCTACGTCCGGACACTACCTACACCTACACGATCGTCGGGTCCGGTGAGCCCTCGTCGGACCCGGTTACGGGCGTAGCGGCGGCTGAGGCTGCGGCAGCCGGCCCGGGGTCGGGCTGGTTTCGCACCGCGCCGGCCGGACGGGCACCGTTCTCGTTCGCCTTTCTCGCCGACCAGGGCACGAACCGTCCGGGCGACCCGTTCGGCTCACCCGCCGCCGGCCACACGGTGGCGGCCATCGAGCGGCAGGCGCCGATGTTCGCCGTCGTCGGCGGGGATCTGTCGTATGCCAACATCCGGGACGATCCGGTGCGGTCCTGGGCAGACTGGTTCGAAATGATCAGCGCGTCCGCGACGTCCCGGCCGTGGATGCCCTGTCTTGGCAACCACGAGATCGAGCGGGGCAACGGCGCGCTCGGTGTCGCCGCCTACCAGACCTACTTCCAGCTGCCGGATCACGGAGACGAAAGCTACCTGGCCGGGCTCTGGTACGCGATCACTGTCGGCTCGCTGCGGCTCGTGGTGCTTGCCGCCGACGACGTCTGCCTACAGGACGGCAGCCCGGTGCGCCTGCACGGGATCAGCGCCGGCCGGCAGACCGCGTGGCTCGCCCGCACCCTGGCCCAGGCACGCGCCGACCCGGCCATCGACTGGATCGTCGTGGTCATGCACCAGGCCATGATGTCGACCTCGGCGTCGCATCACGGCGCGGACCTGGGCATCCGTGCGGCCTGGCGACCGCTGTTCGACCAGTTCGACGTCGACCTCGTACTGCACGGGCACGAGCATCACTACGAGCGCAGCCATCCGGTGCGCGGCCACGTTCCCGACAGTCCCATGCTGACCCCACTACCGGTCCCGGCCGCTGTCCTTACCCGGTCCGGCGACAAGGCCGGCGGCGGGCCAGCCGGCAGGGGCGGACCGGTCGGCGGGGACGGACCGGTCGGCGGCGGCGGTCGCAACGACGGGGGCGAAGGATGGGACGGCGAGGTCGTGGACGCCACCGCTGGCACCGTCCATCTGCTGGTGGGTACCGGCGGATCGTCGTCGCCGACGGCCGGCAACCTGCTCGATCCGCCGGCCGGACGGGTGATCATCGACCTGCGTGACCCCGATCCCGGACGCCGGCGGCGGCGCTCGATCCATGCCGTGGAACCGGCGGACTGGCTGGCCTTCCGGGCCCGGGAACACCCATACGCGTTCGCACTGATCGATCTCGACCCGGGCGAACCAGGCGGAACGACGAGCCTGCGCATCTCGATACTCGACTCGAGTTCGCCGGACCCGAGCCCCGTCCCGATCGACCGTGTCACCTTGGTCCGTCCACGCGCGGACGGGTAGCCCACCGCGCCCGGCATTCTCCGCACCCGCGTGCAGTCGATCAGAAGTGGATCCCGTCGCCCGCCTCGGAATCCGTGGCCGGCCGCTGCACATGCCGCTGCACGGGCAAATACCGACCCGGCCAGACCAGTGCCACCAAGCGGGTCGGTACGCGGGGAAATCCCGGCCATAAGGCCCTGCCCATGGCGTTGAAGCGCGTCATCCTCGGCGTGCCAGCGCTTCACGGCCAGCTTCCGATGATTTTTTCTCCTTTCTCTGGACGGCAGCCAGCTCCAGGAATTACCTTTCGCCAGGTACCAGTAATCAACTAACTACACGATCAGCGTCGCGGTCGGGACATGCCCCGGGGGGACAATCATTGGCCAGTGACCACGCAACGGCACAGCAGGATCCGCACACCGGACCTGTCCGGGCAATGACCGATGCCTATTGCGCGCCCATATTTCCGGATCACGATCCGTACCGATCACAAAGGTCTCGCCAGCAGAACTGCGGGCTGGCCGGGGTCTGCCATGGGTGAGACACCGTCCACATCCCAGGACCAGCCCCCAGGAAGGGGCCACGGCCGACCCCCGGTTCAGGGCCCGATTCCGAGCCCGGTGGCCATCGTTGATCTCCGCGAGCGCCGGCCCGATTGGGGGCTGCGGCAGGCTGTTGACCTGCCACTTTCCCCCCGCCTCGTGCTGGTGGACACAGCTTCGGCAGCGCTGGGGGCCCGCCACGGTGAGCTCACCGCACTGCTGGCCGAGCGCGAGGTCGGGTCGGTGCTGCTCGTCCTGGTCGAGCCAGCGGCCACCCGCACACCGGACCAGTCCCGTGATCACCCGTCCGACCACACGGTCGAGGCGGACGACCAGCCCGACCTCGACGCCCACTACGACCCCGATCTTTATGCCTTCCTCGAGGTCGGCCCGGACGAGCTGATCACCTCCGGCCCGCCCGCGGCCTCACCCGCCGCCACCCGGACCGACACCCCCCGGGTGGACCCCGCACCGACCCACCCGGTCGCGGCGGCCACAACCCAGCCGGACGCAACCCAGCCAGTCACAACCCGGCCGGACACGGCACCGGCGGACCACTGTGCGACCGGCGGCGACGATGCCCTGCTGACGATGCTCGACGGGCTGCGCGCACCGGAGGTCTTCGACCGGTTCCACCGGGCTGCCTCGGCAGTACCGGGGCGTCTCGTTCTGCCCGGCATCGGCGCCGTCGTCCACCAGCTCCCCGAGCAACCACCGCACGACGTGCGACAGCACGCCGCCGGGCGGCCCGGTCTGGCCCGGCGAGTTCCACGAAACCGGCTCCGTCGCCTCTACCCCCTGCTGCCGGCCCGGATCCGACGCTTCGCCCCGCTCCCCGCCGGCGGTGCCGATCTCGGCGGCGGTGTGGGTCCGGCTGGCGAGGCAGGAGACGACCGCCCCGACCACGACCCCACCCGCTGCCGCTGATGACCAGGCCCAGCCGCTGCGGCGGCCCGACCGGACCCGACCTTTCATGATCGGTGATCCGACCGTGCCGACCCCAGCAGGCCGGGCACCCGACGCGACCCGCATCGACCAGGTGGTCTACGTCTGGTCCCGCCAGCCACGGACCGGCATGCAGGGTTTCTTCCCCGTCGCGAGCTCGCTGGGATCGCCGGCGGCTCGTTCCTGGGACGGTCTGCCCGCCAGCCACCTGCTGGCCGAGAACGCTTCGACCACCGACGCGATGGCGTCGCTCGCCTACGTCACCGGCCCGGCCGAGCCCGGGGCGGTGGTTCTCGACCCGGCGTCCGGCCTGGCGCCGGAGCGGGCGGCGCTCGTGCATCGTGTCCGGGTGCCTCGGCGCAGCGGCACCGGCCCCGGCCGGTTGCGGGCACACGTCCTGACCGGTCGGGCGGACCAACTGACCGAACGAGTGGCACTGGCACTGCACGCGGCGGGGGCCGGTCGGGCCGAGGCACCCCGCGCGTCAACCCGTCTCACCCCGCTTCACCTGCCTGATCTCACTGCGACGCGCCGGATCGGGGAACGTGCGCTGCGCCAGGCCGCGCGGGTTCCCTCCCGTCGGCACCGACTGACCAATGTGATCGCCGCAGTCCTCACCTCCTCCGGCGCGGGGCACCCGTTCGCGATCTCGCACACGGGTAACGAGGAGGCGGTCACGCTGATGTGGGCGTTGATCGAACTGCTCGAGGAGGTCCTTCCCTATCGTCTGACCTTCGTCTCCCGGATGACGTCGGCCCTCGCCCGGGACGGGCGCCCTGACCGGCACCCGCCGGAACTCGGGCCGGCCGAGCCGGCCGAGCCGGCCGAGCCGATCGAGCGGATCTCCGCGCCGACTGCCGGGCCGCGGTTCCAGTTCGCCCTGCGCCCGCCGCGGTCCGAACCCGGCTCCTCGCGGGCGATGATTCACGTGGATCCACGTCTGCCACCGCGAACCGCGCCGATCATCCAGACGGCCGCGGGCGTTCTGACGACCGTCTACAGCCACAGTGGGATGCGTGGGATCGCCGGCCTGCTGGCTGTGGTCGGCCCGGAGCCCTTCGACGTCGACGAGCCCGCGCGGTGGAGCCATCGCCTCGTCATGGCGGCCCGGACCCCCACGGCGCTCCCCCCACCCCCCGACCGGACCATCCCGCCGCCGGCCGCTGCGCCCTGGAGCGACCCGCCAGCTGAGCGACCCGACTCCGCGGCCCAGACCGTCGGTGTGGACGAGCGACACAACCCACCGGTCCAGGCCGTCGGGGCGTACGTGCGCGACGCCTACACCCGGCTGCTCGCCCGGCCCGAGACCGGCGATGGGGCGGCCACCGGATCCGGCGAGCCGGACCCGACCCGCCGGCTGATCACCGTGCTGACCGCTCCGGTCGGTCTGCCCCCGGATCTGCCCGGCGCCGAGCGACTACGCGGCCAGCTTCGCCGGCTTGCCGGCCTGCTGCACCGACCGGTCGCGGATGACCGGTCGTCGTCGCGTCGGGCCTCGCCGTCGGGCGTCTGGCTCTCCACCCGGAAGTGGCCGCCGCAGGACTCCTCACG
>NZ_JAMQQG010000051.1 GCF_023716925.1 Frankia sp. R82
ATTATTTAGTAACCTCAGCGCCGCGCACCGCACCCCCGAGACCCCGCCCGCGGGCCCCGCCCACCCCCCCCCGGCCCCCCGGGGCCGGGCCGCATCGACGCAGGCGACCACCGTGGCGACGCGGCCGGTAGCGGCCAGCGCGGTAGCCGCCGCGACGGCGCTGGCGTGCCGTTCGCCCGCCACGCTCGCGCCCGGCGCGCCTAGGACGCCGGCGAGCGGGGCGAGCAGCACCACCGTCTCGGGAGCGGTCTCGAGGGCCAGGTCGCCCGCCGGGGCGTCCGTGCCGTCGACGAGCGCCGTCACCCCGGGCTCCGCCAGCGCCGCCGCGAGCCCGGCGACGTCGACCCTGCGTGCCGTCGCGCCCTGCTCGGTGAGCCAGTCGGCGATCAGGTCGACGGCGCCGCCCTGTCCGGCCACCACGACCACGCCCGAGGGATCCCACTCCCGGCCGCCCGACGGGACGGCCCTCAACACCCTGGCCTGGGCGCCGCCGGGACGCAGCCGCAGATGGTCGGCGTCGGGACCAGTCGCCAGAGCCGCGACGAGCTGCTCCTCGGCCCGCGGGCCGAGGCCGTCTGGTGCGTCGAGAGTGCCGCGCCAGGCCGTCGGCCAGGTCCAGCCAAACGCCCGCGCCCGGCCCTGGGCCGCCGCGTCGCCGGTGAGCTGCCAGACCGGGCCGAATCCCGACTCCAGCAGCGGTACCGGGTCGCCACCGAGGGCGAGGAGACCTGCGACCGGCTCGGTTCCCGGGCCGTCCGCGATCTCGGTGGTCGCGCCGTGCCTGGTGAGCAGCTCGGCGAGGGAGCGGGCGGACTCGGCCTCGGCCCCGTCCGCGACGATCCGCCAGGTGCCGGCCAGCCGCGGAGCGCGGGGCAGGTCGACGACCCGGACGGTCTCCTGGAGCAGGTGTGGCTCGGGCCCACGCCGGGTGGGTTTGAGCCAGAAGTGACGGTGGTGGAACGGATAGGTGGGAAGGTCTGTGGCCTGACCGTGCGGGTAGTAGCCGGACCAGTCGAGCGCGTGCCCGCGGGCCCACGTGCGCGCCGCGGCCACGGCCACAGTGACCGGCTCGTCGTGGTTCCTGCGCAGCGTGGGTATGGCGTCGATCAGGGCGGACAGGGAGCCGTCGGTTCCGATCTCCAGCCACGTCGTGGCGTCCGCGGCCGCGATGGCGTCCTGGAACCGGACGGGCTCCCGGACCTGGGCGGCCCAGTAGTCGATGGTGCCCATCTCGGCGGGCTGCCCGGTGACGGTGGAGATGACGGTGGTGTGCGGACTGGCGAAGGTGAGGTCGGCGAGCTGGGCGCGAAACTCGCCGAGCATGGGGTCCATGAGGGCCGAGTGGAACGCGTGGCTGACGGCGAGTCGCCGGTGTTTCGCCCCGGTGGCACGGGCGACGGCCAGGGTTGGCTCCGTGGGCCCGGCGATGACGACGGAGCGTGGACCGTTGACGGCCGCGATGGTGACGCCGTCGGTCAGGTGAGCGGCGACATCGCGCTCGCTCGCGTGCAGGGCGACCATCGCGCCGCCCGGCGGGAGTCGCTGCATCAGCTGGCCTCGGGTGGTCACGAGGCGGGCGGCGTCCGGGAGGGGAAGCACACCGGCGGCATGGGCGGCAGCGATCTCGCCTACGGAGTGCCCCACCAGGACATGCGGCCGGACTCCCCAGGACTGGAGCAGCCGGTGGAGAGCGACCTGGACGGCGAACAGCGCCGGCTGGGTCAGCCCGGTGTGGTCGAGGTCCTTGCCGGTGGTGATGGCGGTGCGCACGGCGGGGTCCAGCAGGGCGCAAACCTCGTCGAATGCCTTCGCGAACGCGGGAAAGTGCTGGTAGAGGCCATGTCCCATGCCGGTCCGCTGGGTGCCCTGCCCGGCGAAGGCGAAGCCGAGCACGCCCGGTCGAGCGGCGTCCGTGACGAGGGTGTCACCGACGACGACGGCGCGTTCGTCGAACACCGCGCGGGACCGGGCCAGGGAGAAGCCGATGTCGGCTGGATCGGCGCGCAGCGCGGAGATCTGCCTGGCCAGCGTCGCCGCGCCCTCGCGGGTCCGCGCGGAGACCGGCAGCGGGCAGACCGCCGGCCGCCACGGTGGATCGCCGATCGGCGCGGCGGCGGGCTCGGGCGCCTCCTCCAGGATGACGTGGGCGTTGGTGCCGCTGATGCCGAAGGAGGAGACCCCGGCCCGGCGGGGGCCCGCACCGGCCGGCCATGAGCGAGCCTCCTGAAGCAGCCGGACCGTCCCGGCCGACCAGTCGACGTGGGGCGTGGGTGCGTCGACGTGCAGTGTCCTGGGTAGCACGCCGTTCTGGAGCGCCCCCACCATCTTGATAACACCGGCGACACCCGCCGCGTGCTGGGCGTGCCCGATGTTCGACTTGACGGATCCCAGCCAGACCGGCCGGTCGCGGTCCCGGCCGTAGGTCGCGATGATCGCCTCCGCCTCAATCGGGTCGCCCAGCGTCGTGCCGGTGCCGTGGCCCTCCACCACGTCCACGTCGACCGGGCTCAGTCCGGCCTCCGCGAGCGCGGCCTCAATGACCCGCTGCTGGGCAGGGCCGTTGGGAGCGGTGAGCCCGTTGGACGCGCCGTCGGAGTTGACCGCGCTGCCGCGCATCACCGCGAGCACCCGGTGCCCGTTGCGGCGGGCGTCCGACAGCCGCTCGACCAGCAGCAGGCCCCCGCCCTCTCCCCACCCGACTCCGTCGGCCGCGGCGGCGAACGGCTTGCAGCGCCCGTCGGGAGCGATGCCACGCTGCCGGCTGAACTCCACGAACGTCCCGGGCGTCGACATGACCATCACGCCGCCCGCGAGGGCGAGGTCGCACTCGCCGGACCGCAACGACCGGGCTGCGAGGTGCAGCGCGACCAGCGACGAGGAGCAGGCGGTGTCCAGGGTGATCGCCGGGCCGGTGAGCCCGAGCTGGTAGGCGATGCGCCCGGAGGCGACGCTCACGGTGGCGCCGGTAAGCAAATGGCCTCCGACGTCCTCGGGCGCCTCCTGCGGCCGCGGGCCGTAGCCTTGGTCCGTCGCGCCGACGAACACCCCGGCCCGGGCGCCGCGCAACGAGCCGGGCTCGACGCCCGCGCGTTCCACCGCCTCCCATGCCAGCTCCAGCAGCAGCCGCTGCTGCGGGTCCATCGCGAGCGCCTCACGGGGGGACAGCCCGAAGAACTCCGCGTCGAACCCGGCGGCCTCGTACAGGAAGCCGCCCTCGCGGGCGTAGGACGTGCCGGGATGGTCTGGGTCTGGGTGGTAGAGGGCCGCCAGGTCCCAGCCACGGTCGGTGGGCAGCCCGGAGACGACGTCCGTGCCCTCGGCGACCACTCGCCACAGGTCCTCCGGCCCACGCACGCCGCCGGGGAAGCGGCAGGCCATGCCCACGATGGCGATCGGCTCGCTCGCGCGCTCCTGCGCCTGACGCAGTTGGAGGCGTGCGTCGCGCGCGTCGGCGATCGCGCGTCTGAGGTACTCCCGCAGCTTCGGCTCGTCTGCCACTTCAGCTCCTTCCTCGTGAGCCCGTGAGGGTCATGCCTGCTCGTCGACGAGCGCGAAGAGCTCGTCGTCGGTGGCGCTGTCCAGGTCCACCCCGGCACCGTCGACCGGGTCCGGGCCGCACAGCGCGAGCAGCCGGCGCAGCCGCTCGGCGAGGTCCACCGGCCGCTCTGTGTCGCCGCGCAGCACGCGCTCGATCCGGTCCAGGTCGGCGAGCACCCCGTCCGGCCCCGGCGGGGCCGCCGGCCCCGGCGCGGCCTCGACGGCCAGGCGCGACCGGAGATGGGCCATGAGCTCGGTGGGGGTGGGGTGGTCGAACACGACGCCCGCCGTCAGCCGCAGACCGGTGGCCGCGGCGAGCCGGTTACGCAGATCCAGGGCGGTGAGGGAGTCAAAGCCGAGATCCCGGAACGCGCGGTCGAGACTGAGCGCGGTCTCGCCGCCCCCGCCAAGCACGGCGGCCACCTGGGTGCGCACCAGATCGTCGATCGCGGCCAGCTGGTCGGGCTCCGAGAGCCTGGCGAGGCGGTCAGCGAACGTGGCGGCCGCCGTCGCGCCCGCACCGCCGGACGACGCCGGCCGGCGACGCTCCGGGCGACTGACGAGGCCCCGCAGCAGCGCGGGCAGCGCCGTGCCCTGGGCCCGCAGCGCCGCCCGGTCCAGCCGGACGGGAGCGACCACCGCCAGTCCCGTGGCCAGGCTCTGGTCCAGCAGGGCCATGCCCTGCGCGGACTCCAGCGCCAGGATGCCGTCACGTGCCATCCTGGCGAGGTCAGTCTCGGACAGGTGCCCGGTCATGCCGCTGGCCGCGGCCCACAGGCCCCAGGCCAGGGCGACGCCGGGCAGCCCCTGGGACTGGCGAAGCTCCGCCAGCCCGTCCAGGAAGCCATTGGCGGCCGCGTAGTTCGCCTGTCCCGCCGCGCCGAGCAGCCCGGCGTAGGAGGAGAAGAGGACGAACGCGGACAGGTCCAGGTGCGCCGTCAGGTCGTGCAGGTGCCAGGCCGCGGCCACCTTGGGAGCCAGCACGGTGTCCAGCTGCCGCGGCGTCAGCTCGCCGAACAGCGCGTCGTCGAGCACGCCGGCGGTGTGGAAGACCGCGGTGAGCGGGTGCTCCTCGCCGACGCTGTCAAGCAGCCGGGCCAGCGCGGCCCGGTCGGCCACGTCACAGGCCTCGACGCGGACGCGGGCTCCCAGCGCGGCTAGGTCCTCGGCCAGCGCGGCTGCGCCCGGCGCGGCCAGCCCCCGGCGGCTGACCAGCAGCAGATCCCGCACACCGTGCGCGGTGACCAGGTGACGAGCCGTCAGCCCGCCGAGCGCGCCGGTCGCGCCGGTGACAAGCACCGTGCCGCCGGGTGCGAGCGGCGTGGGCACGGTCAGCACGATCTTGCCGACGGCGCGGGCCTGCTGGAGCACCCGGAAGGCCTCCGGGGCGCGGCGCACATCCCAGGTCGTGACCGGCAGCGGTTCGAGAGCGCCGGCCGCGAACAGGTCGATCACCAGCGCGAGGATCTCGGCCAGCCGGCCCGGCCGGGCGCCCTCGGCTGCTGGCTCGGTGACCGCGAGCGCGGTCAGGTCGTACGGCTCGTACTCGATGCCCGGGTGGGCGGCGAGGACCTCCGCCCGGTCCCGGATGTCCGTCTTGCCCATCTCCAGGAACCGGCCGCCGTCGGCGAGCAGGTCCAGCGAGACGTCGATGAACTCGCCCGCGAGCGAGTTCAGCACGACGTCGACCCCGTTGCCGCCGGTGGCGGCGCGGAACCGCTCGCCGAACTCGAGGGTGCGCGAGCTGGCGATGTGGTCGTCGTCGAGGCCCAGCGCGCGCAGGGTGTCCCATTTGCCGGGGCTGGCGGTGCCGAACACCTCCGCGCCCAGGTGGGTGGCGAGCTGCACCGCGGCGATACCGACCCCGCCGGCGGCGGCGTGCACCAGCACCCGGTCCCCGGGCCGCACCCGGCCCAGGTCGACGAGGCCGTAGTACGCCGTGAGGAACACCACGGGCACCGTGGCCGCGCGGGCGTAGGACCAGTCGTCCGGCATCCCGGCCAGCAGCCGCCGGTCGGCGACGGCCACCGGTGCGAAGGCCCCGTCGAAGTACCCGAACACCCGGTCACCGGGGGCCAGGTCGCATACCTCGGAGCCGACGGCCAGCACCCGGCCCGCGCCCTCGGCGCCCATCAAAGCGTTGCGCTGGTCGACGAGGCCGAGCGCGATGAGAACGTCCCGGAAGTTCAGGCCGCCCGCCCGTACCGCGACCCTGACCTGGGTCGGGCCCAGCGGCGCCAGCACTGCGGGCGCGGGCTCGAAGGCGAGGCTGTCGAGGGTGCCGGGGCGGGTCACCACCATCCGGTTCTCCCGGCCGGACAGCGGCACGAGGTCGGTGGCGGCGTCCACGAGGCGAGGCGCGCTCCACCCGCCCCACCTGCGCGCCACCTGCGGCTCGCCGGACGCCTGCAGGGCGCCGAGCAGGTCGTCGGGGAGGCCGTCCGCCACCAGGTCGGGGAGGTCCACGAGGACCAAGCGGTCGGGGTTCTCGGTCTGCGCGGTCCGCACGAGGCCCCACACGGCGGTGGCCACCGGGTCGTCGCCGCGGGGCCCCGCGCCCGTCGTCACCACGATCAGCCGGGCCGCCGCCGCGTGGTCGGCGGCGAGCCACGCCCGCACCGCGCCCACTACCCCAAGGAGGGTGGCGCGGACGTCGGCTGGCACGTCGCCGGTGGCGGCGGCCCGCACCGTGAGCACCTCGGTGCCCGCCGCGGGCGGGGCCGCGGGGGGCAACTCGACAGGCACCCAGCCGACCCGATGGAGCGAGTCGCTGCGGACGGTCGCGGCGGCCGGGCGCAGCACGACCTCGTCCACCGTCACCACGGGCGCACCGGCGGCATCGGCGGCGGCAAGGCTGGCCACCGTGGTCTCGCCGGACGTCGAGATAGTCAGTCGCGCCCGCAGGGTGGACGCTCCGGTGGCGTGGATCCGGACCCCGGCCAGCGCGAACGGCAACCCGGCGGGCCGCTCGGCGACCACCCCGGGCAGCAGCGGGTGCAACACGGCGTCGAGCAGCGCCGGGTGCAGAAGGAAGCGCTCGGCGTCGGCGGCGGGCACGGCGGCCTCCGCGTACACGTCGTCGCCGTCGGCCCAGACGGCGCGCAGGCCGCGGAACGCCGGGCCGTAGGAGTATCCCCGCTCGGCGAGCCGGTCGTGGACACCGTCGAGGTCGACCGGCTCGGCGCCGGCCGGCGGCCAGACCTCCGGCGGCGGCTCGGGTGTCGGGCCCGCCGGGGCCAGCGTGCCCACGGCGTGCAGCGTCCATGGCGCGTCCTCCCCCGCGCGGCCGTGCACGGTCAGCTCCCGGGACCCCTCGCCGGAGGGCGTGCCGAGGCGGATCTGGACCCGGACGGCGCCGCGCGCGGGCAGGGCCAGCGGCGCCGTGACGGTCAGCTCGCGCAGTTCTGGGCAGCCGACCTCGTCGCCGGCGCGCAACGCCAGCTCGACCAGCGCGGTGGCCGCCAGCAGGACCGTTCCGGACACGGCGTGGTCGGCCAGCCAGGGGCTGGTCGCGGTCGAGAGGCTGCCGGCGAGCAGCACGCCGCCGTCGGGCAGCGCGGTCACGGCGCCGAGCAGCGGGTGAGTGGCCGGGTCGAGGCCGGCGGCGGCCACCGCGCCGGCCGACGCGCGGGTCAGCCAGTAGCGCTCGCGCTGGAACGGGTAGGTGGGCAGATCGACCGACCGACCGCCGGGGAACGTTGCCGCCAGGTCGACCTGGACACCAGCAGTGTAGAGCCGCGCCGCCCCGGCGACGACCTGATCGAGTCCGCCCTGGTCACGGCGCAGAGAGCCGACGACCAGCGCGTCCGGGGCCGTCTCGGTGATCCCGACGGCCAGTACCGGATTCGGGCTGAGCTCGACGAACACGCCGTGCCCATCGGCGGTCAGCTCGGTGACCGCCTGGTCGAACAGCACGGTGTTCCGCAGGTTCCGGTACCAGTAGTCGGCCCCCATCGGCTCGGCGACGGGCCTGCCGGTGACCGTCGAGTACACCGGTATCTCCGGCTCGGTGGGCCGGATCCCGGCCAGGACCGCCATCAGCGGTTCACGCAGCCGCTCGACGTGCGCGCTGTGCGAGGCGTAGTCCACGTTGACGACGCGGGAGCGCACACCCACGGCCTGATACTCGGCGTGCAGGTCGGCCACGGCATCGGGGTCACCGGAGACGACGGTGGAGCTCGGGCCGTTGAGCGCGGCGATCGAGAGCCGGCCGGACCAGGCGCCGAGTCGGCTGGCGACGGCGTCGGCGCCCAGCGGCACCGCCAGCATTCCCCCGTGGCCGGCGAGGTCGAGCAGGGCCCGACTGCGCAGTGCCACCGCGGCCGCGCCGTCCGCGAGGCTCAGCGCGCCGGCCACGACCGCGGCGGCGATCTCGCCCTGCGAGTGCCCGACCACGGCGTCCGGGCGCAGCCCGAACGAACGCCACAGCCGCGCCATCGACACCATCACCGCCCACAGCGCGGGCTGCACGACGTCGACCCGGTCGAGCGGGAGGTTCGGGTCGGTGACGGAGAAGTCAACGTAGGGGGCCAGCGCGGCGTCGCACGCGCGCATCGCCTCGGCGAACACCGCCGACTGGGCCATCAGGGCGCTCGCCATCCCCGGCCACTGGGCACCCTGCCCCGGGAAGACGAACACCACGCGGCCGCGGTCGCCCGCGGACCCAGCGACCACAGCGTCGCCGGGGTCCGCCCCGCTCGCCAGCGCCCGTAGGGCGGTCTCGTGGTCGCGGAGCACGACGGCGCGAGCGGGCAGGTGGGCGCGGGTCGCCGCCAGCGACCAGCCGAGGTCGGCGGTCGGCTCCGCGTCGACGAGCAGGTCCGCGAGCTGGCCGGCCCTGGCCCGCAGCCCCGTCGGTGTGGCACCCGAGAGCACCAGCGGCATGGCCGCCGGGGGGCCCGCGGGCTCCCGCGCGGGCTCGGGCTCACCGGCCTCGAGCACAACATGGGCGTTGGTGCCGCTGATGCCGAACGAGGAGACCGCCGCGCGGCGTGGGCGGCCGGTCCGCGGCCACTCCCGGCCCTCGGTGAGCAGCTCCACCGCGCCGGAGGACCAGTCGACGAACGGCGAGGGCTCCGAGACGTGCAGCGTGGGCGGCAGCAGGCCGTGGCGCATCGCCTCGACCATCTTGATGACACCGCCCGCCCCGGCCGCCGCCTGGGTGTGGCCCACGTTGGACTTCAGCGACCCCAGATACAGCGGCTCGGCCCGGTTCCCGCCGTAGGTCGCGAGCAGCGCCTCGGCCTCGATCGGGTCGCCGAGCCGGGTGCCTGTGCCGTGCGCCTCGACGGCGTCGACCTCGGCGGGGTCGAGGCCGCCGTCGGCGAGAGCGGCGCGGATGACCTCCCGCTGCGACCGCCCGTTGGGCGCGGTCAGGCCGTTGGACGCGCCGTCGGAGTTGACCGCCGTACCGCGCACCAGCGCCAGCACGGGATGGCCGTTACGGCGCGCGTCGGACAGCCGCTCCAACAGCAGGACGCCCGCGCCCTCGCCCCAACCGGTGCCGTCGGCGTCCGCGGAGAACGACCTGCACCGCCCGTCCGGCGACAGCCCACGCTGCCGGCTGAACTCGACGAACGTGCCCGGTGTGGACATGACGGTGACCCCGCCCGCGAGCGCCAGCGAGCACTCGCCCGCGCGCAGCGACCGGACCGCGAGGTGGGTCGCGACGAGCGACGAGGAGCAGGCCGTGTCCACGGTGAGCGTGGGGCCGGTCGTGCCGAGTACGTAGGCGACGCGCCCGCTGAGCACGCTCCCGGTGTTGCCGGTCAGCAGGATGCCCTCCAGCTCACTGGGCATGGCGCCGACCGGCGGTGCGTAGTCGTGGTACATCTGGCCGGCGAACACCGCCGTGTCCGTGCCGCGCAGCGACGCCGGGTCGATGCGCGCCCGCTCCACCGCCTCCCACACGGTCTCCAGCAGCACGCGCTGCTGGGGGTCCATGGCCAGCGCCTCGCGGGGCGAGATGCCGAAAAAGCCCGCGTCGAACTCGTCGGCGTGATGCAGGAAGCCGCCCTGGGCCGCGTAGCTGTAGCCGGCGCGATCCGGGTCCGGGTCGTGCAGGTCCTCCGGCCAGCCGCGGTTGGCCGGGAAGCCGGAGATGGCATCGACCCCCTGGGTCACCAGCCGCCACAGCTCGTCGGGCGTGCTGACGTCGCCGGGGTACCGGCAGGCCATGCCGACGATGGCGATCGGTTCGTCGGTCCGCGTCCTCCGGGTGGTGGTGTCCTCGTCCCGAGGCGTACCGGCCAGCTCCAGCAGGTGGTCGGCGAGCTCGTCGACCGACGGGTGGTCGAAGACAACGGTGGCGGCCAGGCGCAGCCCGACCGCGGTGACGAGCCGGTTGCGGACCTCGACGGACGTCAGCGAGTCCACGCCCAGGTCCTTCAGCGGGACGCCAGCGGCGATCGCCGAGTGGTCGGCATGGCCGAGCGCGGCGGCCACTTGGGCGCGCACCAGCTCGACCAGGGCCGCGCGGGACCACCCGGAGACGGCCGGAGCCGTCGCCGACGGGCGCGCCCGCACCACGCCTCGCAGCGCGGGCGGCACGGCGGGACCAGCCTCGGCAAGGGCGGCAGTGTCGAGCAGCATCGGGACGAGCAATGGGCTGGGAAGGCCGAGGGCGCGGTCGAAGAGCGCGAGCCCGTCGGCATGCCGGAGCGGGGCCACCCCGCCGCGCGCCATACGGGCCAGATCGGCGGCGCCCAGCGAGTCGGCCATGCCGCCCTCCGGCGCCCACAGGCCCCACGCCAGCGCGGTCGCGGGCAGTCCGAGCGCGTGGCGGTGGGCGGCGAGCCCGTCGAGGAACGCGTTGGCGGCGGCGTAGTTTGCCTGGCCGGCCGCACCGATCTGCTGGGAGATCGACGAATAGAGCACGAACGCCGCGAGGTCGGCGTCCCTGGTCAGCCGGTGCAGGTGCCAGGCGGCGTCGACCTTGGGGCGCAGCACGGCGTGCAGGCGCCGTGACGTCAGATCCGCGACGACCCCGTCGTCGAGGATGCCCGCCGCGTGCACGACCGCGGTGAGCGGGAGCTCTGCGGGCACGAGGCTCAGCGCGGCGGCGAGCTGCTCCGGGTCGGCGGCGTCGGCCGCCGCCCAGACGACGGTGGCGCCGAGACCGGCCAGCTCGTCGGCGAGCGCGGCGGCGCCGGGGGCGTCCGCGCCACGCCTGCTGAGCAGCAGCAGACCGCGCGTTCCGAGGTCACGGACCAGGTGGCGCGCCAGGCCGCTGCCGAGAGCGCCACTCGCCCCGGTGACCAGGACGGTGCCGTCGCCGAGGTGGACGGGCGCACTGGGCGCCGCGTCGTCGCGGCGCAGGCGAGGCACGGTCAGCTGGCCGTCCCGCAGGCGCACCTCTGGCTCGTCGAGGACCACGACGGCGGCCAGGTCGGCCGCGGTCGGTGGGGTGTCGTGACGCAGGAGGACGAACCGGCCGGGGTGCTCGGTGCGGGCCGACCGCACCAGACCGGCGGCGACCTCGATCGCCGGCGGCGCGCCGTCCGGCGCGGTGAACACGACGACGGTGCTGTCGGGCCCGTCGTCGCCAGCGAGGGCGGCGCGCACCACCGCGAGCACCCGCTCGGCGACCTCGTGCGCGGCCGCGGCCTGATCGGGACCCTCGGCGTGCAGCTCCTCTACGGCGAACGGCCGGTGCGCCAGCGTCGGCGCGGGCGCGGGCACCCACCCACGGGTGAGCACCTCGCCGGCCGCGGCGGCCTGAACGTCGAGGGGCCGCCATACCAGCGAACCGACCTCGGCGACGGGCGAGCCGTCGAGATCGACGGCCACGACCGACCCGCGGTCCGGCCCGGTCCACCGGTAGGTCACCCGCATCGACCTGGCGCCGGTCTCGTGGAGCCGTACCCCCGACCAGGTGTAGGGCAGGACGGCCGCACGGACGTCGTCGAGGACACCCGGCAACGCCGGATGCAGGGCGGCGTCGAGCAGTGCCGGGTGCAGCAGATACTCGTCGACGGGCTCGCCCGGGCGCAGCGCCAGCTCGGCGACCACCGCATCGGTGCCGCGCCACAGCCGGCGCAGCCCCTGGAAGGCCGGGCCGTACCGATAGCCGCGCGCAGCGAGCGAGTCGTAGACCCCCCGCCAGGTCGAGCTCGACCAGCTCGTCCACCTCGGCGGGAGCCGGCGCGACGGGGGAGCCGGCGTGCCGGGCGACGGCACCGACCGCGTGCCTGGTCCACTCGTCGGTCCCGGCTGGCCGGGCGTGGATGGCGATGGCCCGGAACCCGTCCGGCCCCGGTTCCGCCACGGCGACCTGGAGCTGGGTCGGGCGCTCGCCCAGCGTCAGCGGGACGGTCACGGTAAGGTCCTCGACCCACGGGCAGCCGCACTCGGCTCCGGCGCGCAGCGCCAGCTCGACGAAGGCGGCACCGGGCAGCAGGGCCCGGTCACCGATGACGTGGTCGGCGAGCCAGGGATGGCTTCGCAGCGAGATCCGCCCGGTCAGCAACAGGCTCGCGTCCTGCGCACGCTCGACGACCGTCGGCAGCATCCCGTGGCCCGTGCCGGCCACCCCGGCCGCGGTGAGGTCGCCGTGGCGCGTGCCGGTGTCGAGCCAGTAGTGCTGGTGGTCGAAGGGATAGGTGGGCAGGTCGGTGGTCTGGCCCTGGGGGTAGTGGCTCCTCCAGTCGACGTGGTGGCCGTTCGTCCAGAGGCGGGCGGCGGCGGTCAGGACACTGGTAGTCTCCTCGCCCGTGCGCCGCAGGGTGGGGATGCCGCCGGTGAGGGTGGACAGGGCGCCGTCGGGCCCGATCTCGACCCAGGTGGTGGCGGCGGCGGTGGTCACCGCTTCGTGGAAACGGACGGGTTCGCGGATGTGGCTGGCCCAGTAGTCCGGGCCGGTCAGGTCGGTGACCTGCCCGGTGACCGTCGAGACGATCGGGATCCGGGGCTGGTCGAACGTGAGGTCGGCGATCGCGGCGCGGAACTCCCCGAGGATCGGGTCCATCAGCGGGCTGTGGAACGCGTGGCTGACCGCAAGCAGCTTGAAGGCCGCGCCGACAGCCTCGGCGGTGCGCAGGGTGGCCTGTTCGGGACCGGCGAGGACGACGGCGTCAGGGCCGTTGAACGCGGCGATCGTCACCCCGTCACGCAGATGCGGGCTGATCTCGTCCTCTCGGGCGCGGATGGAGATCATGACAGCGCCGGCGGGAAGGGACTGCATCAACCGGCCCCGGGCACTGACCAGCCGGGCGGCGTCGCCCAGCGACAGCACCCCTGCGACGTGTGCGGCGGCGATCTCCCCGATCGAATGCCCGACCAGCACATCCGGACGGATACCCCACGACTCCAGCAGCCGACAGAGCGCGATCTGCACCGCGAACACCGCCGGTTGGGTGATCTCGGTCTCGTCCAGACGACGGCCCGACACAATCGCCGCACCGACCTCCGGATCCAACAGCCCGCACACCTCGTCGAACGCGGCCGCGAAAACCGGGAAATCCCGATACAAACCCTGGCCCATACCAGGACGCTGACTACCCTGACCCGAGAACACAAACCCGACCGTCCCCGAACCCGCGGTCCCCGTGACAACGGTGTCCCCCAACACCACCGCCCGCTCCGCGAACACCGCACGCCCCGAGGCCAGACTCCACCCGATATCAACCGGATCCGCGGAAAGAACCCGCACCTGATCGACGAGAACAGCCACACCCTCAGCCGTCCGCGCCGACACCGGAAACGGATACACAGGCCGCCGCGAATCCACGGAGCCACCCGGACCCGTCAGGCTGGACGCACCGGACCGGAATTCCCCGGAATCTTCGGGGGGTGCCTCCTCGATAATCACATGCGCGTTCGTGCCGCTGATCCCGAACGACGACACCCCCGCCCGCCGGGGACGATCCCCCGCCGGCCATGGACGGTCCTCGGCGAGCAACTCCACCGACCCGGCCGACCAGTCCACGAACCCAGACGGCTCACCTAGATGCAACGTGCGCGGAGCGACGCCATGACGCATCGCCTCCACCACCTTCATCACGCCAGCCACCCCAGCCGCGTGCTGCGTATGACCGAGGTTCGACTTGACCGACCCCAACCACACCGGTCGATCCCGACCACGCCCATAGGTCGCCAGCACCGCCTGCGCCTCGATCGGATCGCCCAGCCGCGTGCCCGTCCCATGCGCCTCGACCAGATCCACCTCCGCCGCGGATACCCCCGCGCTCGCCAGCGCCTGCCGAATCACCCGCTCCTGGGAAGGCCCGTTGGGGGCGGTCAGGCCGTTGGACGCGCCGTCCTGGTTCACCGCGGAGCCGCGTACCAGCGCCAGCACGCGGTGGCCGTTGCGCCGGGCGTCCGACAGCCGCTCGACCAGCAGCACGCCGACACCCTCGGCCCAGCCGGTACCGTCGGCATCGGCCGAGAACGCCCGGCACCGCCCGTCGGCGGACAGCCCGTTCTGGCGGCTGAACTCGACGAACATGCCCGGGGTGGACATGATCGTGACCCCGCTGGCCAGCGCCAGCGAGCACTCGCCCGCCCGCAGCGCGTTCATCGCCAGGTGCAGCGCCACTAGCGACGACGAGCACGCCGTGTCCACGGTGATCGCCGGGCCGGTGAGGCCGAGCGCGTAGGCCACCCGGCCTGACACGACGCTGGGGCTCACACCAGTCAGGACGTAGCCGCCGGCCTCCGAGCGCGTCTCGTGCATCCGTGGGCCGTAGTCGCCGAAGGTCGCGCCCGCGAACACGCCGACCCGCGTGCCGCGCAGCGAGGTCGGGGCGATCCCCGCCCGCTCCACCGCTTCCCACGAGGTCTCCAGCAGTAAGCGCTGCTGCGGGTCCAGGCCCAGTGCCTCGCGCGGAGAGATGCCGAAGAACGCGGCGTCGAAGCCGGCCACATCGTCGAGGAACCCGCCGGACGTGGTGTTGAGGACGCCCTGCGCACGCAGCTCGGCCACGGCCCAGCCACGGTCGGTGGGAAAGTCCGAGACCGCGTCCGCGCCGTCGGCGACCAGACGCCACAGATCCTCCGGCGACGCGACGCCCCCCGGGTAGCGGCATGCCATGCCCACGATGGCGATCGGCTCGTCCGGGTCAGGCGCGAGGTCCTGATCCTCAGCGGCGTCCGGCACCAGGTCGCCCGCCAGCCGGGCGGCGAGGTGGGTGCCGAGCGCCGCGGGCGTCGGGTGGTCGAACAGCAGCCCGCCGGGCAGGGTGAGCCCGGTGGCCTCGGCGAGCTCGTCGCGCAGCTCGACGGCTCGCAGCGAGTCGAACCCGAGGTCGTTGAAAGTGGCCGCGGAGTCGATGACCGCCGGAGACCGCTCCCCCAGCACCTTGCGGACCAGCGCCTCCACTTCGACGGCGGGGTGGGGCTGGTTCGCCGCCGGGCGACGGGCGCGACGCGCTCCGACCCAGTGCGGGGCTCGCTGGAAACGATAGGTCGGGAGGTCGACCACCCGGCCCGAGCCGCCCAGGACCGCCGGCCAGTCCACCGCGTGGCCCCTGGTCCAGAGCGTCCCCACCGCCGTGGTCAGCGACTCAGCCTCGTCGTGGCCCGGGCGCAACGCGGGCACCCCTCCGGTGAGCCCGGACAGCGAGCCGTCCGGGCCCAGCTCAAGCCACGTCCCGACGCGATGCTCGGCCGTGGCCGCCGTCACGGCGGCATGGAAGAGCACGGGCTCACGGATCTGCCGCACCCAGTGCTCCGGATCCGCGAGATCCACGGGCAGGCCGGTCCGGGTGGAGACGACGGGCGTCGACGCCGGATGGAAGGCGAGGCCCGCCAGCGCTTCCCGGAAGGGGTCCAGGATCGGGCCCATGAGCGGCGAGTGGAACGCGTGGCTCACCTCCAGCCCACGCACGCGCACCCCGGCGAGGCCGCCCAGCTCAGCGCCCACCGACCGCACCGCCTCGGCCGGCCCGGCGATCACCAGGGCGTCCGGCCCGTTGACCGCAGCGATGACGACGCCGTCGCGCAGCAGCGGCCGCACGACGTGCTCGGCGGCCCGCACCTGCGCCATCGCGCCGCCGCCGGGCAGCTCCTGCATCAACGCGCCGCGGGCGCACACCAGGCGCACGGCGTCCGGCAGGTCGAGCACGCCGGCGACATGGGCCGCGGCGATCTCGCCCACCGAGTGGCCGACGAGCACCGCTGGCCGCACGCCCCAGGACTCCAGCAGGCGGAACAGCGCGACCTCGACGGCGAACAGCGCGGGCTGGGTCAAGCCCGTCTGGTCGAGGCCCGCGCCGGAGGTGATGGCCCCCAGCAGGTCTGTCCCAGCCAGCGTGCAGACCTCATCGAAGACGGCGGCGAACACCGGGTAGGCCGCGCGCAGCCGCAGCCCCATCCCGGCCCGCTGGCTGCCCTGGCCGGCGAACACCATGCCAAGCGCCGCGTCCGCGGCGCGACCGCTGACCTCGCGGTCGCCGACGACCACGGTGCGGTACTCCAGCGCCGAGCGCGTCGTCGCGAGCGACCAGGCGACATCGGCCGGGTCCGCGGCCAGCTCGCGCAGCCCGCGCACGGCCTCGGTCCGCGCGGCGGACGACCG
>NZ_JAMQQG010000052.1 GCF_023716925.1 Frankia sp. R82
CCGCCAACGCCGCCACCCACGGCCGGCGCACCGCCCGCAGCGCCGCCGCGTACAGCGCGACCGCCACCAGCAGCGTCAGCAGATGCTGCACGACCACGATCCGGGTGATGTGGCTCGGCCCGTCGATCATCCGCAGGAAGATCGGATAGCCGGACGGCCGCCAGTCCCCCGGCCACAGGTCCCGCCAGGCCTGGTCCAGGTAGGCGGCCGAGTCACCCAGGTACATCAGCGCCGGCGGATAGGCGACCAGAACCCCGACCCGCGCGACCACCCCGACGACGACCAGTGCCCCGAACACCGCATGCCGGCGCACCCACCGCCACCCACCGCCACCCATCCCGGCCAGTCTCCCAGGGCGACGTCACCCCATGACGGCGTGGGTCTCCTCCGCCGCGTGGATCAGCCGCGTGGATCAGCCGCGCAGGTCGTCGCCGGCGGCGGCGAAGGCGGCGGCGAGGGCGTCCGGCCAGGGGCGCAGGGGGGTGAGACCGGCGTCCAGCCACGACCGGGAGGACAGCACCGAGTAGGCCGGACGGGCCGCGGGGCGCGGGAAGGCGTCCGTGGTGGTGGGCGACACCACCTGGGGATCGAGGCCGATCTCGGCCATGATCTCCCGGGCGAACCCGAACCAGGTGGTCTCGCCGGCGTTGGTGCAGTGGTAGACACCGGGCGGCGGCTCGGCGACGGCCAGGTCGAGTAGGCCGGCGGCCAGGTCCGCGGACCAGGTCGGGGAGCCCGTCTGGTCGTCGACGACCGACACCGCGCCGCGCTCCCGGGCCAGCCGGCTGATCGTCCTGACGAAGTTGCGCCCGCTCTGGCCGTACACCCAGGCCGTGCGCACCACATAGGACGACGTCGGCAGCAGCGCGCGGACCGCCTCCTCGCCGGCGAGCTTGGTCCGCCCGTAGGCGCCGACGGGCGCCGTCTCGTCATCGACCTCGTACGGCTTGTTGGCCGCCCCGGCGAAGACGTAGTCGGTGGACACCTGGACCAGGACGGCGTCGACCTCGGCGCAGGCAGCCGCGAGATGCGCGGGGCCCGCGGCGTTGACGGCGTAGGCCGCCGTCTCGTCGGACTCCGCCGCGTCCACATCGGTCCAGGCTGCCGTGTTGATGACGACCAGCCCACCCTGCACCTTCGCCGGACGGGCCTGATCACGCAGCACCGCGCGCACCCGCGCGGGATCGGTGATGTCAAGCTCGGCCCGACCAAGACCCGCATAGGCCCGGACGGCGGAGTCCGGATCGGCCAGCCGGGTTTCGAGCAGTCGGCACAGGTCGACGCCGAGCTGCCCGGCGGCGCCGGTCACGAGTACGCGCACGGCCCCGAGTCTGGCAGACCAGAGCGGCGCCACGACGCCGCCACCACCGCGTCCATCCAGACATCTGGTCATGTCCGCTCTCCACCGTCCACCATCCCCCTGCCGACCCGGCCTCCCCCGCCGATCAGTACGGCAGGTCAGTAGGTGCAGTCGGCGGTGAGCGCACTGGCAGTGGTCGGCGGTTGGGAATTATCCGTAATTCCCGATGTATCGGGATGTGGCGAGGCCGTCACCGGCCCGGAGCCGCCCGTACCGGCGGAGGCCGCGGCAGCTGTGGCGATCGCGGTGGGGTCGAAGTCGGCCCCGAGGACGACGCTGATCCGCCCGGCCGGGACGTCAGGATCCGCCCGGGTCCGGCTGCCGGGAATGGCGGCCTGGACGGTGGCGGCGGCGGCTCGGCCACCCGAGGTGCCGGGCGCGCTGGACGAGCTCGCGGTCCCCGGCGTGTCGGGCGTGCCGGAGTCGCCTGGACGGTACCGGATCTGGGTCCGGGCCAGTTTGCCGCCGGACCAGTCCTGCACCGGGCCCACCTGGAAACCGGCTCGGGTCAGTTTCGAGGACGCCGCTGCGGCCAGGCCCGACACCCCGGCGGCGTTGTAGACGTCGATGGCGATCTGCCCGGCCGGGACCAGTCCCGCCGCACCGGTGGCAGCGGCGGCCGAACCGGAGCCCGGGCTCGCGCTCGCCGGTCCGGTGGCGTCCCGGCCGGGCCGTCCGCGCAGGGGGCCGAGGAACTTCTCCAGGGCGAGCGGATCGTAGAGCTGGACGGCGCCGAACCGTGGCAGTTCACCGATCGCGTTGGCGCCCTCCGCAGGCGTCGGGGTGTGCACGGGGATCGTCTCGAACCGGATCTGGTCGCTGGACAGACCGCGCAGCCGGGTCGCGAGCGCCCGCAGGTCGTTGATGCCGGTGCCGTCGTCGACGGTGAGCGCGCCGGTCGCCGCGTGCAGCAACGACTCGAGCTTCACCGGGTTGGTGAGCACGCCGGTGGAGGTCGCCTGGGCGAACACGGCACCGATGAACTGCTGCTGACGGCGGATCCGGTCGAAGTCGTTGTCCGGCAGACCGTGGCGTTGACGGACGAACGCGAGCGCCTGCTCGCCGGAGAGCCGGTTCGCACCGACGTGACCGTGCCACTGCGACCACGGGTCGTACAGGTTCGCCCTCGACCCGCCGGGCAGGGCCTTCACACAGACGGTCACCCCGCCAAGCGCGTCCGTCATCGCCTTGAAACCGGCCAGATCGATCGAGACGTAGTGGTCGATCCGGATGTCGGTGAGGTTCTCCAGCGTCCTGATCAGCAGGCTCGGACCACCGAGTGTGATCGCCGAGTTGAGCTTGCCGCGGCCGTGGCCGGGAATGCGCACGAGGGTGTCACGCGGGAACGAGACCATGGTCGTCGTCCCGTCCACGTCCAGATGGGCGAGGATGGTGGTGTCGGAACGCTCGTCGGTGACGGCGCCGCCACGTTGGTACTCGTTGCCGGTGCCGGCCCGACTGTCCGACCCGACCAGCAGGTAGTTACGGGTGCCGCTGGCAGCGTCGGCCGGGCGGTCGTCGCCGAGCCCGAGCCTGATCCGGTGGATCTGGGCGCCGAAGTACTGGTAGGCCGTCCAGGCGCCGACGGTGGTCACCAGCACGACGGCCGACATCACCGCCGCCAGCGCCAGCGCCAGGCGGCCGAGCGTCGAACGTTCCCGGGCCGGAGCCCGCGGCGGGACCGAGCCAGGGCCCGGTGCCGAAGCCACGGCCGGGTCCGGAGGCGCCCCGGAAGCCGCATGATGCTCAGTAGGCGGATCCTCCGATGGGTGCGGCGGCGCATCGGTCACCGTTCCCCCTCCCCGGCGGCCAGGTGCGACCTGCAGTGCAGCGACGACCTGCGATACAGCGACAACCTACTGCGCGGTAGCGAACCTTTCGACTACTCAACGTACCCGCGCCGAGCCGCCCGTACCCGGCACCAACCCGATGGCGCCAGAAAGGCGGCCAGCGAAGCACATGGCCAGCTTGTCCGCCGCCCTCACACCCGAGACACGCCTGGTGATTGATGCCACACCATGCGTAACTCTCCGTACGATCCACCACACGCGATAGAGTTTCGGATCATGAAGGCCCTCGTCCTCGCCGGAGGCTCAGGAACCCGACTGCGGCCGATCACCCACACGTCCGCCAAACAGCTGGTACCGGTGGCGAACAAACCGGTGCTCTTCTACGGCCTGGAGGCGATCCGGGACGCCGGCATCATCGATGTCGGCATCATCGTCGGCGAAACCGCCGCCGAGATCGAGACCGCGGTCGGCGACGGCTCGGCGTTCGGGCTGCGCGTCACCTACATCCAGCAGGAGGCCCCGCTCGGCCTCGCCCACGCGGTGCTGATCGCCCAGGATTTCCTCGCCGACGAACCGTTCGTCATGTACCTCGGCGACAACCTGATCATCGGTGGCATCGCCGGCCTGGTCGAGGAGTTCCGCCGCACCACGCCGGACGCCCTGATCCTGCTCACCAAGGTCGACAACCCGTCCGCGTTCGGCGTCGCCGAGCTCGGTGCCGAGGGCCGGATCATCCGGCTCGTCGAGAAGCCGCTGGTGCCCCCGAGCGACCTCGCGCTCGTCGGCGTGTACATGTTCGGCACCGCGATCCACAAGGCCGTGCGCTCGATCAAGCCGTCCGCCCGCGGCGAACTGGAGATCACCGAGGCCATCCAGTGGCTGGTCGACAACGGCCGGGAGGTCTCCTCCCACCTCGTCGAGGGCTACTGGAAGGACACCGGGCGTATCACCGACATGCTCGAGACCAACCGGCACCTGCTCGAGTCGATCGAGCCGGCCATCCACGGCAGCGTGGACGCGGACAGTTCCATCGTCGGCCGCGTCATCGTCGAGGAAGGCGCCTCGCTGGTCCGCTCGACCGTGCGCGGCCCGGCCATCATCGGCCGTGACACCACCCTGGTCGACACCTACGTCGGCCCGTTCACCTCGATCTTCCATTCCTGCACGATCGAACGGACCGAGATCGAGTACTCGATCGTCCTCGAACGCGCGACGATCCGCGGCATCGGCCGGATCGAGGACTCCCTGATCGGCCGGGACGTCGAGGTCATCCCGTCCGCGGCGCTCCCCAAGGCCCACCGCCTCATGCTCGGGGACCACTCCCGCGTCTCCGT
Organism: Frankia sp. R82; assembly: GCF_023716925.1. Lineage (GTDB taxonomy): Bacteria > Actinomycetota > Actinomycetes > Frankiales > Frankiaceae > Frankia. Next base: position 4,485 of record NZ_JAMQQG010000052.1, read on the forward strand.
CGCCGCCCTCCCCGGCGCCTGATCCCGGCGCCGCCCGCCACTCCGCCTCGCCCCGCACGACTCCGCCCCGCACGACTCCTCGCAGCCGCCGGCACAAGCCTCCACCCACCGACACGATTCGAACCTACCCAGTCACCCAGAGCCCCCATCTCTACGCTCGGTAACTGGCAGCCCGCCCAGAATCGGGCCATCCCGGGGCTGGCGAGCGGCCGCCGGCCGGCGCGGGTCCTTCTACCGTGACGGAACGGACATTTCGCCGCCTGTAGCCCTGTAGAAGGACCACAAAGATCGACACGCCCGGGAAGCCGCCAGCGGAGACCCGGCGACCCGGCGACCCGGCGACGATATGTAGTCGTCAGCCGAAGCCGCCGGCTATGGCGGGCTGGGCTGGACGGGAAGCCGGGCGAGCGGCTACAGCAGGTGTGCCCTGACAGCTCATGTGTGCTCTGACAGCTACTGTGCGCTCCGACAGCTACTGTGTGCGCGCAGCGTCAGACGAGGTGTGATCGGTCGGCCGGCCGGCGGTGGCCGATTCCGCCGCCTGGACTGCGGGTTCCGGAGAGGTCGGCCTGCTCCGAGACGCCGGCACGTCAGCCAGAACAGACCCAGTCGGTTGGCTGGCCGCGGCAGACAGGGCGGCAGCGGACAGGGCGGCGACGAACAGGGCGGCGGCCAGGACGAACGTGGCGATGGTGACGCCGATCGGGAAGGGCGCCCAGCGACCGATCGCGGACACCACGTCCGGGATCCGGGCTGGCGTGAACGACACCTGCCGGGGCAGCCAGTAGTAGCTGCAGATCGCGAGCAGGGCCGCACCCTGCATGAGCGCCGCGCCGACCAGCACCATCAGCGGGCCGAACCGCTCCCGGGCCCGCAGCACCCGGCACAGCCCGAGCGCGATCACCACGCCAAGCCCGACGATCCCCAGGTAGAGGTAGCGGCCCTGGACCGCGATCCCCCGGGTGTAGAGCTTGTAGTCCGCCCAGCTGCGCTGCCCGACCGACAGGTAGGCAAACGCCACCGGCAACAGCAGCACCACGACCGACGCCGCCCCCCACAGCCGTACCTCGCGCCCCAGCACACCAGACCCAGCCGCAGTGCCGCCGGACCCGACCGCACCAGCAGATCCGGCCACCGCATCCGGCCCCGCCGTGGCACTGCGACCGGCCGCATCAGGACCAGCTGCATCAGGACCGGCCGGCCGGTGCCGACCGCCGCCCACCATGGCCACGACGCTCAGCCCGACGACCACCACCGTCGCCAGCACGATGGCGATCGGCGACAGCTGCGGCGGCTCGAACATGCCGAGGCCGCCCCAGAACCGGGAGATCATCGTCCGGACGAAGTACCAGAACCAGGTGAAGAACGAATCGGGCAGCAGCAGTGGTTCCCGCCGCGGCGGATTCACCGCCCATCCGTTCGGCTGGACGGCGTTGTACAACACGTAGTTACGCACCCACCACCAGCCACTGACGGCGAGGCCGAGCCCAACGGCCAGCACCCCGGGAACCCACGGCAGCGACCGCACCAGCGCCCACCACGATCCAAGTCGTTCGCGGCGCGGTTTCGGGACGTCCGACCGGGTGCCGGTACCGCGGACGCGCCACCAGCCGACGAGGTAGGCAGCCACGATCATCACCGGCATGGTGAGCGCGAACGCCTTGGACAACAGGGCAAGCCCGAACCACAGGCCAGCCCAGGCCGCGGTGCGTCGACGCAGGTCACCACGCATGACTCCGGCCAGGACGACCGTAAGCGCACCGGTGGTCAGCATGAGGATGCCGTCGTTGTTGAACGTGGCACCCACCCGGGTGAAGCCGGGGATGGCCAGGGGCAGCGCGGCGGCCGCCAGGGCCGCGGGTTCACCGAGGCCGAAGCGGCGGGCGGCAAGCCAGCCCAGCACCGGCAGCGGCCCGACGACCAGGATGTTCACCAGGCGCAGCACGAACACCTGGGTGTCGTACGACCAGTCGTCCGAGCCGGGCAGGACGTCGAGCAGCAGCGCGCCGGCCGCATAGATCATCGGCGGATGCTGGACCATCTGGTTGGACAGCCGTCCGTCGTCGACCGGGGTGGGCCCGCCAAGCTCGGCGAAGGACCGCCGTTCGCCGCGCGGAGTGGGATCGATCTCGGCGAACGGTGCGGCGCCCCGGCGTTTGCCGCCGGACTGGAACATGTCCGCGTAGCGGCCCCGATCGAAGTCGTCCGACGTCGCCGCGACACCGCTGGCGATCATCTTCTTGCCGGGCGCGGGCCAGCCGTCGCCGTGCTGCAGTCCGTAGACCATGTCGACGTGCTGCGCCTCGTCGTACCCCGCCCAGGTCGGATAGACGAAGGCATAGCTGAGCAGCATCGCCAGGTGGGCCGCGGTGATCAGGACGAGCAGCAGGGGACCACGCCGCATCCGCCGAACCCGCACCCCGGACGTTGGCAGCGGCTTCTCGGCCGGGTCGGCGGCATCCGCGCCGGCTGGAGCGGGACGCGCGGTGCTGGTCGGTTTCGGGGCATCCATGGTTGAGGCCAGGGTAGACGACATGCCCTGGCGGCCCGCTTTGGCGGCCCGCGCCGGCGGCCGAGCGGTGGGGTGGACCGTCTGGGTGATGGTCACCGTCCGCCCCCACCGATGGGCCACGACCATCGGGTCGGATTGGCCGTTTCAGCGTGCCTGCTGGCTGTGCCACTCCTCGGACGAACGTCCATATCGCCAGATCTGTGTTGAAGTGGGACGACGACGCAGGCCGCAGACGCGATCACCAGGCTGCCCGACCGGGCCGCTCGACCAAGGAGCGCCAGCGACCCGTGACACCCCATTCCCGGCCGGCGCCATCGCCGTCAGCGCCGGAGCCGGCCCGCCAGCGGGGGTCGGGCGAGGATCTGCCGGCCTGGCCGCCGCGGGAGCGCCCGCGCGAGCGCCACCGGGACCGCCCGACGATGCTCGTGCTGCGGCCACATGAGCGCTCCGACCCGTACGAGCATTCCGACCCGTACGAGCACTCCGACCCGTACGAACATTCTGGCCTGTACGAGCACTCCGACCCGTACGAGGACTCTGGTTGGGACGCGCCACCGACCGCGGCGCCCACCCAGGCGCTGGGACGGCACCGGGCGCAGCGCACACCGCCGCCGCTGTATCACCCGTCCGCGCCGGCGCGGCGTCCGCACGTGACGTGGCACCGGTCCCCGGGGCGCCTGCCCGCAGTCGACGTTCCGCCGGCCCGCCCGGCGACCCGCGACACAGCGACCCGCGACGCCGCGACCCGCGACCTGGGCCGGATGTCCGTCGCACCGCCGCAGCGCCGCCCGCGCGATCCCGGCGTCGTCCCGCCCCAGCCTGATCGCCGTCAGGACAGGTCGCGCGCCGCGGACACCGCCTCGGTGCGGACGCGGACACGGACACACAGCGCGCGGGCCCGGACGGCTCCCACCCACGCGCTCCCGGCACCCTCCCGGGCCCGGGACACACCCGGCTGGGATCGACCCGTTCGGCCACACCGACCGCATCGGCCGCGCCAACCGCTGCCGCCGCATCTGGATCCCCGTCGGCCGCGGCGGCACCGGCCGTTCTCGCAGCGCCTGGCCCTCGCGATCTGCACGGCGCTGTCCGTACTGGTACTGGCCTGCACCTCGCTGGGTTGGGTGGCCTACCGGCACTTCGACAGTGCCGTCACCCGGGAGAACTGGGCCATCGCCGGGCCGCGACCGGTTGCGGCGGCGGGCGCGGAGAACATCCTCCTGCTCGGCGACGACAGCCGGGACGGCACCGACGGCGAGTACGGCACGGTGGACGGTGTCCGGTCGGATACGACGATCATCGCGCATCTTGCCCGGGACGGCTCGGCGACGCTGCTGTCGTTCCCCCGGGACATGCTGGTCCCGGTGCTACCGAAGGGCAAGGCGAACGCCCGCGACGGACACGCCAAGCTCACCGAGGTTCTTCAGCTCGCCGGGGTGCCAGGGCTCATCACCACCCTGGAGTCGCTCACCAATCTCAAGATCGATCACACCATCTCGATCAACCTCGCGGGCTTTCGGTCCATGACGGACGCGGTCGGCGGGGTCACCGTCTGCGTGACGCCGCTGCCCGACGGCAGCACCCGCAACCTGCACGACACGATGTCCGGCTGGAACGGCCGCCTCGGCGAGAACCGGCTGGACGGACGGCAGGCCCTCGCCTTTGTCCGGACCCGGTACGCCCTCGGCGACGAACGGCTGCGCATCCTGCGTCAGCAGCAGTTCCTCGACCGGCTGCTGGCCGCCGCGACCAGCGCGGGCGTGCTGACCAACCCGGCGAAGATCTCCGCTCTGCTCGGGGCGGTCGGTGGGGCGCTGCAGGTCGACTCGGGGCTCGACCAGGCCGCCCTGCTCGGCCTCGCCCGCCGGGCCAGCCAGGCCGGCTCCGGCGGGGTGCGGTTCCTCACCGTTCCGACCCACATCGCGCTGCCCGCCGACGGCGCCATCGACAACCATGGCACCGTTCCACCGCACGGCGCCGTGCTCATCGCCGACCAGGCCGGGCTGAACCGCCTCCTGACACCGCTGCTACCCGACGGGGTGGCGCCCCCGGGCGGGCCCTCCTCGAGCAGTGCCACCGCTGCCGCCTCCGGGTCGGCCGTGCCCTCGTCGGGCGTCGGGTCACCGTCCTCGGTGAGCATCACGGCCGTACGCAACGCAACCAGCCGTACCGGACTCGCCGCCCGGACGGTCGACGGCCTGCGTGCCCTCGGATTCACTGGGCCCATGACCACCTCGACGACGATCGGTCAGGCCCAGACCGAGATCCACTATCCGCCCCGGCTTCGGGAACAGGCGAGCGTGGTGGCCACCCGCCTGCCGGGCAGCCAGCTGGTCGCCAGCACGGCGCAGACGCCGACACCGCCGGCCACCGCGGGCGCAGGCGAGACCACCGGTTCCCCCACCGCCAGCACCGCAGGCAGCACGAGCAGCACAGCCAGCACGAGCAGCACAGCCAGCACGAGCAGCACAGCCAGCACGAGCAGCACAGCCAGCACGAGCAGCACAGCCGACACGGACGGCATCGTCGTCGTTCTGGGCACGAACTTCCGCGGCGTGATCCCGGCGGCGAGCACGCCGGCTGCCGGTGCCGGCAGCACCACCGCGGGCGGGCCGGTCGAGGGCGCGTCCGCGGTCAGCGGCGTCGACTCCACGACCGCCGGCACGCCCGCCAACACCTCGTGCACGCCGTGAGCGCCACGTCCTCGCGGTTGGTGTCCGCCGCGGACCTGATCCTCACCGCACCTGCGGTGTCCCCGGCCGAACCGGGGACGTCCACCGGGTCGGCGCTGCCGGGGGTGGGGGCGCGAGGTGTCGCCGAGCTGCTCGCGCGTCGGCTGGCCGCCGACCCGGCCCGTCCACTGGTGACGTTCTATGACGACGCGACGGGCGAACGCGTCGAGTTCTCGGCGACGACGCTCGACAACTGGGTGGCCAAGACCGCGAACCTGCTGGTGGACACCCTCGGCCTCGGCCCCGGCGGGCAGGTCGCAATGGACCTGCCACCGCACTGGCTGGCGCTGGTGATCGCGCTCGCCACCTGGTCCGCCAGTGGCGAGCTCCTGGTCGTCGAGCAGTCGCAGGACCGTGCCGAAACCGGCCCGCAGGTCCCCGAGCCGCCCGCGGCGACCCCGCTGGACGCGCTGTTCGTCGCGCAGGACCGGCTCGACGCGGCCGCGGACCGCGGCGCCGACGAGACTGTCGCCCTGTCGCTGCGTCCCCTGGGCGGTCGGCTGACCCGGTCCGTCCCCGGTGTGCTCGACTACGCCGTCGAGGTGCCCCCGCACGGTGACCGCTTCGGGGCACCGCCAGCGCCCGCGGCGCAGCTGGACCTGGTCCGGGTCGCCCTGCGGACGGCGGCGACCTGGCAGCTCGGCGCGTCCGACCGGCTGCTGGTCACCGCCGGACCGAGCAGCGCGACGGGGCTCCTCGGCGGTCTGCTCGCCCCGCTGGCCGCCGGCGCGTCGATCGTGCTGTGCCGCCGGCCCGACCCGGACGTGCTCGTGCGGCGGATCCAGGCCGAACGCGTCACCGCGATCGTGGCCACCCCGCCGACGGTGGACGTTGCGCCGACGGTGGACGTTGCGCCGACGGTGGACGAGGTGGCGGTGGCGGCCACGGCCGGGATTCGGGTGCTCCACCTGCCCGGTTCCGGGTGAGGCCACTACCGGGGGTGGATGCCGGGGGTGGATGCCGGGCAGGTGGGACGAAGGGCCGACCCGCCCAGGGTGAGAGCCCGACCCGTTTGGGGTGAGGCCCGATGGTGCTCTCGTGGCGACCGGTTCCAGGGGTACTGACTACGCTCGGGAGTCAGGTGGTCGCCAGGGTGACAGCGGAGGTGTCGAGCGTGCATGGCCAGAGTCCTCCGCCGATCAGCGTCATCGGCACCGGCTACCTGGGAGCCACCCATGCGGTGTGCATGGCCGAGCTCGGGTTCGAGGTACTCGGCGTCGACATCGACGCGGCCCGGATCCGGCAGCTGTCCGCCGGTGAGGCGCCCTTCTACGAGCCGGGGCTCGCAGCCCTGCTGCGCAGCAATCTCGAGGCGGGCAGGCTCGCCTTCACCCGCTCGATCGCCGCGGCCGTCGATCATGCCGACGTTCACTTCATCTGTGTCGGGACACCCCAGCGCCCCGACACGGACGCCGCCGACCTGCGCCATGTGGACGCCGTCGTCAGCGGGCTGATCGCGGCCGGGCTCGGGCCGCGGGCCCTGGTCGTGGGCAAGTCGACGGTGCCGGTGGGGACGGCGGCGCGGCTGGCCGCGCGGATCACCGCTGCCGCGCCCGGCGCCGAACTCGCCTGGAATCCCGAGTTCCTCCGGGAGGGCTTCGCCGTCGAGGACACCCTGCGCCCCGACCGGCTGGTCTTCGGGGTGGCCCCCGATGGCCGAGCCGAGGCCGTGCTGCGCGCACTGTACGCCCGGATGATCGACGTTCCCACACCCGTCGTCGTCACCGACTACGCCACCGCCGAGCTGGTGAAGGTGGCCGCGAACGCCTTCCTCGCCACGAAGATCTCGTTCATCAACGCGATGTCCGAGGTGTGCGACGCCACCGGGGCGGATGTCGTGGAGCTCGCGGGCGCCCTGGCCCACGACGACCGGATCGGGCCCCTGTTCCTGCGGGCCGGCATCGGGTACGGCGGCGGCTGCCTACCCAAGGACGTCCGGGCCTTCCAGGCCCGCGCCCAGGAGCTCGGCGTCGGTCCGGCACTGTCCTTCCTCGGTGCGGTGGACGCGGTGAACGTCCGCGCCCGGGCCCGGGCGGTGGAGCTGACCCACAAGGTGCTCGGCGGCGACCCGGTGAACCGCGCCGTCGCCGTGCTCGGGGCGGCGTTCAAACCGAACTCCGACGACATTCGGGACTCACCAGCACTGGACGTGGCCACGGCGTTGCGCCGGGCCGGAGCGCACGTCGCCGTCTACGATCCGGCGGCCGCGGCGAACGCCCGCGCCCGCCATCCCACCCTGCACGTCGCCGACTCGGTGATCGGAGCGGTGGCCGGCGCCGAGGTCGTGCTCGTCCTCACCGAATGGACGGAGTTCGGCGCGCTCGATCCGGCCGCGCTGCGCCACCATGTCGCCCGGCCAGTGGTCATCGACGGCCGCGGCGTCCTCGATCCGGCCAGGTGGGAGGGTGCCGGTTGGACCTACCTGGCCCTCGGCCGACCGCCCCGCCCGGCAGCGGTCCGCCACAGCGCCTCGCGGCACCTGACGGACCGACACCTGTCGGACCGACCTGTCTCAGAGCGGCACCTCCACCAGGGCACCGGTGTCCACCTCGTAGATGAAGCCGCGTACCGACGTCGTGGCCTGCAAAAACGGTGATGATCTCAGGATCCGCAGGGACAGCCGTACATCGTCGGCGACGTTCTCGAACGCCTGCACCGACCACTCGGGACGGACCCCGGTGTCCCGCTCGAGCTGATCACGAAAGCCCACATCGGTGATCGTCTCCATGCCGCACCCCGTGTGGTGCAGCAGGATGATCTCCTTCGTACCGAGGGCGTTCTGGCTCACCGCGAGGGAGCGCACAACATCGGTGGTGATGACACCGCCGGCGTTGCGCAGGATGTGGGCGTCCCCCTCCCCGAGGCCGAGCAGCGCCTCGACGTTGAGCCGGGCATCCATACAGGCCACCACGGCCACTCCGAGGGCCGGCGGCGCCGGCAGGGCGCCGCGCAGGCCGGTCTCCTGACGCCGCGCCGGATTGCCCGCGGCGTAGGTCAGCAGCACCTCCGTCGCCGTTGCCCCGTCGGTCACGTCGCCGGCCGGGCGACGTCCACCCGAACCCGCCACCGGTGCCGTGGCCGCGTCTCGTCCCACTACTGCTGACATCGTTTCGATCACGTCTGTCACGCCCTGTCGCCCGTTCCCCATCGTCTTCAGCCGCCCAGCCACGTACCTACGTAGATCAACCGACTGTCTGCGCAGTCCATGGTGTCCATCCCTCCCGATCAATGGCGGGGTGCCCCGTAATGTCAGGATGCCGTCCCACTACCCGGACCGGCCATCGTTCCCGACATTCACCAGGGTCGCGACCGCCACGTTGCCTGCCGCCCTGGATCGACTGCATCACTCACCGTAGATCAGGGAATACCACCACAGTGGATCGAACACGGAAAGTCGAGAACTCGATCACTCTCGGCAGTCGGAAGCTCGGGCCCGCAGCGACCACGGCGTCCAAACGGCCGCTCGAGGGAGGGGGTGGCGAAGCGCCCGACTCCGGCCAGCCGGTACTCTCCTCGGGTGGTAAGAATCGATCGAGGCCGCCTGTGGTGAAGCACCGCCAGGTACGATCGCCGCTGCAGCTACTCATCCATGAGCTGGGCAAGTTCGGCTTGGTCGGTGGTGTCTGCTACGCCATCGACTTCCTGGTTTCGAACCTGTGTCACACGCTTCTGGGAATGGGTCCCCTCAGCGCGAAGACGATCTCCACCGTCGTCGCGGCCACCTTTTCGTATATCGGAAACCGGCAGTGGTCCTTCAACCACCGCGCCCGGACCGGCCTGCGCCGCGAGTACGCGCTCTTCTTCGTTCTGAACGTGGTCGGCCTGCTGATCGCGCTTGGTTGCCTCGGGTTCGCCCGGTACGTGCTCGACCTGCGCGGGGTGCTCGCCTTCAACCTGTTCGGCAACGTGCTCGGCACGGGGCTTGGCACGGTGTTCCGTTTCTGGGCGTACAAGAAGTGGGTCTTCCTGCACCCGGACGACCCCAAGGCCGCAGCGCGGCCGACCCCGCCCGCAGACCTCCCCGCCCGGGTGCCGGAGCACGCCGGCCGGATCTGACCGGTCAGCCGTCCCCGCGACGGCTGACCGGACACAACGTGGCAGGTCGGCTGCTGTCGAGAAGACGACCGCGTGTCCCGTTCGACCGGTTAACCCCTACCATCAGTACCAAGCCCGGTCTGAGGGGTTGGTCGCCTTCGGCGCGTCCCGCCGGGTACCGACGCAATGGAGTGGCCGTCCGAACCGGATGCCGTTCCCTCCGGCGCGACGACAACGCGTGTGGCGAGGCGTCTGCGCGCGGCACCGGCGGCACAGGAGGAACGCATCATGCAGTCACCGGGCTCCAGCTCTCCGGACCCGGACGCCGAGACCCGGCGTGTCGACGGCTCGCCCGGCTACTCGGGGGGTGCGGATCCGTACGACGAGCAGACCCGCATCGCAGGTGACGAACGCGGCGGGTGGCCGTCCGCCGGGTCTCCGAACGTCCCACCCGGCGGCGGCTACCCGCGCGGCTCAGCCGGCTATGACGGGCCCCCGCAGTCGGACGGCCAGGAGCCGCAGACCCAGATCCTGCCGGACGGCTACGCGACGAGCCCGTACTCGGCGCCCGGCCGAGGGGGCAGCGGTGGCGCCTACCCGTCATCCGGGCAGAGCGGCGGCACGGCCGGTGGTTACGGGCAGGACCCGTACGCCGGCCAGGACCCGTACGCCGGGCAGGCCGGCCAGCAGGCCAACCCGTACGGGACGGCCCCTGCCGGCTATCCGCAGAGCGGCTACCCGGGGCAGAGCGGCTACCCGCAGGGTACGGCCGACGGCGGCCAAGGCTACAGCCAGCCTGGCTACGGACAGCAGAGCTACGGGCAACCGGACTACAACCAGCAGCCGGGCTACGGGCAGCAGGATTACAACCAGCAGAGCTACGGACAGCAGAGCTACGGACAGTCCGGCTACGGGCAGGCAGGTCAGCCGGTCGCCGGGCAGTACCAGCAGGCCTATCCCCAGCAGAGCTATCCCCAGCAGGGCTACGGGCAGCCCGACTCCTACGGCGGCTACCCGCCGGCCGGGGGCGGATCCGGGTCGGGCGGGGGCTCGGGGCGTCGACGCGCTCTGATCATCGGTGCGGCCGTGGCCGCCGTGCTGCTGCTCATCATCGTGCCCGTCATCGTGTTCGCCGGCGGTTCGCATGACGACAAGCCGTCGGTCTCCGCCTCGGCGCCGCCGATCGCGACCTCGTCGGCCCCGGCCACCACCAGCCCCAGCCCCAGCCCGGCACCGTCGAGTTCGCCCAGCCCGTCCCCGAGTCCGTCACCAAGCGCATCCGGTGGGCTCAGCGCGGCCGAAAGCGCACTGCTCGCCAAGCTGGACGACACCGCGATGACCAACTGTGAGCCGAACAGCTCCGCCGAGGGCGATCACATCCTGGCCTCGTTGTTCTGCCACTCCGATGACGGCAAGGTCGTCGCTGCGTACTCGTACGCCACCCGCAGCGATCTCGATGCCGATGTCGATGTGCGCAAGTCCCTGGTGACCTCCTCGAACGGCAGCTGCAAGGCCGGCCAGAACGAGGTGTTCACCTGGAACTTCCACGAGGGCCAGACGGAAGGCACCGCCGTCTGCAACACCCGCGACAGCGATCACTTCATCTACTGGTCATACAACTCCAAGCTGGTTGGGTTCATGGCCACCGGAAGTGACGGTGCCGCGCTGTATGAGTGGTGGAGCGGCTTCGACCCGGTGCCGCAAAGCTGAACCGGGCGGATCCATCCCCGGCAGGATCTCCGACGGGCGGCAATAGGGCTGCATTTGTTTACCAGTAGCCCTATACCGACTGTATCCGGACGGTAATACGCCTACGCTGAGAGCCGGATCTGTCACCACACTCGGGAGGAACCGTGCCGAGTCCCGGCAGCGGCGACGACGAAGCGCCGCGCTCCGCCGAGCAGCCGCCACCCCAGTCGTTCACCGGCGACGGCCCGGGCCCGGACACGGACTTCGACGACACCGAGCGCACCATCCTGCAGCCCACCGGGCATCGTCCGTCGACGCCCGGGCCGCAGTTCGGCTCACCGCACGAGCCGCCCCGTCCGCCCCGCCAGCCCGGTCCACAGGCGCCCGGCCCGCCGCCCTGGCTC
>NZ_JAMQQG010000053.1 GCF_023716925.1 Frankia sp. R82
CCCCGGCCCCCCCGTCACGCCCACCGCCGTCTTCGGCCCCACCGCCCCCCCGACCACGACGCCGCCCGGCCCGACCCGGGTGTCGGCCTGGGCGCCCGGGGCGACCGTGGCGATGACCTGCGTCTCCAGTGCCCGGACGCAGAAGGGGCCCACCTTGTCGCGACCGCCGGCGGCGGTGATCAGAGTGGTCATACCCGGGCCGTCCAGGGCCGTACTGGCTCTGCTCGCCGCGGCCGCCGTGTAGGTGCGGCACAGCGCGAGCAGCGACGCCGAGACGGTGGCACCGGGACTCGCCACGGCGACCTCCGGGGTGGTCACCGTGGCCGAGGGGGTGGCCGTCGCCGACACACTGCTGCCGTCTCCACCGGTGAACGGCAGTGCCCCGGTGCTGGCGGCCACGGCGGCGCCGCCGAGGACGGTGGCGCCGACCGCCGCGGCAGCGACCTTCGTGGCCAGGGCGTTCGCGAGCATCAACTTCAACATCGGTTTTCTCCGCGGCTGGGGGACGTGGCCGAGACGCGCCGCCCGGAAGGCAGCCACCGCTGCCTGCTCGCCGTCAAGCTCCCCGTCGCGCGCCGGAGCGGACGCGGCGGCAAGCAGATCGGCAAGGGGGTCCGGACCGATCCCGGCGTTGGTCGGGTCGCCGTGAAGCAGCCGCTCCGCGTCGACCCGGCCATCCGGACGAGGTCGGTGTGTGCTCATCTCACGTCCTTCAGCGTCGAAGGCCTCGCCGGTGTTACACCCGGCCGAAACCCGTGGTCAGCGCTGCCCGCCGATGTCCCGATCATGATTGTCCGCCGCTGGCCGACCGGCCCTGCCGGCCAGCCGGCTCATCGGGCTGCTCGACCGCGGCGAGCTGTTCGGCGAGCCGGCGCAGGCCACGGTGCGCCGCGGTCCGCACCGCCCCGGCCCGCTTGCCCAGGACCTGTCCCGCGGCCTTCGCGTCCAGGCCCAGCACCACCCGCAGCAGCACCGCCTCGGCCTGGTCCAACGGCAGGCCCGCGATCAGCCGCAGGGCCGTCTCGGTGGACATGGCCTCCAGTGCCTCGCCCGCGGTGTCGTCCGGTCCGGCCAGCTGCGCCGTCACCCACTCGACCGGCACGTCCTCCCGCGGGCGACGGCCCCGCCGCCGCAGGTGGTCGAGCGCTCGGTGCCGCGCGATCGTCGCCGCCCAGCCACGGAACCCGTCGGCATCCCCGCGAAACGTCGACAGATCACGAGCGATCTGCAGCCAGGCCTCGGAGGCGACGTCCTCGGCGTCGTCGCCCACCAGCACCCGCAGGTAGCGCAGCAGACCCGGCTGCACCGCCCGGTAGACCACCCGAAACGATGCCTCGTCTCCCCGCTGCGCGCCGCTGACCGCCGAACGCAGATCCGGCTCCGCCTCGGACGGCGGGTCGATGACCGGTGACTGTCGCGCAGTCCCGCTGGTCACGGCCCCACCACCGGCGACTGTCTCCGCGCTCTCGCTCACCGCGCAGATGATGGAGCCCCTGCCGAGCGGCCAGCGCAGGAGGGTCCGGCCAACCGCGCAGTGATATCCAGTAGGCACGTTCAGTAGAAGCACTCCGGCTGCGTCGAAAGGCAGGCAGGGCATGACGTCCACCAGGGACGACGCGGACACCTGGGACCTGGCATCCAGCGTCGGCGCGACCGCCACCATGGCCGCGACGGCCCGGGCGATCGCGACCCGTGCGGATCCCCGGCTCGTCGACGATCCGTTCGCCGAACCGCTCGTCCGCGCGGTCGGCATCGACCTGCTCACCCGGCTGGCGACCGGCGAGGTGCCCCCGGACGGCCTGGTCGAGCAGGTGGCCATCGACGTGGCCAAAATTCGGGCCAGGTTCTACGACGAGTTCTTCCTGGACGCGACGCACGCGGGCATCACCCAGGCCGTGATCCTGGCCGCGGGGCTGGACTCCCGCGCGTACCGACTGCCCTGGCCGAGCGGAACCGTGGTGTACGAGCTCGACCAGCCCCAGGTCATCGCGTTCAAGACCCGCGCGCTGGCCGAGCTGGGCGCGGCACCCACCGCCGAGCGCCGAGTGGCCGCGGTCGATCTGCGCGACGACTGGCCCGCCGCACTGCGCACCGCCGGGTTCGACCCGGCCCAGCCGACCGCGTGGAGCGCCGAAGGCCTGCTGGGCTACCTGCCGCCCGAGGCACAGGACCGCCTGCTGGACACCATCACCGAACTCAGCGCGCCGGAAAGCCGGGTCGCCACCGAGAGCAGGCCCAACCCGGAACCGGGCGACGAGGACAGCACGAAGGAGGCGCTCAACCGCATCTCCGCACGCTGGCGCGCGCACAGTTTCGACTCCGATCTGGCGAGGCTGCGGTATTTCGGCCCGCGCAACGAAGCGGCTCCCTACCTGACCGACCGCGGCTGGGTGTTGACCGCCGTCAGCATCCGGGACCTGCTCGTCGCCACCGGTCTGGCCCCCCTGACGGACGACGACCTGCGCATGGGGGACGTGCTCTACGTGGCCGGCACCCTCGGATCGCACCGGCCACGGCCCGGGGTCAGCCCCAGCGGGGCTGTTCGTCGGGGTTGATGCCCAGCGAGAACTTCGCGACGAGTTCATGGGTGAGGGCGGAGTTGGCGGGGTGGAAGCGGCCCATCCGGGCGTCGCGGAACAGCTGCTCCATCCGGTTGCGGCGGAAGACCCCGCCGCCACCGGTGAGATCGAGCGCGGTGTCGACGACCCGCCACGACCTGGTGACCGCCACATACTTGGCCGCGATGATCTTCAAGGGCCATTCCGCGCCGTGGTCGACCCCGGCGGACCAGTCACCGGTGACCTGGGCGAGCAGGGCGTCCACGGTCTCGAGATCCATCCGCATCTCGGCGACCTCGTGCTGCACCTCGGGGTGGTAGGCCATGGAGCGGGTGAGCGCGATCGAGGTGCGCTGGTGGACCTTCTCGACGGTGAGGTCGAAGGCGCGGTGGGCGATCCCGGCGTAGACGTTGGCGAACCCCAGCAACGCCCAGGCGAAGATCCCCACCTGGAACGGTCCCGCGCCGGCGAACCCGGCCGGGCAGACCAGCGGGACGTTCTCGTCGGCGACGAAGGCACGGTCAAGCACGGTGTCGTTGCTCTCGGTGGCCCGCATGCCCAGGACGTCCCAGGTGGGTTCGATGCGGTAGCCCTTGGCACTGCGCGGGATGAAGCCGTGCACGATCCGCGGGTTCGCGGGGTCGCTCAGGTCGGTGCCGTGCACGCCGAACCAGTCCCACACCGGCGACAGGCTGCCGAAGATCTTGTGGCCGGTGAACTCCCAGCCGCCGTCGACCCGGTCGGCCCGGGTCGTCGACGCCAGGATCGGAACGTCGTTGCCGGCTTCGCCGTGGCCGGCGGCGAACACGTCCCCCGCGGCGGCCCGTTCGAGAATCCAGACGCAGCTGCGGTCGCCGGCGCGCAGCAGGTCGGCGGCGAGCCCCGTCCAGTAGAAGTGCATGTTGACCGCGATCGCGGTGGCCGGGGCGTGATAGGCGAGCCGGCGTTGGGCCCGGCCGATCTCGGCGAGGGTGAGACCGGGGCCGCCGAACTCGGCGGGCAGCGCCAGGTCGAAGTAGCCGCAGGCCCTGAGCTCCTCGAAGTCCTCGGTGAAGAACCGGTTCTCCCGGTCGTAGGCGGGGGCACGGCGGTCGAAGCGGGCGAGCATCTCCTCGTCGAGGATCCCGGGCGCGTTCGCCCTCGACGCTGCGGTGGTGGGGGCCGCGGTGGTGGTCATCGGCGTTCCTCTCGGCACTGCGATCGGTGCTGTGATCGGTCGCCTCCGACGCTAGGAGCCGTTCGTCGTCCTGCCATGACCAGCGTTGACCCTCCTCGCCGGCGACGGGCTGGCCCGGTACTGCTCCGCAGGTTCAGATCTGACCAGTCGGCTGGCCAGTTGCCGACAGGTACTTGCCACCGCTCGGGATGGCGGGCACTGTCTGTGCAGGCCCGCGACGGGTGATCAGGACAGCGGCGAGGGCGACACAGCGGCGAGGGCGACGGTGAAGGCGGCGGTGCGGGTGGACGGCGCTCGGCCTGCGCTGCCTGCCCCTGCGCTGCCTGTCCCTGCGGCGCTCCAGGTTGTCCCGCGCTTCGGCTTCGTGGGCCGGACGGGGGAACTGGCCCGGCTGCGCGAGCTCTGGAAGCAGTCCGAGACCGGTCACCGGGTCGCCCTCGTGAGCGGTGAGCCCGGGGCCGGCAAGAGCCGACTGGTGCGGGAACTCGCCCACGAGGTGGCGGCGCGCGGCGGTCAGGTTCTCTACGGCGTGTGCGACCCGACCGCGTCCATGCCGTACCAGTCGGTCGCCGAGGCGCTGGGCCACCTGCTGCGCCAGGCCGACCCCGACGAGCTCGCCGTCGACATCGGGCCACTCGGCGGCGAGCTGACCAGGCTGTTCGCGGACCTGCCGCGCCGGGTGAGTGGGCTGTCGGCGCCCCGAACGTCGTCGTCCGGGGCCGAACGCCACCGGCTGCACACCGCGCTCGTCGACCTGCTGGCCAACGCGAGCGCGCGCCGGCCGGTGCTGCTGGTGCTGGACGACCTGCAGTGGGCGGACCGATCGACCCTGCTCCTGGTGCGCCACCTGCTACGGGTCAGACCCGACGCGCGGGTGCTGCTGATCGGGGTGTTCCGCGACACCACCGAGATCGGCGAACCCCTCGCGGACACCCTCGCCGACCTGGCGCGCGTCGACGCGGTCGCCCGGTTGCGGTTGGGCGGGTTCGACGAGGCGACGGTCGCCGAGCTCGTCGACCGGGCCGGCGGGGCCGCTCCCGACGATCATCGCGCCGCCGTGACCCAGACGATGCGGGCGTTGACGCGGGGCAACGCGTTTCTGCTCGGCGAGCTGTGGTGTCACCTCGTCGAGACCGGTGTCGTCCAGGGCACGGCGGCCGGGTGGCGGCTGGTCGGTCCGCTGGCCGACGTCGGCAGCCCCGGCAGCGTTCGCGAGGTCGTCACCCACCGGCTCGCCCGGCTGGGACCCGCGACCCGGGCCTTGCTGGAGGTGGCCGCGACGGTGGGGCCCGAAACGGATCTGAGCCTGCTGCGGGCGGCCACCGACCTCGACGAGGCGGCGCTGCTCACGGCCCTCGACGAAGCCCTGACCAGCGCCACCCTCTTACCGGTCCCGGGCTCCCACCACCGTTACCGGTTCACCCACGAGCTGGTGCGCCGCGCCGTCGTCGACCAGCTCACCCATGTCCGGCGGGCGCTGCTGCACCTGCGGGTGGCCGAGGCCGTCGAACGCACCCCGGGCGACGAGACCCGACGCACGGTCGATCTGGCCACCCACTTCGTCGCGGCGACCGCACTGGGGCGGACCGACAAGGCCGTCACCTACAGTCTGCGGGCCGCGGAGCTGTCCATGCGCCAGTTCGCTTTCGACCGGGCGGCGGATCTGCTGCGCTCGGCGCTGGAGCTCGGGGTGCCGGCCGCCGAGCAGGGCCGGGTGCGGCTTCGGGCCGGCGACGCCCTGCGAGCGGCCAGCCGCTGGCGGGAGGCCCTCGACTGCTACC
The DNA here is from genome assembly GCF_023716925.1 of Frankia sp. R82. Taxonomy (GTDB): domain Bacteria; phylum Actinomycetota; class Actinomycetes; order Frankiales; family Frankiaceae; genus Frankia. The sequence goes on from NZ_JAMQQG010000053.1 coordinate 5,517, forward strand.
GGGCCGTCGTCGGCATCGCCCGCGACACCGACGACGCCGTCCTGCTCGCCCAGGGTGCTCTCGGCATCGAGGAGACCTGCTGGCGGCCGGGGATCGTGGCCGCCGAGACGTCGGCCGTCCTGCTCGAGGCGCTGAGCGCGCTGGGCAACCGGGCCGCGGGGCTACGGGTGCGCCTCCTGGCCGCGCTCGTCCGGGCGCACGGCTATGCCGGTGATCGGCAGCGGGCGGCCACGGCGCTGGCCGATGCCGTGGCGCTCGCCCGCGCCCAGTCCGACCGGCAGCCGCTGGCCTGGGCGCTGGCCCAGAGCTACTGGGGGCGCGGTACCCGCGACGGCGAGCAGGTGCTGGCCGCACTGGACGAGGCCCTCGCGCTGGCCGCGGAGACCGACAACGACGACCTCGGCTGTTCCATCCGGACATGGCGGCTGCCGGTGCTCGCCGAACTCGGACGCCTCGACGACCTGCGGCACGAGATCGTGGCCTACCGGGCCGCGGCCGAACGCCTCGGCCAGCACCACTACCTCTACGCCTGCGAGCAGTCCGCCGCCGCCGTCGCGCTCGCCGGCGGCCGTCTCGCCGAGGCCGCCGCCGCGGCGGACCGCGCGCTCGAGCTGAGCCGGGTCGAGGGGTACGACGCCTCCGGCGCCCATGGCATCCAGATGTTCGGGGTCCGCAGGGAACAGGCCCGGCTGGGTGAGCTGACCCCGGTCGTGACGCTGCTCGCCGCGCGGCCCGACCCGGGAGCGGTGTGGCGTCCGGCGCTTGCCGTGCTGTTCGCCGAGCTGGGCTGGGCCGACCAGGCCCGCGAGGAGATCGGCCGGCTGTGCGCCGACGCCTTCGCCGCGCTGCCGCACGACTCACTGCGGGTCGCGGCGCTGACCTACCTGGCCGACGCCTGCGGGACACTCGCAGACGCCGAGCACGCCACGCAGGTCTACGACGAGCTGCTACCGCTCGCCGGAAGCGTCATCGTCGTCGCCGGTCTCGTCGCCTGCCACGGCGCGGCGGACAGGTACCTCGGCGTGCTCGCCGCCTGTTCGAAGCGGTGGGACGACGCGCAACGGCACTTCACCGCCGCCATGGAGATCAACAGTAGGATCGGCGCGTGGACCTGGCTGGCTCGGACGCGGTGCGGCCACGCTCGGATGCTGATGACCCGGCGCGACCCGGGTGATCTCGAACGGGCCGGCGTCGAGCTTGCCGCGACCCGCCAGGTGGCGCTGCGCCACGGCCTGACGGCCATCCTGAGCGAGGTGGCGACGCTGTCCGAACAGGTGGCAGCACTGTCCGAACAGGCGGCACTGTCCGAACAGGCGGCGGCCGGCGCGAGACCGAGCCTCCGGTGGGATCCGGCGCCCTGCGGACTGACCGGGCGGGAGGTCGAGGTGCTGCGGCTGCTCGCCCGCGGGCACAGCAACCGCCAGATCGGCCAGGCGTTGTTCGTCAGTCAGAACACCGCCGCGAACCATGTCCGCAGCATCCTGATGAAGACGTCATCCGCCAACCGGACCGAGGCGGCCTCGTTCGCTTACCGCAACGGGCTCGCCGACGAGGCCGGCCACCAGAACTGACCGGGGAAAGGAAAGCTCGTGCCGCTGTTCCTGGTGGAGCGTGCCTATGCCGAGCAGATGGAGCTGGCCGACCTCGGCCTGGGCGCACTCGACGCCGAGGACGTCGAGGAGGGTCTGCGCTGGGTGTTCTCGTTCCTGAGCGCGGACCAGCGAAAGTCATACTGTCTGTTCGAGGCGCCGACCGCCGAGGTCGTCCGGGCCGCGGCGAGAAGATCAGGACTGCCCGAGGCGGTGGTGGTCGAGGTCGACCGGGTCGACCGGGTGCTCGCGGAGACCCTGCCCGCCGGTGATCGGCCGGCGCCGCCCACGCCCGGCGCCGGCATGCCGCTGCGAACGTGAGAGCCGCTCATCGGCCTGCTCACCTGTCTCCTCGACGCGGACACCGGTCCGTCGGGTGCACCGCAGGGTCCCCGCTCCTGATTCTCAGGGCACCAGGACGTACCGTCCACGCAGGCCGCCCTTGGCGACCTCCCGGTGCGCGTCGGCGACCTGGTCGAGCGGCACCACGGCGTGCACGCGGGCGGGCAGCTCGCCGCTCACGGTACGGGCGAGCAGGCCGGCGAGCCGCGGCCCGTCGGGGTGCGCGCTCACCGCGACCACGGTGATCCCCCGCTCGGCGGCCGGCATCACAGCGGGCTGCACGCCGACGAACCGCCCGCCGTCGCGGACCAGGGCCACCCCCCGCTCCTGGAACACGCCCCCGTCGGCCACCGCGTCCCAGCCGGGCTCGGCCGCCGTGGTGAAATCGGCGCCGAGACCGCGGACGAACTCCTCGTCCTGGGCCCGGGCCAGGCCGGTCACCCGCCAGCCACGATCGGTGGCCAGGGAGACGACATAGGCTCCCACGGCCCCGGCGGCCCCCGTCACCAGCAGGCGGTCGCCGTCGGCCGGGGCGTCGCCGAGCAGGTCCATGATCTGGGCGGCGGTGAGCGCGTTGAGCGGCACCGTGGCCGCCGCGACCAGGTCCAGGCCGTCGGGCACGACGGCGACGTCCGCGGCCGACACCACCAGCTGCTCGGCGTACGGACCGAAGTCCCGGTCCAGGCCCGCGATCAGGCCCGCGACCCGGGTGCCGACCGCCACGTCGACGCCAGGTCCGGCCGCGGCCACGGTGCCGGCGAAGTCCCAGCCCAGGCCCGTGCGATCGGGCTGGTTGATCAGCCCCAACGAGTGGAAGAACCCGCCCGCCACGGCGAGATCGACGGGGTTGACCGTCGCCCCCGCGACCTCCACCCGAATCTCACCGGGACCGGGTTCGATGACCGGAACCTCGATGAGGTCGATGGGCCGCGGACCGCCCGGGTCACGGACGACGGCCATCCGGAACGTGGCTGCGCTCATGAGATTTCCTCCTGCTTGGAGCTCCTGGCCGGAGCTGGTGACCGCACTATGGAACAGGTACTCTCCACTGGGAAGTAGGCACCCAGAAGTACGTAACCCACCCTGAGGAAGCCAAGATGAGGAAGCCGAAATGCCGACCCTGACGTCCGCCCAGCGCCGGGCGCAGGCCAGGCAGGAGTACGACGCGTTCCTAGCGGGCTGCCCGAGCCGCCAGCTCCTCGACCGGATCTCCGACAAGTGGGTCACCCTGATCCTGGCGGCACTGGGCGACGACGACGGCTCCTGCGGCCAGGTCGCCGGGCCGGCGCGGGCGATGCGCTACTCCGAGCTCTCCCGGCAGCTGGCCGGGGTCAGCCAGAAGATGCTCACCCAGACGCTGCGCGCCCTCGAGCGCGACGGCCTGCTCACCAGAACCGTCACCCCGACCGTGCCGGTGACCGTCCGCTATGAGCTGACGGACCTCGGCCTGTCGCTCCACCAGGCGATCCGGGCGATCAAGTCGTGGGCCGAGGAGCACATGGACGAGGTGATACGCAGCCGGGAGACGTACGACGCCCACGCCACCTGACACATTCCAGGGGTGGGGGTGGGGGTGGGAGGGGGTCCGCGGGCCAGCCCCGCGGCGGGATGCCGGACGTTCGGCACAGACCCGTCCTCCCGCACCGGCCGAGCAGTCCGGGCCGGCCGTCGCGAACCATGTGCCCTCTACGCACCGTTCCACCGACCGTCCGTCGAGGCACCCGACCACCAGCGGGCGATTCTGGTCGACGCCGCCCGTCCGGCCGGCCGGCTTTCGCTGCTTTCGCAGCTCACGGGCTTGGCGGCGCAGGTCTGCGCCCGAGCCGCCGCGGCGCGACCATCGAAGGACGGCCCGGACACCCCGGAAAAACGGGGATAACTGTGCGTGATTTTCCGCAAACACCACCCGTTCCGGGTGGGGATTCCCTAATCTGGTGCCCACGGGTTTTCATCGATCTCTCTGGGTGTGGTGCGCACTCTCGTAGCGGACCTCTCTGTATGCAACGGGAACTGTCGCGGTCCCGCCGCCTGCCTGGGAGCAGGTACCGGCACCGGCGGCGTACGTGGCGTATGTGATCGTCAGGCGGAGCGTGGTGCAGTCCCTTGAAAAAGAGCCGGGAGGAGACACGCCATGGTGGGGGTCGGCCACAATCTGCTGATGCCCGAGGACAGAGTCGGTCATCCGTACCGGTCGGCCGGGCCCGCCCGGGTGTCCGGCAGAGAGGTTCAGCTCACCTACCATCACGCCGTCCCCTACAGCAGGATCAGAGACTTCTGGGACAAGGCCGCCGGCGCGGACACGCTCCGCCGGAGCAGCTTCTTCCTGAAGCTGCGCCGTGGACTCGGAAAGGGCTTCTACGTCGGACTGGGAAAAACCGAGAACAGTCGCTTCAAGGAAGCCGATCGCAACCAGACCGGCGAACTGTCGAGAAAACTGTACTCACGCGATGTTTTCCACACCTCGGACAGGTCGGCCGCGTACTCACGACCCGAGGGCTGGGACAACTTCGTGACCGTCTACACCTGGCTCCCCGGAAACCTTTTCGTGGGGCCGACCAGGCGCTCCGACGACCCCGGGGACAGCTTCGAGAAGGCCGCCAGGCCCATTTTCGAGAGATACGGCGCGACCCACTTCAAGGAGCTCCTCGATCTCGACGAGAAGATCCGCGAATATCTGGCCACCGAGACCGGAGGATCAGCTGGACCGGCCTTTGAGATTCTGGCCTCCGTGGCCAGGTATCCGGTCATCGTGCCGTTCGACGAAAAGGACTGGGGCTGGGGCGCCGACGGCAGGGCCTACATAAAGCGCAACAGGTGAGGATCGGCGTGACGCGGAGAGCTCCGATTTCCCGGGAGAGGTCCAGTGGATCTTGATGCCCTGAAGGCGCATGTGCTGGGCCTCGGCGATCCGCCGACGCTGTCCGCCGCGGACACCGCGCTGCCCGACCGACTGCGCGACCTGCTGGCGACGTTCCCGGATGGCCTCTGCCGCGGCGGGCCGGGCACCGGCGCACCGGCGGTGGACGGCGGGCGCACGACACTGACTCTCCCGCTGGTCTGGGAGTCCGCCGCCTGGCCGGCCGGTACGCCGGTGACCATGGCGGTCAGGCAGGTCACGGTGATCGTGACGAGCCAGGGCCTGGCCACGCTCACCCTTGACGGCACCGTCGGTGCGGTGGAGGTCGAGGCGACGCTGACCGTGGACGATCTCGGGCAGCCGGTCGCCGCCGTGCGGTCCGTGCGTGACGGTGCCTTCGCCGGTGCGCTGGCGGACCTCGGCAGCCGGATCGGCGGCGCCGAGGTGTGGCAGCAGGCCCGGGACGGGCTGCACGTGTTCGGATTTGATGTCGAACGCATCGCCGGTTTCGACTACGGCTTCACCGAAAAGACCGGATCGGCGCCGACGACCTACGCGGTGACCGCCGTGGCCCTGGTGGCCGCGCTCGATATCAGGGCGCTGCCGCTCGAGGTCGGGGTGTGGTTTCCCGAGCTGAGTGTCATCGGCTCGCTGCGCGACGGCACCCCGATCGCGGCCCGGTCGCTGCTGGCGTCCTTCGGTATTCCCGTGGACGGGATTCCCGATCTCGGTACGGTCAGCGAGCTGTCGTTTCTCGCCGTGCTCGGTGACGTGTACGTGCTCCAGGCGAAGGTCTCGGGTGACTGGGCGATCGGCCCCGAGCTCGCGATCAGATCCCTGTCCCTTTACCTGGGCTACAACAGCGTCGAGGGATTCACCGCCCGGGTCGGCGGCACGGTGTCGATCGGCTCGATGCTGAGTATCGACCTGTCGGCCGGGAGGGTCGGCGGCGCGCAGGGCGGCTGGGTCTTCAGCGGCGGCCTCACGGCGAGCGAGAACCTCGGCATGGCACAGGTGATCGACGCACTGGGGCTGACCGACGTGCCCGGGCCGGTCAGATCCCTCGAACTCACCACCCTGACACTTTCGTACACCACCGGTTCGTCCTCCCTCGACTTCGTCTGCGCGGGCGACCTGACCATCGCGGACGGGGTCACGGCCACGCTCCGCGTGACGGTGACCCGCGACGGCTCGGATACCCGCTACGGCGGAACCCTCGACGTCGACGGGTTCACCTTCGAGGTCGACTTCGACGAACAGAAATCCGGCGCCGACATCCTGGTCGCCACCTATCACGGTGCCGCGGAGGGCACCGAGATCGTGCTGCGCGACTGGGTCGCGCATTTCTCCGCGGACCTTGCGGCCGATGTGCCCGACAGCCTGCGGATCGGGCTGAAGGACGCCAAGTTCGTGCGGGTGAAACCCGCCGACGGACTGGCCCGATTCTGCCTCGGGGTGGACCTCTCGGCGGGTTTCGACCTTTCCCAGCTTCCGCTCGTCGGTGGGTTTCTGTCGACGTTCGGGACGGTGGGGGTGGACAACCTGCAGGTTCTCTACAGCTCCGGGGTCTTCGACGCGCAGACGGTCGCCTCGGTCAACGGGCTGCTCGGGCCGGCCAAGGTGGTGGCCCTCCCGGCGGCCGGGCTGGCGACGGGCGTCGGCGCGCTGGCCGACCTGCGGATCGGGCCGGAGACCACGTCGGTCGCGCTCGGCGTGCCGTCCTCGACCGCCGGCAGCGGTGGTGCCGGCGCCGGCGGCAGCGGGGGCGGCGAAATCCCCGGGAAGTCCGCCGCCTCCGGCTCCCCTGACCCATCCAGCACACCTGACCCGTCCAGTACGCCGGGCTCGTCCAGTACGCCGGACACCGCCGGGACGGGGAGCTCAAGCGTCCACTGGGTGTCGGTGCAGAAACAGCTCGGCATCGTCCACCTCAACCGGGTGGGGGTGCTCTACCAGCACAACGTGCTGCTGTTCGCGCTGGACGCCTCGGTAGCCCTCGGCCCGCTGGCCCTCTCCCTGGACGGTCTGGCGGTCGGCTCCCGCCTGGACAGGTTCACACCGACGTTCCGCCTCGACGGCCTCGGTATCGGCTACAGCGCCGCACCGGTGGAGATCTCCGGCGCGCTGCTGCACCTGCCCGACGACCAGCTTCCGGCCACGGTGGCGTTCCAGTACGACGGCACGGCCACGGTCGGCCTGCAGAGCTTCTCGCTGGCGGGACTCGGCTCGTACGCGCAGCTGACCGACGGCGCTCCGTCGCTGTTCGTCTTCGCCCAGCTGGAGGCGCCGCTGGGCGGGCCGCCGCCGGTCATCGTGACCGGGCTGATGGCCGGGTTCGGCTTCAACCGGGAACTGACGCTGCCGGCCCCGCGGGAGGTCTCCGGCTTCCCGTTGCTGAGCCTGCACAAGCAGGGACCTGCCGCCGGGCACACACCCTCCCACGTCCTCGACGTCCTGGAAGGGCGGGAGCCGGCGGTGGCCGGCAGTCAGCCACGGCGGTGGATCGCCCCCCGTGAGGGCTCGTACTGGCTGGCTCTCGGGGTCGAGTTCACCGTCGCCGAGGTGGTGAACGCCAGGGTGCTGCTGGCCGCGGAGATCGGTGCGGAGCTGGCGCTGGCCGTGCTGGGCCTCGCGACGATCCAGCTGCCGCTGCCCACCGAGTCCGCCAGCACCACCTACGTCTACGCGGAGCTGGGTGTGGAGGCCGTCATCCGGCCGCTGCAGGGCAGCGTCGAGATCGCCGCGCAGCTCTCCCCGGCCTCCTACGTGCTCACGCCCGCCTGTCATCTCACCGGCGGGTTCGCGGCCGCGACCTGGTTCGGGTCCAACCCCCACGCCGGCCAGTTCGTCGTCACCCTCGGTGGCTACCATCCCGCGTTCGCCCGGCCCGCCTACTATCCCGACGCGCCGCGCCTGGGAATCGACTGGGCGGTCAGCGCCCATGTGTCGATCAGGGCCCAGGCATATCTGGCCGTCACGCCGTCGTGCGCGATGGCGGGTGCGCGGCTCGAGGTCCTGTTCCACGAGGGACCCATCCGGGCCTGGTTCACCGCGCAGGCCGACATGCTGCTGTCCTGGCGGCCGTTCTCCTTCGCCGCGCGCATTTCGGTGAGCATCGGCGCATCCGGCAGGGTCAACCTGGGGTTCATGCACGTCACGCTCAGCGGTTCGGTGGGCGCCACCCTGTACCTGTGGGGGCCACCGACCGGCGGTTCGGTCACCGCGCACTTTCCTCTCATCGACGTGACCGTCAGCTTCGGCGGCTCCCCCGGCGGCACCGAGACCCGGGCCCTCGGCTGGGACGTGTTCGCCAGCATGCTCCCGAAGCCGGCGGACGTCGTCACCATCGCGCCGGTCGCCGGCGTCGACGCCGCCGTGGCGGACCCAGGCTCGGGCTCGGGCGCGGGCGGCGGCAAGACGTGGCAGGTGCGGGCGCGGGACCTGCGCCTGTTCACCCAGTCCGCGGTGCCGGCCAGCCACCTGCGCACGGGTGACGCACCGCTGGCCGCGGCCGGGCCCGCGGACGGCCCCCTGGTCGACGTGCGTCCCATGGATCGCACCGGTCTGGTCGGTGAGCACCGGCTGCGACTTTTCCAGGCGGACCGACCCGCGTCGACGGACGGCTGGACGTTCACCGCCCGCACCCGCGGCGTGCCCGCGTCGCTGTGGGGCGCCCCACCGAGCCCGTTCAGTCACACGCCGACCGAACCCAGCGCCGAGGTGCTGGCAAACCGTCCGGTCGGCTTCGACGTCCAAGCACCCCGGCCCGAGCTGGCCGCCTCGCGCGGAGTCCTCCCGCTGAGCGAGTACCGCGCGGACGAGCTGACGCCCGGCCTGTCGCCGCTGCCCTGGGAGCCGGCCGCGGACGGCGAGGTCGTCGGTATACCCAACCCGTCCTGCGTGGATTTTCTCGGGCGCCTCGACCGTGGCGACGCGCGCAGCGGACGCGAGCAGATGTACGCCGCCCTGGCCGACGCGTTGCTGCTCACCGACCTCGACGACAGCGCACTGGCAGGTCTTGCCGCGGGCGCGGCCCATTTCTACCGCCAGACGCCCCTGGTCCAGAGCAGCACCCAGGACGCGGGGAGTCACCGATGAGCCCGAGCCCACAGCACCCCGCCCGCGACACGATCCCGCTGGGGGACGTGGAGCTGCACGACCACTATCTGCCCGCCCTGCCCGCCGGCGACTACCGGATCGAGGTCACCCACACCCTGCGTGGTGGGGAGGGGGACGGCGCGCCGGTCGTCGGCGGGCCGTTCACAGCCGTCCAGACGTTCACCGTCCGCGGTCCGCAGGTGCGCATCGACGCCGACGCGGTGGTCGCCCGGCAGCCTCCCGACGCCTCCAGCGGCCGGTTCGCCGACGTCCTGCCGCACGTGGTGCTCGGTGACCCCATGCTGGCCTGGGAACGTCCCCTCACCGGGGCGTCGCGGGACACCCCGTGGCTGGCCCTGCTGGTGTTCACCGATGAGCAGCTCGTCGGTGGCAGCACCGCCCCGACCCGCACCATCTCCGCCACCGTGGCGGACTTCCTGGCCGACGACCCCGCCGTGCTCAAGCCCGCGCTGACCCTGGAGTCCGACGTCGGCCCCGGCGACCCGTGCGTGTACATCCAGGTCGCGGCGGCCGAGTTCCAGGCCGTGGCGCCCCGCCTCGACGAGCTGCGTCTGCTCGCCCACTGCCGCGGCGCCAACACCGAGGACCGGTCCATCCTGGGCCTGGCCGAGGACGGCCTGTTCTCCGTCGTCGTCGCGAACCGCTTCCCGAGTGCCGCCCCGCCCGTCGCACCCGGTGCCGACCCCGGGACGGGCACGAAGAACATCGTGCATCTCGTCTCCCTGGAAGGCCACGAACGGATCCTGGTGGACGCGCCGGATCTGCGGGGCCGCTGCGCGGTGGCGCTGCTGTCGTTGTGCAGCTGGTCGTTCCAGGCCCAGCCCGACCGCGAGGCGGACTTCGCCGACCTGGCCGAAGGGCTCACCCGTACCCCGAGCGGCGCCCCGGCCGGCCGTGAGCAGATGTGGCTGCGGCTGCCCGCCGCAGCACAGCACGCCGACACCGCCGCCGGACGTCACGTGGCCGGCCGTCTCGACGACGGGTACCTGCCGTTGCCCTACCTGACCCGTTCGGGCGAGGCCACCTACGGCTGGTACCGCGGGCCGCTGACCCCCGTGCTGCCCGTGGCCACCGACCGGGCGGCGCAGGCCGTCACCGCCGACGCGCTCATCGCCTACGACCCGGCCTGGGGCAGCTTCGACCTGTCGCTGGCCACCGCGTTCGAGACCGGCCGGGCGCTCGCCCTGGCCGACGCCCCCTTCGCCCAGCACCTGCTCGCGTTCAAACAGGCCACCCGGCAGCTGGTCGACACCCTGCACCATCAGGCCACCAGCACCCACCTGCACCAGGCCGAACCAGTCGGCGGGCGCACCCGGCCGGCGATGGCACGCACGGCGTTCGGCACGCTGCTCGACGGCCACCTGCTCACCGCGCTGGGCACGCCACCGGGCCGGCCCAGCACCGCCTGTCCCCGCCGGCAC
>NZ_JAMQQG010000054.1 GCF_023716925.1 Frankia sp. R82
GGTGGCGGGATGTCGGGCGGAACCCTGCCGCGGCGGCGTCCCGCCGGCTTCCCGCCACCCCCGACCGCCAGCGGCCCGTTGCCCACCCGCGACGATCCCGCCGCATCCGCCGACCCGCACGATCCGGCCGACCCGACGACCATGCCACCCGGCCCGGCCACCGGGCCGACGCCGGCCAGCTACTTCGCACCGGCTGGTCCAGCCGGGCCAGCTGACACCGCCGTTGCATCGGGTACGGCGGTGCCCCTCGGCAGCGTGGTGCCCACCGGTACCGTTGCGTCCGCGGGTATGGCGGCGGCACCGGTGGAGGGCATGCCGCCGTCGGAGGCGATGGCGATGGCGCTGGCTCCGACCGGGTCGACCGGGTCGACCACAGGGCCGCTTCCCGAGGTTCCGCCGGTAGCGGTCGCCGGCGGCGGGGCGGATCCGAACACCGCCAGCACCCTGGGCGCCACGGAGGCGATCGGAATCGCGCGGGCGTTCGGCGCCGGAGCCACGTTCACCGCGGCGGCGCGCCCGGGTACCGCGACGTCGGGGGAGAGCGCGCCGGGTGGATCGGTGCTGCCCACGGTCACCTACTCGGTGAGCCGCTCCGGTTGGCGGCGACGGACCATGCGGGTGCAGGTCCACACCTCGGGGCCGGTCGGCGAGCTGGTCCTCTACGCGCGGCCGGGCACCGCACCGCCGCGGGCCGCCGCCGAGGCACATGAACTGTCCCGGCTCGCCGCGGTGGACCAGGCGGTGACCCGGACCATCGACGTCACCCTGGACGGCGCCCAACTGCCATGGGGGGTGCGCCTGCTACCGGCGCTGCACCCGAGTGGATGGGCCGTGGCGCAGCCGGCCGACGAGGATCTGGTCGTCCGCTGACCCGATGGACGGCGCTGCGGCCGCCCGCCGCCCCGCTGCCGGCGGCCGCCCGGTCAGGCGGACGTTGGAGCCAGCGCTGGGCCCCACGTTTGGGCATCGATCCCACAGGGATCACATAATCGGGCGTGTGGAGTGAATCCATAGATCTTGTGTAGTCCCTATGTAGATCATATGTGGAGATGTCGTGCCAGATCGGCAATGATGGTGCTACCACGGAAAGTATTCGCCCAAGCGGCGTTCCTCGACGCCTGCGCTGCGTTTACGATTGGTCCCATCACATGCAGTTCCAGTACCGATCTGATGGGTGTCTGACATCGGATCGGAGCACCTGTCGGTCCGTCTCGATCGCGTGGCAAGGGTCGGCCGGCATCACGAACGGGCAGCCCTGTGCAGCCCGTTCGGCGGCACAACGTCGTGCTGTCGAACCCGAAGGGAACGCTGAGCGGTCGCATGCTGCGGCCAGCGCGGAGGGGACGTTCCAACGGCGGTCGTGATGCGGCCCGGTTCGGTAGGTCGATCGGTGGCGTGCCCGATGGGTGTGTCGACTCACGCCCTCACCGAAAGGCAGCGCGCGAGCATGGCCTCGACCCCTCGTCGCCGACCTACCCCTCTGGTCGGCCGCCCGGTCTCTCCCTTGTCCCGAGGTGGGCCGGGCCGTTCCCGTGCCGCCCACCGACGATCCCGTCCGTCCCGTCGACCCGTCCGTACCGGCACCCGACTCGGGCTCGCCACGGTCTTCATCGTGGGGTTGCTCCAGGCGACCATCTCGCCCGCGAACGCGGCGCCGGTCACGTCCACCCCAGCCCCGGCCTCGACTCCGGGTGTCGACACCGCCGCCTCGGCGAGTGCCTCGGCCTCGCCGTCCGGTAGCACGCCCGTCCCCGGTGTTCCGCTCACCACGATGACTCCGAGCGCGACCAGCCGTATCGCGCTGGTCCTGTTCGACGAGGACATCGTGCTCGTCGGCGGTCGCGGCTTCGCGCCCGACAACGACGTCTCGGTCGCCGCCCAGACCACCAGGCTAGGTGGCAGCGCGCTGATCCGCTCGGACACCGACGGCCGGTTCATCCTCGGCTTCCGCGTCCCGCCCGACTTCAAGGGCGCGGTCAACGTCAAGGCGACCCAGGGCGGCACCGGCGCCACGGGGTCCCTCGACGTCGTCGGCCCGCAGGCCGCCGCAGAAGAGTTCAAGACCGCACCACCGCTACCGAACCTCCCCGTCGGGTCCGCCGGCAGCACCGCCGCCGGCCCGAGCGGGCCCGCGGTCGCATCCCCGACGGCCTCACCAGCGAGTTCCGACCAGAGCACGGCGGACGTCCCGCGCCCGACCGCCGCGACTCCCTCGGTCACGCTGGCACCCACGCCCTCGGCCAGGCCGACCACCCGCCCGGTCACCCCGGAGACGACCGGGCCGCAGACCGTGACGCCCGCCGTTCCCTCGCCGGCCACGGCCGCGTCCTCGCCGGCGGCAGCCGAGACCGCGACCGCGGGCGGCACGTCGTCCGGCGCGGTCGCCGGCAGCGGCGCCGGAGACACCCGCGGCACCCAGTCCGGTCTGCCCTGGATGTCCGGCTACCAGTCGCACCAGCTGGCCTCGCTCACCCAGTTCGGCAACTGGCGGGGCCGGCCCAACGACCTGGTGCACGTCTACACCACCCGCACCGCCGGCTGGGGCGGCCTGGTCGACCCGACCTCGCTGATGGATCAGTTCAAGACCTTCCCCGGCAAGCTGCTCATCAGCGAGCCGACCTACCCCCAGGGGCAGGGCAGCAACGGCGAGTGTGCCACGGGCGCCTATGACGACCAGTGGAAGAAGCTCGGTACCTCCCTGGTCGCCCACAACCGGGCCGACTCGATCGTCCGGATCGGCTGGGAGTTCAACGGCACCTTCATGTACTGGCACAGCGACTCGGACGCAGCCGCGTTCAAGACCTGCTTCCAGAAGATCTCCGCCGCGATCCGCTCCACCGACCCGCAGGTCAAGATCGACTGGACGTTCAACGCGCACGCCTCGCCGGTGCCCAGCGGCAACAGCCCGTGGAGCGCCTACCCCGGCGACCAGTACGTCGACTACGTCGGCATCGACTCCTACGACCACTTCCCGGCGTCCAAGGACGACGCGACCTGGAACAAGCAGTGCGAGGACGTCAACGGCCTGTGCTACGTGATCCGGTTCGCCCAGCAGCACGGGAAGAAGGTCGGCGTCGGCGAGTGGGGCGTGGCGTCCTGCTCCGGTGACGGCGGTGGGGACAACCCCTTCTACATCAAGAAGATGTACGACACGTTCAAGTCGGCCGGGACGGCGATGGGCTACGACGCCTACTTTGCCGACGCCGCCCCCGGCAACGTCTGCTCAACGATCATGAATGGTGGTCAGAACCCCAAGTCCGCCGCCGAGTACAAGACCCTGTTCGGCACCGGCACGGGCTGATCTCGCCAGCTGATCCCGGCCGGCGCGGGTCCCCGACGCGCCGGTGACAGCGGGGCCACCCCTGCCGATGTGCAGGGGTGGCCCCGCTTTTTGCGGTGGGCATCGTTCGGATCGGCAGCTGGCGCGACAATGACCATAGGGTGACAGAAAAATGTCATCTGGTTGATGACTGTCATGGTCTGTCGCCGGACCTGGGTGGACGGGTACCGTCACCCCAAACGCGACGTTTCACGATCTTGTCGGCTTCGGTCTGGCGCCTGGCGATGGGACCCCGGGTGCCAGACCGAACGACGGTCAGGACATGGGTCGGGTGACGTCGCCGCGGGAGACGAGGAGATCGCCGCGTGCGCCACTTCGCCTTCCTCGACCCCCCGGTGGTCGAGGCTCTGTTTCACCGGCCACCGGAGGAGATCCCCGCCGACGGCGACCGCCGGTTGCTCGCCACGGCGCTGGGCGCCACCCTCTACGCGCCCGGCACCCGCTTCCGGCTCGCCCAGGACGTGCGTCGCCAGACCGCGGCCGGGGTGACGTCCATGGTGCTGTGCCTGGAGGACGCGATCGCCGACACCGAGGTCGCCCTCGCCGAGGCGAACGTTGTCACCGCCCTGCGCGACCTCGCCGACGACCCACCGCGCTCGGGCACCGGAATGCCGTTGCTGTTCGTCCGGGTCCGCGCCGTGAACCAGATTCCCGATCTCATCGGCCGGCTCGGCGCCGCCGGGGCAGCCTGCCTCGCCGGGTTCGTCCTGCCCAAGTTCTCCGAGGACGGCGGTGAGGTCGCGCTGGAGGCGGTGCTGCGGGCCGCCGACACGATCGGTCGGCCGCTGTGGGCGATGCCGGTGCTGGAGAGCCCCCCGGTGATCAACCGGGAGACCCGGGTGGAGGCGCTCGGCGCGGTCCGCCGGCTGGTGGACAAGCACGCCGACCAGGTGCTCGCGATCCGCCTCGGTGCCACCGACCTGTGCGGCCTGTTCGGCCTGCGCCGGGACCGCGACCTCACGATCTACGACATCGCCGTGGTGCGCGACTGCATCGCCGACATCGTGAACATCTGCGCCCGCGGCGGTGACCACATCGTCACCGGCCCGGTGTGGGAGTACTTCGCCGCCGCCGAGCGGCTGTTCGTCAGTTCCCTGCGGGTGACGCCGTTCGAGCAGGCCGAGGGTGTCGACGGGGAGCAGGCCGTCCGGATGCGCAGCGCCCTGGTCTCCTCCGACCTCGACCGGCTCATCCGCGAGGTCGTCCTTGACCGGGCCAACGGCCTGTGCGGCAAGACGGTCATCCATCCCAGCCACATCCCCGCCGTGCACGCCCTGCACGTCGTCAGCCAGGAGGAGTACGCCGACGCCGAGTCGATCCTCACCGGCAACGCCCAGACCGGCAACGCCGGCGGGGTGCGCCGCTCGAGCTACGCCAACAAGATGAACGAACTCGGCCCGCACCGGGCCTGGGCCGAGGCGGTGTTGCGCCGCGCCCGCGCGTTCGGTGTCCTGCGCGAGGGCGACACCTTCGTCGAGGTTCTCGCCGCCTCCGCCGCCGCCGCCCCCGGCGCCTCCGCCGAACCTGCCGGAGCGGGCCGATGACCACCACGGCAGGTCCGGCTACGGACGCGGACTGGCTGTGGTCGGAGCTCGGTCTCGTCACCGAGGTGACCGCCGACGAGTCCGGGGGTGGCCTGGACGCCCTGGTCGGCCTCGCCCTGCGGCGCAATCCGCGTCGGGCGCATCTGCTGGTCAGCCGGGTGCTCGGCAAGCACCTGCCGGTCGACCCGGCCGTCGCCCTGGCCGCCGGCCGCCAGCTGGCCGCCCAGGTCCGCCGCCTGCCCGGTCTCATCCCGGCCATGGCGGCTGTCGATGCTGGTGCTGCCGCGGTCGATGCTGCCGTGATCGAGGATGTGGCCGTGGTCGCGCGCGGACCGCTGGTCATCGGCTACTGCGAGACCGCGACGGCACTCGGCCATGCGGTCGCCGACGGCCTGCCGGGCAGCCACTACCTGCACACCACCCGCCGCGACACCCCCGGCGTGTCACCGGTGCTGGAGTTCACCGAGTCGCACTCGCACGCCTCGTTCCACTGGCTGGTGCCGCGCGACCCGGCGATCCTGCGCGACGGCCGGCCGATCGTCCTCGTCGATGACGAGCTGTCCACGGGACGCACCGCGCTGGGCACGATCCGGATCCTGCACGCCCACGCCCCCCGGGCGCACTATGTGGTGGCGGCGCTGGTGGATGCCCGACCGGCCCCCGCCCGGGCGGCGTTCGCGGAGCTCGCCGCCGAACTCGCGGTGCGCATCGACGTCGTGTCCCTCATCGCCGCGACCGTCGCCGTTCCCCCGGACATCGCCGAGCGGGCGGCCCGCATCCGCGCCCGGTTCGCCCCGTCCCCCCCCGACCCGGATCCTGATCCCGGTCCCGCGACCGCTGCGGGGCCGACCGGTCCGGCTGGTGCCGGACAGCCTGGTGCCGGGTGGGATCCGTCGGTACGGTGGCTGGCCGCTGCCTGGCCGGCGGATCTGCCCGACGGCGGGCGGTTCGGCTGGTCGTCGCGCGACGGCCGTCGACTCGACGCGCTGCTCGATCCGCTCGCCGCCACCGTGCGGGCGGCGTTGACCGAACCGCGCGGGCGCACCCTGGTGCTCGGCACCGAGGAGTTCATGTACGTACCGATGCGGATCGCGGCGGCCCTCGCCCGCGGCGGCCAGGGTGAGGTCCGCTACCAGTCGACGACGCGCTCCCCGGTCCATCCCCTCGACGCCGACGGCTGTGCCATCCGCAGCGCGCTCACCTTCCCCGCCCCGGACGACCCACGTCGGGCCAGCCACGTCTACAACGTGCGTCCCGGCCAGTACGACGACATCGTCGTGATCATCGATGCGGGTGTGGACGCCACCGCGCCCATCCCGACCGCCGATCCGTCCGGCCTCGTCGCCCGGCTGCGCGCGTGCGCCGCCGTCACCGTGCTCACCGTCGCCGCCGACCTGCCGCCGACCCGCCTCCGAGGGGACACCCCACACCGATGACCAGGCCAGTACAGACGATCGGGTCGGGATCCTACGACCCGGCGGACGTCACGTTCCTGCTCACCGACCTCAGCGACGTCGACCTCGAACGGCCCACCGAGGACCGGGAGGAGGCGATGCAGGCCGGCCGGCACTACTCCGAGGACCTTCCGGTCGAGTACCAGCCCGACGACAGCTACCTGCAGCTCTACCACCAGGCCCTGGAGCGCTCGGCCCGGCGGGTGGCACTGGCCACCGGGGTGGTCGCGGAGCTGGTGCGGGTCACCAAGCCGCATCCGGTGCTGGTCTCCATCGCCCGCGCCGGCACCCCGGTCGGCATCCTGATGCGCCGCTGGTACGGCTTCCGGCACGGGTTGGACGTCCCACACCACGCCATCTCGGTGATCAAGGATCGGGGGGTGGACATGAACGCCGTGCGCCACCTGACCGACCGGTTCGACCGGGCGGCGATCCAGTTCGTCGACGGCTGGACCGGAAAGGGCGTGATGACCCGGGTCCTCACCGAGGCCCTGGCCGGCCTCGGTCTCGACGACACCCTCGCCGTGCTCGCGGACCCGGCCCGCTGTGTCTCCCTCTACGGCACCCGCGACGACTTCCTCATCCCCAGCGCCTGCCTGAACTCCACCGTCAGCGGCCTGGTGAGCCGCACCGTGCTCAACGCCGAGCACATCGGCCCGGACGACTTCCACGGCGCGAAGTTCTACCGGGAACTGGCACCGCACGACCTCTCCCGCCATTTCATCGAGACGATCGTGGCGCAGTTCGACGCGGTCGCGGACGAGGTCGACGCGGCCTGGCCGGTCCTGTGGGCCGCCGACCGCACGCCGACCTGGGCGGGCTGGGCGGCGGTGGAGCGCATCGCCGCCGACTACGACATCCCCGACGTCGTCATGGTCAAGCCCGGCGTCGGCGAGGCGACCCGGGTGCTGCTGCGCCGGGTGCCCTGGCGCATCCTCGTCGCCCCCGGCCGCGAGGACGAACTCGCCCATGTGCTCGCCTTGGCCGCCGACCGTGGCGTCCCGGTCGAGGAGCGCGCCGACCTGCCGTTCTCCTGCGTCGGCCTGGTTCGCCCTCTCGGCGCCACGACGACCTTCCACACCCCCGGCGCCCGCTGGCGCCCGCCGACTCCGTGACAGATTCCGGCCCGGTGACCAACGCTCGCCCCGGAACGGGGTCCGATCCGACCGCCGCCGGTCGGGTGCCGGTGCACCTGGCCGCGCTCGACCTGGACAAGACGCTGATCTTCTCCGCCCGCTCGCTGCTCCTGCCCGTCCCGGTGACCTCACCGGCGCAGGACCTGCCAGCAGGGGGCGGCCAGACGGTGGGCCCGGTGGCCGGCGCGGAGCCGGCGGAGGTGGTGGAGGTCGAGCGGTACAACGGGGCGCCGCAGTCGTATGCCACCGTCGGCGAACTGACGCTGCTCGCCGAGCTGGACCGGGTCGCCGTCGTGGTCCCCGTGACCACCCGGACCCTCGCCCAGTACCGCCGGGTCGACCTGGGCATCCGACCCCGGTACGCGATCGCCGCGAACGGTGGGCACCTGCTCGTCGACGGCGAACCGGATCCCGCCTGGGCGGCCACCGTCGCCGCGGATCTCACCGACTGTGCGCCGCTGGCCGAGATGCTCGCGCACGCCGAGCAGTTCGCCGCCGGCTGGGCCCGCCTCGTGCGCACCGCCGACGACCTGTTCGTCTATGTGGTCGCGCACGCCCGGACCGACATCCCCGACCTCACCGCGCTCACGGCCCGGGCAGAGGCGGGCGGCTGGTCGGTGTCGCAGCAGGGCCGCAAGGTCTACCTGGTGCCCGTCGCCCTGACCAAACAACGGGCCGTGGACGAGGTGCGCCGCCGCACCGGCACCCGCGTCCAGCTGGCCGCCGGGGACTCCGTCCTGGACATCCCGATGCTGCTCGCCGCCGACGCCGCCGTCCGACCGGCGCACGGTGAACTGCACGAACTCGCCTGGACGGCCCCCCACGTCACCATCACCGCGGACGCGGGCGGCCTCGCCGGCGAACAACTGCTCGCCGCCCTGCTGGACCGCATCCATGCCGACCACCCCATGCCAACCACCCGACTCTGACCCTCCCTTCCGCCCGCCCTGCCGCCTCCTCCCTGGGGACGAAACGGACGTCGAGTCCTGTAGCGAAGACAGCGGTCCTCTCGGCCGTGCAGACACCCGGCAGAAAGAACACATTGCCTCCGTCAAGGGGTCGCTGGTGCGGCATGCACCGACGCGGCACGACCGGTGCGACCGGGATGTGACACCGGCACCGGCGCAGCGCCGACACCGGCACGGCACGGCGGACGCCGATGTGGGCCTGGCGGGGCTGCGTACTGTCGGCCGAGGTGGGGGAGTCGAGGCTGCCCTGGCACGACCGTTCGTGGTAGACCGGTGATCCGATCCGGACAGTTCGGGTCTCGGGTAGATCGGGCTCCGAACGCCTCGGATCCTGGACATCGCCGGTCCCAGGACCCAGCCGATCCCAGACACACTGATGTGGGAGGAACCGTGACCGACCTGGAAGTCGCGCTTGAGGACATGTTGGCGGTGGAGCGGTTCGACCCGCCGGCGGAGTTCACCCGCCGCCGCTCCGTCGAGGCCGATCTGGCCGCAGCGAACGCCGATTCCGAGCAGTTCTGGGCCGACGCCGCCCGCGACCTGCTGACCTGGGAAAAGCCATTCACTCAGGTGCTTGACGACAGCAACCCGCCGTTCTACACCTGGTTCGCCGACGGCGAGCTGAACCTCTCGGCGAACTGCCTGGACCGTCATGTCGCCGCCGGGCGCGGCGATCGGGTGGCTTTTCACTGGCGTGGGGAGGAGGGGGAGCGGCGCGACGTCAGCTACGCGCAGCTACTTGCCGACACCGAGCGGCTGGCGAACGGCCTTCGTGGGCTGGGGGTGGTGGCCGGGGACGTCGTCGGCATCTTTTTGCCGATGATTCCCGAGGTGGCGGCTGCGATGCTGGCCTGCGCCCGGATCGGGGCCGTGCACAACGTGGTTTTCGGCGGATTCGCGCCGTCCGCGGTCCGGGAGCGGATGGAGGTCTCCGAGGCGAAGGTGCTCATCACCGTCGACGGGGCGCGGCGCAAGGGCCGGCGGGCCGAGGTGAAGGCCGCTGTCGACGCCGAGCTCGGGGATCTGCCGGCACTTGCACACATCGTGGTCGTGCGTGGCCCGGGAGAGCACCCCGGCGAGGTGCCGATGACGCCGGGTCGCGACATCTGGTACGACGAGCTGCTTGCCGCGGCCGACCCGCACTGCCCGGCCGTGTCGCTACCGGCCGAGCATCCTCTGTTCATTCTGTACAGCTCCGGGTCCACGGCGAAGCCGAAGGGAATTCTGCACACCACCGCCGGTTATCTGCTCGGCGCGACGTACACCCATCGAATGGTGTTCGACCTCGACGCGGACACCGACGTGTACTGGTGTTCCGCTGACGTCGGATGGATCACCGGACATTCGTACATCGTGTACGGACCCCTGTCGAACGGTGCGACGTCCGTGATGTACGAGGGAGCGCCGGACTACCCGGATCGTGACATCTGGTGGCAGCTCATCGAGGAATACAAGGTCACCGTGTTCTACACGGCACCGACCGCGATCCGCACCTGCATCAAGTGGGGCCCGGAGTATCCGGGGCGTCATGACCTTTCCTCGCTGCGGGTGCTCGGAACGGTCGGCGAGCCGATCAACCCGAAAGCCTGGTTGTGGTATCACCTGGTCATCGGCGGCGGCCGTTGCCCGATCGTCGACACGTGGTGGCAGACCGAGACCGGCTCGGTGCTCATCTCGCCGTTGGCCGGTGTCACGACCACCAAGCCCGGATCGGCGACCCGGGCCCTGCCCGGTATCAGCCCGGCGCTGCTCGGTGAGGACGGTGCGCCGGTCACCGAGGGCACCGGCATCCTGGTGATCACCAGGCCGTGGCCGTCGATGCTGCGCACCCTCTACAAGGACGACAAGCGGTTCGTCGAAACCTATTTCTCCCGGTTCGGTCCGACGACCTACGTGGTCGGTGACGCGGCCCGCCTCGACGCCGACGGCTACTTCTGGATCATCGGCCGGATCGACGACGTGATCAACGTGTCGGGGCACCGGTTGTCCACCGCCGAGGTCGAGTCGGCGATCGTCGCCCACGAGGCGGTGGCCGAGGCCGCCGTCGTCGCCGAACCCGACGAGCAGACCGGGCAGGCGATCGTCGCGTTCGTGACGCTCGCCGGGGACCGGGTCGGTGACGCCTCCGTCGAGGCGGAGCTGCGCGACCATGTCGCCCGGCGGATCGGCAAACTGGCCCGGCCGCGGCGCATCATCTGGGCCGACGACCTGCCCAAGACCCGCTCCGGCAAGATCATGCGCCGACTGTTGCGGGACGTCGCCGCCGGCCGGGAACTCGGTGACGTCACGACGCTGCGCGACCCGGCCGTCATGGCCGTCATCGCCGACCGGGTGCGCGGCGCCCGCGACGACGAGGAATGAGCCGCCGGCTGACGACGAACAGGGCGCTCCAACCGGGCGAATCGTGCAGGAAAGCGACTGATCGGCCGTCTGGGCGGCGAGTTGTTCGGCGAGCGTACCCCGCTGGTCGAACCCGCGTGTGCTGACGTCACTCGGACTGTCTAGGCTCACCACTTCGTGAGAGCCCTCCGACGGTTCACCGTCCGTGCGCAGCTCCCGGAGCAGCTTGCTCCACTGGGGGAACTTGTTCTGAATCTCCGCTGGTCCTGGCATCCCGAGACGCTCGACCTGTTCGAGTCGGTGGATCCGGAACTGTGGCGGGCGACCAAGGGAGATCCGGTCCGCCTGCTCGGCGAGGTCGACCATGACCGACTCGCGGCGCTGGCCGCCGACCGCCGGTTCGTCCGCCGCCTGACCGATCTTGCCGACGACCTGCAGGACTATCTGAGCACGGACCTGTGGTACCAGCGGCAGCACGCCTCGGGCGCGCCCGCGGCGATCGCCTACTTCTCCCCGGAGTTCGGCATCACCGAAGTGCTGCCGCAGTACTCCGGGGGTCTGGGCATTCTCGCTGGTGATCATCTCAAGACGGCCAGCGACCTCGGCGTGCCGATCATCGGGGTGGGCCTGCTGTACCGGGCGGGGTACTTCGTCCAGTCGCTGTCGCGGGACGGGTGGCAGCAGGAGCGCTACCCGGGAATCGACCCGCACGGCCTGCCGCTGACCCAGCTCACCGATGCCGCCGGGCGTCCGGTGAAGGTCGCCGTCGGGCTGCCCGAGGGCCGGACCCTGCACGCCCAGATCTGGAAGGCGCAGGTCGGCCGGGTCCCGCTGTTGCTGCTCGACTCGGACGTCGAGGACAACCAGCCGGCCGAGCGCGGGGTCACCGACCGGCTCTACGGCGGCGGCACCGACCACCGGCTGCTGCAGGAGATGCTGCTGGGCATCGGCGGCGTGCGGGCCCTGCGCGCGTACGCGGCGGTGACCGGGACGCCCGCGCCGGAGGTCTACCACACCAACGAGGGGCACGCCGGCTTTCTCGGCCTGGAGCGCATCCGCGAGCTGGTCGAGACGGGCCTGAGCTTCGACGAGGCGCTCGAGGCCGCCCGCGCCGGCACGCTGTTCACCACCCACACCCCGGTGCCCGCCGGCATCGACCGGTTCCCCCGCGACCTGGTCGCCCGGCACTTCGGCGGGGACAACGCGTGGCCGGGGGTGGCGGTAGAACGGATCCTCGACCTCGGTGTCGAGGCCGACCCGAACGTGTTCAACATGGCGCACATGGGACTGCGCCTGGCCCAGCGGTCCAACGGGGTCAGCAAACTGCACGGCATCGTCAGCCGGGAGATGTTCGCGGGCCTGTGGCCCGGGTTCGACGCCGCCGAGGTGCCGATCGGCTCGGTCACCAACGGCGTGCACGCCCCGACCTGGGTGTCGCGCACCGTGCTGGACCTCGCCGAGCGGGCGGCCGGCCCGGGTCTGCGCGGCGACGACGCCGCCGGCTTCGACGCGCTCGCCACCCTGGACGACGACGTTGTCTGGGCGGCGCGCCGGGTGCTGCGGGAACGTCTCGTCGCCGAGGTCCGCCGCCGGCTTCGGGCCTCCTGGCTCGAACGCGGCGCGGCGCCGGGCGAACTCGACTGGATCGAGTCGGTGTTCGACCCGGACATTCTGACGATCGGCTTCGCCCGCCGGGTGCCGTCCTACAAGCGGCTCACCCTGATGCTGCGTGACCGGGACCGGTTGCGCCGTCTGCTGCTGCACCCCGAACGGCCGATCCAGATGGTCATCGCCGGCAAGGCGCATCCCGCCGACGACGGCGGCAAGCAGCTCGTCCAGCAGATCGTCCAGTTCGCCGACGACCCGGCCGTCCGGGCCCGGATCGTCTTTCTGCCTGACTACGACATCGGCATGGCCCGGTTCCTGTATTCCGGGTCGGACGTCTGGCTGAACAACCCGCTGCGCCCGTTGGAGGCCTGCGGCACGTCCGGGATGAAGGCGGCGCTCAACGGCTGCCTGAACCTGTCCATCCGGGACGGCTGGTGGGACGAGATGTACGACGGCCAGAACGGCTGGGCGATCCCCACCGCGGACGGCGTCGAGGATCCCGATCGCCGTGACGACATCGAGTCCGCCGCGCTGTACGACCTGATCGAGAACACCGTGGCCACCCGGTTCTACGACCGGGAGGCCCCCGGCTCGTCGCCGCGGCGCTGGACGGCGATGGTCCGCCACACGCTGTCCACGCTCGGCCCGCAGGTGTTGGCCAGCCGGATGGTGCAGGAGTACGTCGAGCGCTACTACCTGCCGGCCGGGGTGTCGGCGCGGGCCGCCGCCGCCGACGGCCTGGCCGGTGCGCGTGACCTGGCGGCCTGGAAGGCGCGGGTGCGGGGGGCCTGGTCGGGCGTGCGGGTGCTCAACGTCGACTCCGCCGGTCTCGGTGACACGCCGCAGGTGGGCCAGTCGCTGGTGGTCCGGGCGACGGTCGACCTCGGCGGGCTCGCCCCGACCGACGTCGACGTGATCGCCTCCTACGGCCGGGTGGACCTCGCCGACCGGATCACCGCCCCGGCCACGCTGTCGCTGCAGCAGGTCGAGGACGGCGAGGGCGCCCAGCGCTACGAGGGCACCATCCCGCTCGGGCGCACCGGCCCGTTCGGGTACACCGTGCGGGTCCTGCCCCGCCACCCGCTCGCCGCGAGCGTCGCCGAACTCGGCCTGGTCACCAATCCGTAGCCGGCCCGCCCAGCCAGCCGGAGGCCGGCGGCGGTAGGTAGGTGGTCACCGATCCGTGGCCGCCGGTGGCTGCGCCCGCAGCAGCACGACGCTGCGGGCGCACACGGCCAGCGGCGCCCCGGGGGCCAGCACCCGCCGCGGCGCCGGCTGCGGCGCCGCGAACCCGCCGAGATCGTCCTCGGCGGTGTCCAGCAGCAGTTCGAACCGTTCGGCCCAGGGCACGCCGGGCAGCGTGACGACCGTGTCCTCCCCGTGCGGATGCAGGATGCACAGCAGCCCCGGCTCGTCGCCTCCCGCGCCGTCGGCGGGGGGGTGGGTGCGCTCGGCGGGGGTGCCGGCGATGTGGGCCACCAGGGTGACCAGGCGGGCGGCCCACCAGTCCGCCGGTGACATCACCTGCCCGTCCACCCGTAGCCAGGTGATGTCGGCGAGCTGCTCCGGACCGGACTCGCCACCGTGGAAGAACCGGTCGCGGTGCAGCGAACCCAGCTCGTCGCGCAATGCCACCAGCCCCGAGACCAGCCGCGTCAGCAGCGGATCGCTGCCCGCGGGATCGTCGGTGCCGCGCGGGTCCGGACCGGCGGGCGGCTGCGAGCCGCCGGGCAGCTGCGCGGTGGGCCAGCTCAGCCAGGACGTCTCGTTGTCCTGGCAGTAGCCGTTGTTGTTGCCCCCCTGGGTGCGGCCGAACTCGTCCCCGGCGAGCAGCATCGGCACGCCGGCGGACAGCAGCAGGGTGGTCAGCAGCCCGCGGCGCACCCGGCGGCGCAGCCCGAGGATGGCCGGGTCGTCGGTGGGGCCCTCCACGCCGTAGTTCGCCGACCGGTTGTCGGAGTCGCCGTCCCGGTTGCCCTCGCCGTTGGCCTCGTTGTGCTTCGTCGCGTACGAGACGAGATCGGCCAGCGGGAAACCGTCATGGGCGGTGATGAAGTTGACCGACGCCCACGGTCGACGTCCGCCGTGTTCGAACAGGTCGGACGAGCCGGTGAGCCGGTAGCCGAGGTCGGCGACGCCACTGGTGCGCCCGTTCCAGACGTCGCGCACCGTGTCGCGGAAGCGGCCGTTCCACTCGGCCCACGGCGCGGGGAACGCCCCGACCTGGTACCCGTACGCACCGACGTCCCAGGGCTCGGCGATCAGTTTCACCGTGGACAGGACCGGGTCGGCGTGGATGGCGGTGAGCAGCGGGGCCGACGGGTCGAAGCCGTCCGGGTTACGGGCCAGGGCACTGGCGAGGTCGAAGCGGAACCCGTCGACACCCATGTCGGCGACCCAGTAACGCAGCGAGTCGCAGATCAGCTTCACCACATGCGGGTTCGTCACGTTGAGAGTGTTGCCGCAGCCGGTGACATCGCGGTAGCGCCGTGGGTCGGTCGGTTCCACCCGATAGTAGGTGGTGTTGTCCAGCCCGCGCAGTGACAGCGTCGGCCCCCGCTCGCTGCCCTCGGCGCTGTGGTTGTAGACGACGTCGAGCAGCACCTCGATGCCGGCGGCGTGCAGCGTGGCCACCATGGCCCGGAACTCGGCGATCGGATCGGCGCTGGCGGCGTAGGCGGCCTGCGGGGCGAAGAACGCCAGGCTGTTGTACCCCCAGTAGTTGGTTTTCGAGGCCTCGAGCAGCATCGGCTCGGAGACCGAGGCGTGCACCGGCAGCAGCTCGATCGCGGTGACTCCCAGCCGGATCAGATGGTCCACGATCACCGGATGCGCAAGGCCCGCGTAGGTGCCGCGCAGGTGTTCGGGCAGCCCCGGGTGCCGGCGGGTCAGACCCCGCACGTGCGCCTCGTAGATCACAGTATGGGACCACGGCGTCGCCGGTCGGTTCGCGGCCGGATGCCCGGGTGCGCCGCCAGCCGGCGGCTGGCCCGGCTCGTGCTCGTCCGGGTGGCCGTGCGGGTCCGTGACCACGCAGTGGGGCACATACGGTGCGGAGTCGCGCGGGTCCGGGTCGCGTCCGTACGGATCGCCGCCGCCGTACCCGTAGATCGCCGGGTCGGCCCGCAGCGTGCCCGTGAGCAGCCGGGCATACGGATCGACCAGCAGTTTCGCCGGGTTGTACCGCTGCCCGCGGCCCGGGTCGTACGGCCCGTGGGCCCGCAGCCCGTAGTGCGCGCCCGGGCGCACCCCCGGCAGGTAGCCGTGCCACACCCCGCCGTCACGCTCGGGCAGCCGGTGGCGGGTCTCGATGCCCGCGGCGTCGAACAGGCAGAACTCGACCGCGTCCGCCCCCGGCGCGACGACCGCGATGTTCACCCCCGCGCCGTCGAAGCTCACCCCGAGCGGCGC